>CAUQZV010000009.1:0-44673 GCA_963522415.1 uncultured Veillonella sp. | reverse complement strand
AAGTTATTATATAGTCATCTAAGCATGACAACATACTGCAAGACGAAAAGACTCTTATAGGGATCATCCCATAGGAGTCTTTTCTATTCTATTCCATCTTGGGGCTTTATCTTGACTTTGGCAAAGGGATGAGCAGGACATATTCCTTCACAAACTGATCCTACGGTAGGTTTGCTCCGGAACATGTCCTGCTCATCTAGGTTTATCTAATGTAGAGAAATACCCCGAGATGATCTACGAATGAGAGCAATTTTGGGGAATGGATAGTTGTTGTGATAAAATATAATTAGAGATAAATTGAGAAATATATGGCTAGGCTTGTTAGATATTCTATAGAGAGAATTGGTGGATATAAATGAGGATAAAAGATACTTTCAATCCATATAAACCTATGACTGCAAAAGATTTTTGGAAAAGTCTATGGTGGATTTTTTTATGGGGCTGGGGAGTAGGTATACCTGGAGCTATTTTAGAAAAAAATGGAGTAAGTCTTGAGGTTTTAATTGTAATAGCATTATTGTTTGTAGGTGGTATACAGTATTTGTTGTTTCTTTTTATTATTAAACGATTTAGATCTATGCAGATACCACCAATTTGGGCGATTTTAATATTCATTCCTCCTTTTAATGGATTATGTTTTATACTAGCTGGATTTAGTAGTAATAGTGGTCTTTTTAGATTTCTAAAAAGGTTAGTATTTCCACTAAAAGAGGTGGATCATGCTTGAACTAGTTAAACTTGTACTTAATACATTGCATGATTATGGTGCTGAAACAGAAGATACTTTGTTTTTCTTTTATCATTGCATAGGGTTGATTCCTTTATGTGTGTATTGTTGGAAATATAAACACGAAGGATATACTGTTTTTACAAATGTAGTGATTCATCTGATACGTACCTTGTTGTTCATCGTGGCTTTTTTTATATATGTTCGTTATGGCTTTACAAATTATTTGATAAAGTGGAACTCTTTAGTGCTGATTCTATATACGATTGTAGGATATTATTATTGGACACATAAAGAGTTATTGTATTGGTTTAATTTGACAGCGCGCAATATTTTAAAATATATTTTTTATAGTGCTGGTTGTATCGAGGGTATATATATACTTACTAAATGGTGGAATGTATAAATTTTCTGCTAGAATATAAAAAGAGAAAGGGGGAAATCCATTGGCAGGTATAGTTTCTATGGAAGCGATTTCGGAAAAGCAGTATAGGTCTTTGCATATGGAGAATAGTACGGACCATAGAATGATCATAGAGTTTGATGGAAATCATATTGATACTTGGGATGATATATACAAGGTTGTTAAGGAAAAGTTTCTCATTGATGAAAGAATTATAAATTTATATCATTTGGAAGATATCCTATTGTATGGTAATGCTAAAGGAGTGGAACCCGTTCGAGAACTCTATATCATTTTTAGAAATCTGGATATAGCGATGAAAAGAAAAAGTGGAGTTCTAGGTTATTTGAGGGACATATTTTCTTTTAATATGCATAGAGATTTAGATGCTCTATTGGTGTGGACGTTTTTTGCTGGTAATGTTATGCCTAGATGGGCTGTTGAAACAGAAGCTATGGAATCTTGGTCATCCATACCATTAGAGCTGTGCAAGTTATACTATGTGCAAGAGACTTCTTGGACAGAAACGATAGATCCGCCTCATAATGAAATTATTTATTTGGAAGAATCAGAGTATGATTTGTTGCGAGACAAGATAGTAACTGATGAAGATACATTTGTAGTGGACTTAACAGACGCACAGGATACTGAGGTGTTTATTCATGCCATGTCTAAGTATGTGAATGGTAAGATTGACTCATTGGATAAACTAGAACAATATATGCTTAGAGGATTACGAGATACGACTAAGCCTAAACGAATTGTATGTTTCTTAAAAGATTTTCTCTCTTATTGTAGAAATGAAGATAAGTATTATGATGATGTACCACTTAGAGTGGGCTTGAGTTTTATAAAATATTGTATATGTTATTGGTTTTATGAAAGTACGCCTATACCAGAATCATGGAAAAAGGAGTTTACCTTGTATGTGACTGAAGAGTGGTAGAAGGAGTAGTATACATAGAGGTGAAAGTGATTTGATAGACCAAAAGTATATAGAATGTAGGAAATATCCTATATTGGTGATGATACAAGTTGAGGGATACATAGATTCCTATTATGAACGGATAGAGGGGATTAAGCTAATAGAAAATCCTGCAGCAGTGATGGATAATCTTCTTATTAAAATTGTGGAAGATAGACCTAATGAGAAAAAATATGTGTATAGTTTTTATGCTAATCATATGGACATAGCAAAAGCTGATGTAATGATTCTTCATGAAATGTGTTGGGATAAAGCAATTGATATATGTACCTTGAAGAATGATAGTGTGTTGAGGAACCATGTACGAAAAACAGGTTGTGGAGAGGGTGTACCTACCATTACAGATTCTTTTTATAAAATTGATGTGGAGAAAATACAAAAGGTTCATGATCTAGCTACTATGTTGCTTCACCAAATGTCAGTAGATGAAGAGAACGAAGAGGTTTTATATAGAAGTATATCAATCTACTAATGCGGGATATCTATCAGGAGGAGCTTGGATTGTACATAGTATTTTAGAAAAAATATATAAGAATACAGGTTGGGAAGAAGTAAAAGGTAAGGAGCTGAGATTTGATGAGATTATATGTATTCAATCAATGTAAGTTTTCACATATCGCGGTTTAGAAACTTAGCTTGAAAAGAACTTCTGACCCTGTACTCTTGTACATTTTCCGCGTTGGGTGTATAATGGTTTTTATATAAAATACAAATTAGTAAATATTCATATGATGTGAAGGGCTAGAAGGATAGATATACGTATGCTTTCACGGCTTTCACAGGTATGGAATAATAGGAGGACAGTATGGCAAAGATTGATATGAACAATTTAGATTTTAGTTATAAAGAAACGCCATTCCGTTATGTGTCTAATTTCAAGGATGGTCAATGGGATGAAGGCGGTTTGACGGATGAGGCGAATATTGTCCTCAATGAATGTGCTGGTGTATTCCAATATGCGCAAACAATTTTTGAAGGTTTGAAAGCCTATTACACGAAGGATGGTCATATTGTGTGTTTCCGTCCAGATTTAAATGCACAGCGTTTGCATGATTCTGCAAAATATCTTGTGATGCAACCATTTCCAACGGATCGTTTTATCGAGGCTGTGAAAGAAGTGGTAAAAGCGAACCAAGACTTTGTTCCTCCATACAGCACAGGTGGTAGTTTGTATCTTCGTCCATTCTTGATGGGTACGAACAGTGTTATCGGTGTTAAACCGGCAGATGAGTTCCAATTCCGTATTTTTGGTACTCCTGTAGGGGATTATTTCAAAGGTGGCGTGAAGCCATTGAAAATCCAAATCTCCGACTTTGACCGTGCAGCACCACATGGTACAGGCCATATTAAAGCAGGCTTGAACTATGCTATGAGCTTGCATGCTCTAGAAGCTGCGCATGAAGCAGGCTATGCAGAGAATATGTATTTGGATTCACAAACTCGTACAAAAGTAGAAGAAACTGGAGGAGCAAACTTTATTTTCATCACGAAAGATGGCAAATTAGTAACGCCTAAATCCGATAGCATTCTTCCATCGATTACACGTCGTTCCTTGATGTATGTAGCTGAACATTATTTGGGCATGACCGTGGAACATCGTGAAGTGTACAAAGAAGAATTGAAAGACTTCGCTGAATGTGGTCTTTGTGGTACAGCGGCTGTTATTTCTCCTGTTGGCATGGTGCATACAAAAGAAGAAGATATCTTCTTCCCAAGTGGCATGGATGAAATGGGACCAACATTAACAAAATTGCGCGAAACATTACTTGGCATTCAACATGGTGAAATCGAAGCACCAGAAGGATGGATTGTTCGCATCGTATAATAGAATACTTTTACAATGACGTAAACGCATGGTTACCTTAGGGTAGCTATGCGTTTTCTTACATAGTGGGCATATATAAGGATGTGGATGAAAGTAATGTTGAAAGAGCTCATGATAGTAAATGTATAGATTTTGAAGAGTTAATAGATGATACACAATAATATATGAGTTTGAAGTCATGGGATAAGAAGTAAAAAGAGATGGATTATTTAAGAATACATGTATACATAAGTAATATGTATTGAAAAATAATATAATTTTTGCTAGTATAGTATACAGTTCTATATTCTATAGAATTAGAACTATATTTTATGAGTATTATGAAATGTAGTTACTGATTATCATAAGAGGTTAATTCTTTACAGAGTGAGCATATAGTAGATGAATGCTGGTATAACATTTAGCTAGACTATAGCGAGGTACAGTTAATTGATAGATAGAATTAGAACTTTCAGTATATGTATGCCTAGTGTTAAGTACGCTAGCGTAGTAATAGAGAGCCTACAGGAGGAGAGGGTTATGATGGAAATGAGTACCATTGCAAAACAACATGAGGAGCAGCGACATTTGGAAGCGAATGGTTTGTATAGTTCCCAATTTGAAAAAGATGCGTGCGGTATGGGATTTGTGGTGAATATTAAAGGTAAAAAGTCCCACGATATTATCGACGATGGCTTGCGTATTCTTGAGCGCTTGGAACACCGTGGTGGTGCTGGCGCCGATAAGGATACTGGCGATGGAGCGGGCATCTTAGTACAAATTCCACATGACTTTTTCCGCCGTGAGTGCGAAGTGTTAGGCATCCATTTACCACCTGCAGGTGATTATGGGGTGGGCATGGTCTTTGCTCATAAGTACGAAACATTGCGGAATGAGCAAAAGCGCATTCTAGAAGAGGTCGTTCGCGAGGAAGGTCAAATCGTATTGGGATGGCGTGAAGTGCCGGTAGATTCTACGGCAGTCGGCCATGAGGCGGCATTAATTCGTCCTTGGATGATCCAAATCCTTATTGGTAAAGGTCCAGAGGTGACAAACCAAGCGGAGTTTGAACGTAAATTATATATGATTCGTAAAATTGCAGAGAAACGCATCGTCCCATTGAGCAAAGAAATGAGTAGCGATTTCTACATTGCCTCTTTGTCCTCTAAAACGATTGTCTACAAAGGTATGTTGACACCAGTGCAATTACGAAACTTTTACCTAGATTTGAACGATTTAGATTTTACCTCTGCTTTGGCTATGGTTCATTCTCGTTTCAGTACGAATACATTCCCAAGCTGGGCACGGGCCCATCCTAACCGTTATTTAGTGCATAACGGAGAAATCAATACCATCCGTGGCAATGTAAACTGGATCAATGCTCGTGAAGGAAAAGCAGAATCTCCATTATTCCCAGATATTAAAAAAGTGTTCCCTGTTGTTGATGATACAGGCTCTGACTCTGCCATGTTCGACAATACCCTTGAGTTCTTGCATATGACAGGCCGTAGCTTACCTCATGCGATCATGATGATGATTCCAGAACCGTGGGAGCGCAATACCTTGATGAGCCAAGAAAAACATGACTTCTACGAGTTCAACAGTTTCATGATGGAACCATGGGATGGTCCGGCAGCGATGGGCTTTACTGATGGGACTGTGATTGGTGGTGTGTTAGACAGAAATGGCTTGCGCCCAGCTCGTTACTATGTGACTGCCGATGACCGTGTAATCATGGCATCTGAAGTAGGTGTAGTGAACGAAGCCGATGATATGATTCGTGCGAAAGGCCGATTAGAACCAGGTAAAATGCTCTTAATCGACACAGAAGAAGGGCGCATCATTTCTGATGAAGAAATTAAACAACGAGTAGCCACAGAATTGCCGTACCATGAGTGGGTGAAAGAGCATGTGATTCACTTGTCGGAGATTCAACAAGCGACGGAAGATAGTATCCCAGAGGTAGGGGACTTGTTCATGCAACAGCAAGTATTCGGCTATACCCAAGAAGATTTGGTACGCATGATTATCCCTATGGCAAAAGATGGGAAAGATCCTGTAGGATCTATGGGGGCTGATGCACCGCTAGCGATTCTATCTGACAAACCGCAAATGTTGTATTCCTATTTCAAACAACTATTTGCACAGGTAACAAATCCGCCAATCGATGCGATCCGCGAAGAAATGGTAACATCCACACGAGTGATGCTCGGCAATAGCGGTAATTTAACGGACCCTAACAAAGTGGGTACGTACGCAGTTTCTATGCGAACTCCAATTATGACGAACCAAGAATTGGCGAGCATTAAACAATTGGATTGCCGTCGTATGAAATCTGTAACTTTGTCCATCTTGTTTGATCCTGCCAAAGGTGCGGAAGGTATGAAAGACGCTCTCGACCGTTTGTGCAAGGATGCAGAGGAAGCGGCTCGAACTGATCAGAACGTGTTGATTTTGTCTGACCGTGGTGTGGACGAACACCATGCACCGATTCCAGCTTTATTGGCAGTGGCAGCGGTGCACAATCACTTGATTAACACTGTGTTGCGCACAGAAATGGGCTTAATCTTAGAATCTGGGGAACCTCGTGAAGTGCATCATTTCTGTACATTATTAGGTTATGGTGTAACGGCCATCAATCCATACGTGGCATTAGCAACGGTTCGCGAGCTACAAGCAACGAATCGCTTGGGTGACCTCACACCAGAAGAGGCAGAAGCGAATTACATCAAGGCCTCTGTGTCTGGCATTATGAAAGTCATGTCTAAAATGGGTATCTCCACAGTACGCAGTTACCATGGAGCTCAAATCTTCGAGGCTTTAGGCTTGAATACGAACTTTATTAGTACCTACTTCCCAAATACACCGACACGCATTGGCGGTATCGGCTTAGGTGGTGTGGCTCATGAAACCTTGGAACGATTCCAACGAGCTTTCAGAGAGAATGTGAAAGTCCTTGAACCAGGTGGTTGGTACGGTCCTATGAAAGATGGAGAAGAGCATTTATTCAATCCAGCTACGATTAAGTTATTGCAAGCATCTTTAATCGAAGGGGATTACAATACATACAAAGAATACTCCAAAATGATTCGTGAGGATTACCATGTGACCTTGCGTAGCTTGATGGAATTGAACTTCCCCGTGGGTGGTGGTATTCCTGTAGAAGAAGTAGAGCCAGTGGAAGACATTGTGAAACGCTTTAAAGCTGGTGCTATGAGTTACGGTGCTATCAGTAAAGAAGCGCACGAAACCATTGCGATCGCTATGAACCGATTAGGATCTACATCGAACTCTGGGGAAGGCGGAGAAGATACTAGTCGCTTTGTTCTCGACGCCAATGGAGACAACCGCAACAGCGAAGTAAAACAAATTGCGTCTGGTCGCTTTGGGGTGACTACGAATTACTTGGTGCATGCAAAAGAATTGCAAATTAAATGTGCCCAAGGTGCGAAACCAGGTGAGGGTGGTCAATTACCGGGCAAAAAGGTATACCCAGATATTGCGAAAGCTCGTCATTCCACACCAGGGGTAGAGCTCGTATCACCTCCACCACATCACGATATTTACTCTATCGAAGACTTGGCAGAGTTGATTTATGATTTGAAATGTGTTAACCCAAGTGCAGCAATTTCTGTAAAATTGACTTCAGAAGCTGGGGTAGGTACCATTGCCGCAGGGGTAGCGAAAGCGAAAGCAGATAGTATCCTCATCTCCGGCTATGATGGTGGTACTGGTGCGGCAGGTCGTACGTCAGTGAAACATGCAGGTGTGCCATGGGAATTGGGACTTTCAGAAACACATCAAACCTTGATGTTGAACCGTTTGCGTGACCGTGTACAACTGGAAGTAGATAGTAAACTCATGACTGGCTATGATGTAGCAATCGCAGCCTTGTTAGGAGCGGAATTATTCGGATTTGGTACCTTGCCATTAGTGGCAGTGGGCTGTCGTATGGCACGGGTTTGCCACATGAATACATGCCCGTACGGGGTGGCCACACAAGACGAGAAATTGCGGGCTAAATTCACAGGTAAACCAGAATACGTGGAAAACTTGATGAAGTTCATCGCCCAGGAATTGCGCGAAATCATGGCTCGCTTAGGGATCCGCAGTGTTCGTGAGTTAGTAGGCCGTATCGATTTAGTGCGCCAACGCTCACAAGACGATAATTTCAAATTGTCTCGTGTGGATTTGAAACGAATCTTGTTTAAACCATATACAGATGCGTCTGTGGGACATTTACACAACATCGATCAAGACCATGAATTGGAACGCACCTTGGATATGAAAAAATTACTTCGAATGTGCCGTCCTGCCTTGGATGATCAAAAACCAATTCGTGCTAAACTGGCTATCAGCAATGTGAATCGTGTAGTAGGTACCTTGGTTGGTGGCGAAGTAGTTCGTCGCTACGGCGAAGCGGGCTTGCCAGAGAATACCATCAAATTGAACTTCGTTGGTTCTGCAGGTCAAAGTTTCGGCGCTTTCATTCCGAATGGTATGACATTAGAACTCGAAGGGGATGCCAACGATTACCTTGGCAAAGGCTTGTCCGGCGGTACTATCATTGCGTACCCACCAAAGGCGGCGACCTACGAGGCGCATGAAAACATCTTGATCGGTAACGTAGCATTCTATGGGGCTACCTCTGGTGCTGCCTATATCAATGGCGTCGCAGGGGAACGGTTCTGCGTTCGTAATAGCGGTATCACAGCCGTTGTAGAAGGTGTGGGCGACCATGGTTGCGAATACATGACCGGCGGTGAGGTCCTTGTCCTTGGTCGTGTGGGCCGTAACTTTGGGGCCGGCATGTCCGGTGGCTATGCGTACGTGCTTGATCTAGATGGACGCTACTGTAATACAGGACTTGTGGAACTTCGCAAACCTAGTGAAAGTGATCTAGCACGAATCCATGAGCTAGTACAACAACATGTATTGCATACGAACTCTAAACAAGGTCGTCATATGTTAGAAAACTGGGTATTGTATAAAGATCGCTTTACAAAAATTGTGCCAACAGCCTACGAAGAAATGCAACAAAGCATCGCTCACTTCCAAGGCGAGGGTATGCCATTAGAAGAAGCGCAATTGGCGGCATTTAAAGCGAAATATATGAGTGGGAAATAAAGGTTAGACCATAAGTACACTGTATTGATAGGGGAACTCTATTCGTAAATTACATAGTGCGTAAAAAGAGGAATGGACTGAGTAAATAGTGCCATTCCTCTTTTCGTGTTTCTGGAGTAATCGTTGAAAAGAAAAAGAATTGATATATAATTTCAATATATAGTTTGGTTTCTTATATATAAGCAGGTTTTAATGGAATTAAATATACTATTATAATGGGGCAATTTGAATACTATCTAATATAAAAATGAATAAAAGATGAAACTTTAGTTGACTTTTATTCTCGTTATAGATATAGTTAAGGGGAGACTATTGCAACGGTTTACAATGGGCAAATTAAAGTGTGTGTAGGTAAATAAATTGGTTTCTTTCATTTGCAAAAGAAAACCTTGCGGGCATCAAAATCTGGTATATGCGTGAGGGTTGGTAGCTTCATCGTATATAGGAAAACTTATTTTTTATATGAGGTGTTACGATGTATCAAAGAAAGACCAGTAAATATGTATTGTTATACGGCGCTATTATGGCGTGGATGGGTATGTTCCACGGCGCAGCAGCAGACAATGCCGTATACGTAGAAGCAGATAGACTGAAAGCGGCGGAGCAATATGAAACGCAGCATACGACGATCATTACGCAAAAAGACATTGAAGCAAAACAAGCTAAAAATGTAGAAGATGTAGTGTTCCATGAAACGGGTGTATCTCGTACCGTAGATGAGATGGGGCGCGTAGGCGTATCCATTCGTGGTGCAGACCCTCGTCATACGTTGATCTTAATTGATGGACAACCAGCTATTGGTGAGTTTGCTAAATATGCAGGGCAAGGCGATGAGTTGATGCGCCTAGGGGCAGAAAATTTAGACCATATTGAGGTGGTCCAAGGGGCAGCCTCTGCGAAATACGGTTCGGGTGCTATTGGCGGTGTCATCAATGTAGTGACGAAGAAGCCAACAAAGAAGAGCGGACTTCAATTTAATGTAGAATCTTTGCGCACAAAAGGTGACAAAGGTTCTATGCCATATTCTAACTTCTTTATGCGTGCAGATACAGGTAAAATTGGCAATATTAATATGGCCATTTATGGCAGTAAACGTGATGTGATGCCTGTGTATGCAGTGAACCCAAGAAAGCGCGTAGAATTAGCACATGACGATATGACTGTCTTTGCAAAGAACTCTTTGCGCTACTTTGGAGAACAATCTAATATTGGTATGAGTGCTCATTGGCAAGCGAATAAAAACCATGGGGTAGACATTCGTGTGGACCAACATAAAGAAGAATTGCATCGTTTTAATAAGGGGTCTAACTCTTTAATGGCCCCAGAAGTGCAATTTAAACGGAGTATCAAACGAAACCAATATAGTATCGGTTGGCATGCTAAAAATCAAGAAAAAATCAATTGGGACGTAGAGGTAAACTACGCGAAATTGAAAGAAAATGATGTAACCTTAACCAATACAGTGGGTCATGTACCTTTCTTTGGTGCCAATGAATTGAATCAAGTGGATACTATTGATCATTCCCAATTTGACGTCCATTCGGACTTTCATATTGCTGTCAATGACAAGCATTTCGTCAATACTGGATTTGGTATCAAAAAAGAAAAAGGTAGCGGTAGTCGTTTAAAAAGTGCGCCTAAAACGACAAAACAGTTCATCAACCCATGGGATTATGATAAACATCTGAAAGAAGATCCAATCACGCATGAAGTGGCATCTCGTGTGGAAGATTATCCGATTGAAAAGGATGCAGATGGCACGCCATATTGGAACCGTTTGAAAGAGTGGTATGGCTATGAAAAAGGTGTACAAGGCAAGGATTATTTACCTTCTTTTACGTATGAAGAATTTTTCAGCCAAGAACATGCCTTTGATTTAGTGGACAATGTACCAAAAGAAATCGAAGGTTCTCACATGAATAGTAATAACCGCATTTCCTATTTCTTGGATCATACTACGTCCGAAACGAGAGATCGTTTTAATGAGTTAGTAAACAAGTTGTATGAGCAAAATCCTGAGATTAAAGCTGCCAATGCAAGTGAATCCCGTATTAGACAAAGTACCATCGTGTATTACTACTATACGGGCAAGCCTATGGAAATCAATGGTAAATCATACGATGTGAAACTGAATAATGTACAGTTCAAAAAAGGAGATGCCTTACACAATCGTGTGACGGTAGGCGAAGCAGATATTCAAAAAGAATATGTATATGTACAAGATGATTGGCAAGTGAATAAAAACACTACGATCACGCCGATTGTGCGTCTAGACCACAGCAGTCTATTCGGTAGCAATTTGACTTTCAATGTAGGTATGCTACATAACTTACGTGGGGACGTGCATAATCGTTTGAAAGCGAATATTGGTACGAGTTATAATGAGCCAGGTATGGGTGAATTATATTACAACTGG
Organism: uncultured Veillonella sp.; assembly: GCA_963522415.1. GTDB lineage: Bacteria > Bacillota > Negativicutes > Veillonellales > Veillonellaceae > F0422. Next base: position 33,211 of record CAUQZV010000009.1, on the reverse strand, counting down.
GAAATGTATTCTGGTAACCCATTGAGTGGTGGTCTTGGTGGCGGTACAGCTCGAATGGGGTGGTACTGGGTTGGCAATCCTGACTTAAAGCCTGAAAAATCCATCAATGTAGATGTAGGTTGGGAACATGAAAATAAAACGACATCCTACCGTGCTAGCGCCTTCCACAATCGTATCCGTGATTACCATTCCATTTACTTCACAGGTCATTTATTAGACTTCTATCCAGAGTATAATGAACGGACGCATTTGGGGTCTGAAAAATATCAACATTCTCCAGACATGATCTACAGCTTTAAAAACATTGGAAAAGTATCCATTACAGGGTTAGAGGCAGAAGTTAAACATAACTTTAACAAAAAATGGTCTGGTAAATTAGGATATACCTTCTTGCATACCGAAAACCAATCGGATCCAACCTTGCCGAAACAGTTGTTGGATAAACCACAGCATAAAATTGATGTAGGCATCAACTATGATGATAAAGATTCTGGCTTGCATGCATCCTTGTATGGCAATTTGTATATGAACATGTTGGATAGTCGTTCCTTAGCAGGCAATGGTAACTTCATCGATTCCTATGGCCCAGCAGAGAATGAAAATCCTAATATTTCCCATATTGATACATACTTTAAAGAAGGTAAAAAACAAGAGTATCAATCTAAAACATATAGTGTATGGAACTTCATTGTTCAAAAATCTTGGGGCAATGATATGAAAGCCTATATTGGTGTAGACAACTTGTTTAACTACCGCGATGATGACCGAGCTATGCAAGGTCGTGTATATCGTGTTGGCCTTAACTTTAAAATTGGCAGTGATGGACATGTTCACAAAGTATTACAAGACCAAACAGGCAAAGAGATATCCAGTGTCGATTTGGGCCCTGTAGACTTTACGGCATTCATTACTAGACCGTTTGACGATATTAAGGCATCTAACCTGCGTTTTGTAGGTGACTATGCATGGCGTACTCATTATATGGAAGGTCAAAATCGTCCAGATGTAAGAACTACGTTAACATCCGCTATTGGTTCTGCTATGAAAAATATGCAAGATCCGTCTGAAAGTGGTTGGGAACAAAAAGTACAAGTGGGCGTAGAAGGCCGCATTAATGACAAAACGGCGGTGAAAGTTATCACTAGCGCCAGCGGTCATGCCGGTCATGCGACAGAAGATACGATGGAAACCAATCGTGGCCTTCATAAAGTGAAACTAGAAGAAGCAAATATCACCAGAAAAGAAAAAGCTTGGGATTTCTCTGTAGGACGTTTACCAGAACAATTAGGGGAAACTGGCTACTGGTTCAACCAAACTTTTGATGGTGTGCGTGCCGTTTGGACGAAAGATAATACGCAAGTTCGTGTCGGCTATGGTGATTTCTCTAGAAATACAGGCATTACGGATTCCGCGTATACCCAAATGTCCTACAAAACTATGGAACGTCCATTGACAGTGAATGAGTTCTTGAATAGTGTAGAAGGCTTGAAACTAACAAAACCATTTAAGCCAATGAACATAGCGGTTCGTGAAAAAGTGGGCGATGTAGCAGGTCAATACGAAACGATTCGTAAGTACTACAATTGGGCGAAACAAGCGTATCCAAACTACTTGAAGTCTGAGGAAACAAAATACTATATCAGCATTCCAAAAGCTGTGTATGGGTATACAAAAACCTATGATCCAGCTACTGGAAAAGCACCAGAAAAAGTAGGTGAGGCAGGTGTTAAATATCTGACAGAAACTGGTACGTATCCATTCTATAGTACAGATACGGATAAATATGCTACAGCGTCACAAACATTCCCTAGAACCATGTCAGCGGACTTATACCCATCATTGAATAAAGATATTTTAGGATATAGTTATGACAATGATGCACCGATCCAAGGCGATGGCAGTGAATTTGTGAAAAAATTCTTGGCAGAGCATGGAGCCACTTTAATCGAACGGTATAATAAAAATATCAAAGAAGCTATCAAAAGTGCAGAAGATAGTGCCAAAGAAGAATATGGCTATGCAGTGGATGATTTAAAATCTCATACAGCTTCTCGAGATGAAAAACAAAGAGACTTAGATACAGTAAATAAAAAATTGGCTGACTTTGTAGCGGCTCATCCAACAGGCCTAGGCACATTAGAAAGTTATCGAGGTAAAGAAAGTGCGAATGGCACTTTCACGGACGCAGAAAAAGAACATTTTGAGTTACTGAAAAAACAGGATTTATCATCTTGGCTTGTAGATTATTACAATGATAAAATTAAAGATGATACGGAGAATATCAACCGTCCTCCATTTACGGCTACCGATATTGTAGGTGGTACTGTGGATGAAAATGTGTTACGGGCAACCTTAGAAAAAGAAAATACATTGCCTGCTGACGGGGTTGATAATAAAGGGCTAGTAGCACCAGTAGCAGCCTATGCGAACAAAATCACTTCAGATTTACGATTTACTGAAAAAGGTAGTCTATTCCCTCGTGTACCATTAGGAGAAGCGACAGGCGTTCATGTATTACAACAAGGCTATGTTCTTGATCGCGCAGAAGTGCCAAGCATTAAACGAGCTTTCTTTGTGGAAGTAAAACAACAAGTGAAACCTAACTTGGGCGTATCTGCATGGTACTTACATTCTCAAGGTAATCGTGATGTAGTCTTTGAAACGGCAAAAGAAACAGCTGGCGTAAAAGGCAATGAAACATATCGCTATAACCAAGTGGCCAATGTATTGGCTGTAGGCGCACGATATACTCTAGGCAAGAGCGCAATGCTATCCTTTGACTATGGTAAAAACTTGTCCAACTTAGGTAAACATTTGAATGGTCAAACAGCATATGATTACAATGCAGCTACGAATGCCTTCGCTGTCTTGGGTCATACAATGGGTAGCACTCCTACCTTCTGGGTAATGCGTGCACAAGTAGGTATGGCGGATATTGCAAGACCGCAAACTTGGTCTATGTATGCGGACTATAAACACTTTGAACATGGCTCCTTCTTCGGTGGCAATGGTACAAATGGTTTAACTGATCGTTACTTAGATGGTATTGAAAGCTTCACATTAGGTGGTTCCTATGTGCCGGCGAAAAACTGGTTAGTAGAAGCAAGTTATACATTTGGTGCAAAAGGTATCGGACAACGAGATACATTATTCGGACCAGAACGTTTTAGCTTAGGTAACTACTCTACCGTACAAATGACGTACAAATTCTAATATAACTAAAAAGGGTCCGAAAGGACCCTTTTGTTATTTGATGTTGTGTTATCTAAGTTACTCTTCATGACTTTGTAATTGCATGCCAGCGAGCAATGTTTTTTCTGACTCTTCCATATGGATGCGAGCAATATGGCGCGCTCGTTCTATATCTCGGTCGGAGATAGCTTCCACTAGTTGGCGATGTTCGTCCCAAGTCTTGGCGAGGCGACCTGTTTGACTCATAGATAAGGTGCGGAACCGCAATGTTTGTTCTCGTAGGTTGTGAATCATTTCTACGAGACGATCGTTGCGAGATGCCTTATAGAGAATTTCGTGGAATAGAATATCAGCTTGTACAACTTTGTCGAGATTTTTTTCGTTCATGTAGTTCCCGATTTCCACAAGGTGCTGCTCCAAAGTTTCGATTTCTTCATTAGTAATGCGCTCCGCTGCGAGCTCCGCCGCCAATTCTTCTAGGATGGAGCGAAGTTCAAACACCTCGGTGATATCTTTCAAACTCATATCTGCCACATAGGTGCCACGGCGGGGAATCATTACCACAAGCCCTTCTTGCTCTAAAATGCGAATGGCTTCCCGAATGGGTGTACGGCTGACGCCAAGTTCTTCCGCAAGAGGAATCTCCATGAGGCGCTCGCCAGGGGGTAAAATGCCGTCGCGGATGGCTTGGCGCAAGGCATCGCTCACAATTTCACGAAGCGGTTTGTACGCGTCTAAACGGATGGGTTGTAAACGTGGTGCAGTCATGGTAGTGCCTCCTCATCATGTGTTTTCGTAATTAGTGAAAGCCAGTTGTGACCGGCTGTTTTGATTTCTTCTTGCAAACGAATGGCTTCCATGGCCTTTTCCAATAGGACTACCATTGTGGGACCACTGCCCGTCATGATCGTAGGGAATCCACGGTCTACAAAGAATTGCTTGCACGCCACAAGTTCAGGGTGCAATGGGAAGATAAGCTCTTCAAAGGTATTGTCGCTAGCTGTGAAAGCTTGACGAAACTCCTTCGCTTTTATATGTTCTGTGACGGTATCCATCGTGGATGTGGTGACACGAGAAGAACCAGAGAAATGACCGTATGCCTCTGCCGTGGAGATACTAATCTCAGGCTTCACAATGAGGAGCCATTGCGCTGGCCCTGTAGGTAAGGATTCTAAGATTTCACCACGGCCTGTGCCACGAGCAGTACCGCCTTTCAATAGAAATGGTACGTCGGATCCAAGTTTAGATGCCATGGAGAGTAATTCTGCTTCTGTTAAGCGAAGATCCCAGAATTTGTTGAGACCCAGTAGCATAGCAGCGCCGTCTGCGCTACCGCCACCAAGGCCTGCTGCTGGGGGCACTCGCTTTAATAGATGAATGGCAGCCCCTTGCTGACAGCCTGTATAGTCTTGTACCATGCGAAGCGCTTTCATAGCGATATTACTTTCAGTATAGGGAATTAAGCGGGTCATATAATAGGGTAGATCCGGAGCATCGCCGGAGAACACAACCGAATGATGACGCGCGAAATAGAGGGAATCCCCCAAGAAAATAGATTGAAAAATCGTGTCTATGTTGTGGTACCCATCATCACGTTTGCCCGTGATGGCAAGGCCCACATTGATTTTACTAAACGCTCGTTGTTCCATATAATCGTTCACCTCAGTAGATGTAATAAATCAGTTTGCATATACCTTTTATTATACCATAAATTAATAGAATACATCGTAATAGAAAACCCTGCTTTACATTTTCTCTGAGGAACGCCATTACGAGTAGCAGCCTTGTGGCGTCCCTTTCTATCTTGATCACACAAATGCAAGAAGACCGTAACGCACACCTGAACAAACATAACCACTGTATAGTTTGAGAAGGGGTGTGTTACGGTCTTCCCTTATGCTAACTACGAACGCCACAGGCTACATAGCGAAACAAGTGACGATTGGATGAAAGTATGGTATGCTATTGTGTATGAGTGTTCGAAAGGAAGTGAAAGTATGACAGATGAAGAATATATGCGAGAGGCTCTCGTGGAGGCTCGTAAGGCCTATGGTATGGGAGAAATTCCTATTGGAGCGGTGTTAGTGCATGAAGGCAAGATTATCAGCCGTCATCACAATCGTCGTGAAGTGGACCATGATGCCACAGCCCATGCAGAGGTGCTAGTCATTCGTGAGGCAAATGCGCTGCTCGAAAGATGGCGGTTGACCGGTTGCACGCTTTATGTTACGATAGAGCCGTGCCCTATGTGTGCTGGTGCCATTATTAACAGCCGCATTGATCGCGTTGTCTATGGTAGTAGCGATTATAAGGGCGGTGCGGTAGAATCTTTGTTTAATGTACTTTCACATCCGAATCTAAATCACGAGCCACAGGTGTTGGCTGGTGTATTGCAAGAGGAATGCAGTCAGATGATGAAAGATTTTTTCAAAGAACGCCGTCGTATACGGAGAGGTACTCAAGTGGCTGAAGAGTCCGCACTCGAAATGCGGTAGGTCAGGAAACTGGCGCGGGGGTTCAAATCCCCCTCTCTCCGCCAAGGTAAGGGCTGTATCAGTTGATGCAGCCCTTTTTTACAAAATGACATAGTTGTAGGAGGTATGATATGGAAGTATATTACTCCCCTTTGCAAGAGATTAATCAAGAATTAATTCATAAACGATTAGAATTTTTATTGCGCAAAATTGGCTTTGAGGAAATTGGTTACGAGGGCAAACGAGTGGCCTTACTTCGCAATGATTTGCACAGTGATTATGAGGCCTATGAAACGGTAGTGGCGTACATGAAAGACCGCATTGAGTCCGAAGGGGGCACGGTGATTTATGTAGATGAGCCTAGCAACAATTCTCGTGAGGTGATCATTCCTGATGGTGAATCTGTGAAAGCAGCCTATATCGATGAACGTATTGCTACTAGCGATGTGGTCATTTCCGTGAATCATATAAAAGCTAATGAATACAGTGGATTCTCTGGCGCCGTGAACAATACAGGTTGGTATTCTGCCAGCTTAGAAGGTCGTCGTGAGTTAGTATCCTTAACGGGAACAGAACATCATAAAGCGGTGGCGGAATATGCAGCAGCTGCCACTCGAAATCGTCAACGCTTTCACGTAGGGGTAGCGATGGACATCGTAGCCGACTATGTGAACCAAGACAAGTTGAAAGAGGCTGGTGCGACCAATGAAATCGTAGGCAACTTGGGCATTGTCGTATCTTATGATATGGTAGCTATGGATGAGGCTTTGGGCGATATTATCACTCAAGCTACACCAGTAGAAAACGGCGTGTTGAGCACAGTGGAAAAACGCACATGGGATTATTTCAAGGATATTTCCCCAAACAGCGAATGGCAAGCCATCTTACTTCGTGCGGATCGCATGGGACTGGGTACACGCTCCTACGCTCTTGTGAAAGATGAAGAATTGATCTTCTATGGTGAAAAAATTTAATACATAATAAAAAAACTCTAGCGTAGCGCTGAAGCTGTGCTAGAGATTTTTGTATTACAAAAGTGAAAAAAGATTGAAAAGAAGTATAAGCTATGATACTATAATAGTAACAGTACCCATCACGCTTCAGAGTTTTATGACAACAGCGCACCAGGATGGGTCTTTTTATATCGATAAGAGGTGTTGCTATATGACTGTTTGTAATAGTATAAAACGTCCTACAACGATTGAAGAGCAGATAAAGCAATTAAAAGAACGGGGAATGTATATTTCTGATGAACATGATTTAAGATGTTGGTTAAAAACTGTAGGGTATTATAGGTTAAGTGGATATTGGTGGATGTATGAAGAACGATATCCTAATTGTGTACCTAGAACTCATACATTTGTAGAAGGTACTACATGGACTCAGGTAAAGCAGACCTATATATTTGATCAAAAGTTTAGACGCTTAATATTGACTGGAATTGAAAAAATAGAGATAGCGGTAAAAGCATTGTGGGCACAGTATTTAGCTACTCATTATAATACATCACATCCTCATGAAGATGCTAATATATTTAAAGCTGAAATATGTAGCCCAAGTCAAGAGAGTTCTACAAAAACAGCTTTTGATAAGTTAGTTCTATCTTATCAAAAAAGTAATGAAATGTTTGCAAAGCATTATAGAGAAAAATATAAAGATTTTTCGACGCCACCAATATGGGTTTCTGCATTATTTCTTACGTTAGGTGAACTTTTGAATTGGATTCATGGTATAAAATCAAAAAGTGATAAGAGAGCAATCTTTTCTATATTTTCTATTGATTATAGACCGATGTTATCTATACTTAATCATTTGAGGTGGGTAAGAAATGTATGTGCACATAATGGGCGACTTTGGAATAAAAGGACACCATTGTTATTTATGCCAGTTCGAGGCTTACAAGATCGACTTATTTTTTCTAGTTTAGATTCATCAAAATTGGATAGTAAGATTTATAATACTATTATTGTTATGTCTGAAATTTTAAAATCAATAGATCCAGAATATCCATTTGTGTATTTTATAAAAGAATTAATTTTACATAGTAAGTATGTAAATCCTAAAATGATGGGGTTTCCGAATGATTGGCTAGAACGTAAAGAATGGAGGGTACCTCGGCCTCTATCAAAGCTAGTTCAAAATAATAAGAGAAAGTTAGAAAAAGTATAAGATAACAATGAATCAAAAAATGTATAATACCAAAAATTTAATACATAATAAAAATCTCTAACGTAGCGTTGAAGCTGTGCTGGAGATTTTTGTATCTAGGGGGATATAGGTCAAAGAATATGGGCCTTACAGAAGCACAAAAACTCCCTAGGTGGAAGCCTAGGGAGTTATACTATCGAGGATAATACATAATAATGAGTACCCCAATAATGGATATAATACCGCCGATGATATCATATCGATCGGGTGTAATGCCGTCTACATAATAGCCCCATAAAATGGAGAGGGCAATGAAGATACCGCCATAGGCTGCATAGACCTTGCCGAAGGGCGCTTCCTGTAAAGTAGGGATAATACCATAAATGATGAGGGTAATAGCGCCAGCGAGCATATACCACGGGCTTTTATCATCTTTCAGATAGAGCCATACTAAATAGCCGCCGCCGATTTCGGCAATGCCGGCTAAGATAAAGTAAAAAATTGATAAGAGAATTTGTGACATAGTGGTTACCTTTCGAATAAACCTTCATCAAACAGTTGATTAAAATACATATTGTAGGCCTTGTAGAAAGTGAATGCTGCAGTGTCATAAGAGGCGGAGGTTATATCAGATTTTTGGGGACCATATTTAGGGTTAGATAAGCTATATTTAGTATAAGTACCTATTTGACTTCCATCATAATTAAAAGATATACGGCCTTTCATTTGGAATTTTATACCACTATCATTTTTTAAGCTTTTTACAACTTCCTCACCTGTATAGACCTTATTTGCTAAGGAAGCAATAGATTGATTATAATCATAAAAATACGTCATATCGATAGAAGTTATTATATTATCTTCATACCTAACTATATGTGTTCTTGAATTAATAACATAATACGGTGGACTGTATCTAACTACGTTAATAGAAGGTATCTCAACATATTGATCCGTTGTTGGATTAGAAACAATTAATTTATATCTTTCAGGTGAATTTCTCAGCTCATCTAATGAAACGGCAAATGCTGATATTGTAAAGAGTGAAAAAATCGTTAGTAGAAGAAACAGTTTTTTCATAATCGCACCTCGCTTAACACATAATAAATGATATATACTTTCATTATATAAACTACTCATAATAATTTCAACCATTAGGGCATAAAAAAGGGCTCTATAATAAATGTTGGGGCTACTCATATAAGAGTAGTCGCCAACATTTTTTGTTGCAATAAAATAGACATATACAGACTCATACCGTATCATAAAAGTAACCACACAATTAAGAAAGGATGAGTCATATATGTCTACAGTTAATTATACAGAAATTATCTTTAAAATTAAAGAGGAATATATCAAACATACAAGAGTAAATGAGGACGGTTCTGTTCACTTTACTCTTGAGATGCCGGTAGCTGAACAAGTATGTCCTCATTGTGGAGAGAGTACTAGAAAGTCTAAAGGTAAACGATCTAGGGAGGTTAAATTTGGTGTTATACAACATCATCCTGTGACTGCTACATATTTACAAAGACGCTACACATGCCAGGAGTGTCATCATACTTTCATAGAAAAGAATCCTTTTGTTAGCCGTTATTTGCAAATTAGTAAAAGTAATATGGAATATCTATTTAGGCAATTTAGTGAAAAAGGGTCTTTTACCGAGATGGCTAAGCGCAGTGACATTTCTGTATCTACAGTCATTCGATATTGTTCTAAATTAGCTATTCCTAGGCCAAAGAATCTACCTACTGTATTAGGTATCGATGAGTATAAAGGTAATGCGGGAGGTCAAGTATACCAAGTTATCATTACAGATGTAAGGAATCATTCTATCGTAGATATTTTACCTAAACGAGATACTAATGCACTAATTCAGTATTTTTCTAGCTTTTCTAGAAAAGCTAGAAAACAAGTTACATATATTATTATGGATATGTCTCCGTTATTTAAGTTAGTGATGCAAACTATGTTTCCTCATGCACATATTGTAGCTGATCGCTATCATATATGTCGCTTAGTAGATTGGGCTGTAGAACGAGTACGCAAGAGAGAGCAAAAGATATTAGTAGCACATTCTAAAATGCTCAAACATAACCGAAGAATACTTATGAAAAATCCTGACAGATTAACTGAAAGCGAACAAATAAAACTACAGGAAATATTACGTATCTCTGATGATTTACGAATTGCTTATGGACTTAGATTAGCCTTTAGAAAGATATTTAAAACCTTTAGCATTCATAACATCGAAAGACATTTACAGTTATGGCTGAACATAGTAGAAAGAAGCCATTTAGTAGAATTTAACAATTTTAAAGTATCTTTTACTAATTGGTTCCCTCAAATTGTCAATGCCTTTGTATTACCATATTCCAATGGATTTACTGAAGGTTGTAATAACAAAATTAAAGTATTAAAGAGAATAAGTTATGGGTTACGCCATTTTGAACGCTTTAGAGTTCGTATACTTATGTTAAGCAAAAAGAATAGCGCTAGCTATTTCCATAGCTAGCGCTAGAAGCTTTTAAATGAGTAGCCCCCACATTTGACAAAGAGCCTAAAAAAGCAACCAATCCGAAGATTGGCTGCTGTAGTATCCTATTATTTGGAGTACAATTCGACGATTAGTGTCTCGTTTACTTCGATAGGAAGTTCTTCACGTTCAGGAAGGCGAGTTAATGTGCCTTGGAAAGTGTCAAGATTTTTTTCGATGTAAGGAAGTTCAAAAGAACGAAGTTCTTGGAAGTTCACTTTGAACATTTCGTTGTCACGGCTAGCTTCACGAAGCTCGATCACATCACCAACTTTACATTGGTAGGATGGGATGTCAACTCGTTTACCGTTAACAAGGATGTGGCCATGGTTTACCATTTGACGTGCTTGACGGATGGAGTTACCGAAGCCAATGCGATATACAAGGTTGTCCAAACGGCATTCCAACAATTTCAACATGTTTTGGCCTGTAACACCGTGCATTTTTTTCGCTTTATCGTAATAGCGTACGAACTGGCGTTCTAGCAAGTTGTAGTATGCTTTAACTTTTTGTTTTTCTAATAATTGAAGACCATATTCAGACATTTTCTTTTGACGTTGGTCTTTTTTTACACGTTTTAAAGCCTTCGCGTGACCGAAAACGTTCACACCGAAGCGACGGCATAACTTAAATCGTGCTTCTCTTCTCGTTGCCATGTGATTATCACCTCATAGATTAATAAAACTTCGCACAAATCGTGCTTAATTATTATACCCTATGAAAATGAAAAAGTCAAAATTGGATAACCATTGTCAAGGGCGGTGTTTATGCTATAATAAAAGGTACAGTATTAGTGTTTCCAGTAGGAAATGATGTAAAAGGAGATTCACCATGAATGTGTCCTACAATGTAAGGGAAGAATTATCTATTGATCATACACCAGGAGCGGGTGCCATCGTTATTTTTGGGGCCTCCGGAGACCTGACAAAACGTAAACTATTACCAGCTATCTATTCTCTATTTAAACGGGGGTTACTTTCACCGAAGATAGCAGTCGTAGGCGTAGCACGTACAGCGATGAGCCACGATGAATTTCGTGAGCAAGTGAAAGAATCCATCTTGGGTAATCGTGAACCTAGTGCAGAAGAACGGGCGTTTATTGAACGCTTTTCCTATGTATCAGGACAATATACAGAAAGAGCTACGTATGAAGCATTGCGTGAAGAATTAGAGCGTGTCGCAGAGGTGCATAGTACGGGCGGAAATGCTTTATTTTATCTAGCTATGCCACCGGAGTTGTTTGAGCCAATCGTTCGTGAATTGCATGGGGCAAAGCTATTGGAAGAAGTGGGATCTTGGTCACGTGTGATTATCGAAAAACCATTTGGTCATGATTTGGAAAGCGCTATTGCTTTGGATCATGCACTGAAACAATATATTTCAGAAGAGCAAACATATCGTATCGACCATTATTTAGGGAAAGAAACGGTACAAAATATTTTGATGCTTCGTTTTGCTAATGCTATTTTTGAACCATTATGGAATCGAAAATATATTGAACGTGTAGAAATTACAGTAGCAGAAGAGTTAGGTGTAGAAAAACGTGCGGGCTACTATGATGGGGCAGGAGCGTTGCGAGATATGGTGCAAAACCATATGATACAAGTCTTGTCCTTGATTGCTATGGAACCACCAGCGAATTTTAATGCTGATGATTATCGTGATGAAATTGCTAAATTGATTTCATCTATCCGTAGTTTACAACGCCAAAATTTAGGAGATGTAGCGGTCCGTGGTCAATATGTGGATTCTGATGATATAGAACGCCCTGGAATTGAGTATCGTAAAGAAGAGAATGTGCCACCTACGTCAACGACAGAAACCTACGTGGCATTAAAATTGTTTATCGATAACTGGAGATGGCGTGATGTGCCGTTCTATTTGCGCACAGGAAAACGATTGCCAAAGAAATCTAGCGAAATCGCTATTACTTTCAAACCAATTCCACATTCTATCTTTAAACCGTTCCATGCGAAAGACTTTAACCAAAATGTATTGGTTCTTCGTATGCAACCAAACGAAGGCATGGGTTTGTCCTTAGAAGTAAAATCTCCAGGATCTAAATTATGTGTGAATACATTGGAAATGAATTTTTCCTACAGTAATTCTGTAGAATTAGCAGATATTCCAGACGCCTATGAACGATTAATTTTAGATGGTCTATTAGGAGACCAAACATTATTTGTTCGTAATGATGCGGTAGAGAAGTCTTGGCGATTATTTAAACCATTAATTGAAGCATGGGAACGTAATGATGAAGAAACACCATTATGCTTCTATCCAGCTTTCAGTGAGGGACCAAAAGAGGCAGAAGAATTATTAGAAGGAGGATCATGGTCGTGGCGAGAGATATAATTCATGCATTTCCTACAGGAGATGACGTGGCGAAAGCAGTGGCCGATCGATTTTTAACCTATACAAACGAATGTATTGCTAAGACAGGTACTTGCGTAGTAGCTGTGTCTGGGGGAACGACGCCGAATGCATTGTTTTCTTTGCTTGATTCTGATGAATATACGAATCGTATCGATTGGGAGCATATTTTCTTCCTTTGGGTAGATGAGCGTTTTGTACCGCAGTCAAATCCAGATAACAATTTTGGTCGTGCGAAAGATCGTTTATTTGGCAATATTATGGGAGCGGCTCATTATTATCCAGTGCCAACGAATAATGGTACAGTGGAGGAAGCCGCTGATAAATATGAACAAGAAGTACAAATGGTTTTGAAACGCACCGAAAAAGAAACTATTGATTTAGTCCTGTTAGGATTAGGTGATGATGGGCATACAGCATCCTTATTTCCTAAATCTGAAGCCTTGTATGAACGTGATCGTATGGTAGTGGCTGTGAAAGATGGTAAAGTATGGGAGCGTGTAACACTGACATTCCCTATGCTAGTGAATGCAAAATCTGTATGGTTCACAGTGGTAGGTTCTTCTAAAGAGGCGGCCTTAGCGCGTGTACTTCGTCAACGCAAGGAGTATGAAGAATATTCTTGGGAGGACCGAGTAGACCATTGTTTACCAGGAGCTGTGCTGACTCATGATCCGGTAGAATGGTATGTAGACGAGGCAGCTCATAAGAATTAATTAATTTGAAATACGAGGTGATACGTATGTTTAATTTTGGCACACAAGAGCTATTTCTTATTTTAATTATTGCCCTTGTTATTTTTGGACCTAAGAAGCTACCTGAAATCGGTAAAGCTATTGGTAAGGGTATCAATGAATTTAAAGATGCTGTCAGTGGCGATAAAAAAGTAGCCAAAGAAGAGCCTGCTAAAGCAGAAATAATTGATGTAGAAGCAGGGGCAACAAATAGTCATAAACAAAATAACTAGGAGGACCTATGTGTAAAGATTGTGGTTGTGGTAGCACAGGTAATGTGACTACTAAACTTTTTCATGTGCCAGGTATGATATGTGAAAATTGTGAAAACACAGTGAATACAGCTGTTCGTGGATTGCCAGGCGTGTTGGAATCTAAAGTTGATTTGAAAACAAAAGAAGTGCGCATTCGTTTTGATCATACAAAAATTGATGAAGCGGCTATTCGCACTGCTATTGATGAAACAGGTTTTGAAGTGGAATCTGTAAAAGAGTATGTCCATGAACATGGTGGTATTTTAGGGGCCATTAAAAAGATATTCAAATGATACGTAAATTTAATCAAGAAACATACACATGGGATGGCGTAGATACCTTGGTGTACAAGCAAGATAATAGCCCATTTAAAGATGTGACCCGTCAAGTTCTCTTCGATGGGGCTTGGGATATTCCATGCCAGTTCCGTTATTTCGAGGTACAACCAGGTGGATATAGCACTATGGAACGCCATGAGCATACGCATATGGTCATGATCTTCCGTGGGAAAGGCCAGTGCTTAATGGGTGATACCGTAGAAGACGTGCAAGAAGGGGATATGATTGAAATCCCTAAGCTGATGGCCCATCAGTTTCGTGCGAACCAAGGTGATCACTTAGGCTTTCTATGCTTGGTCAATGTGGACCGAGATAAAGTACAAGTGATTACGCCAGAAGAACAAGCGGTGATGATGGAAAATCCTGTAATCGAGGAGTTTTTAAATAGCTAGTCAATCAGCTTGTATAAAATTATTTTACAAATAAGAAACATAAGTGATGAGGAATCTAGACATCGAATGTCGATGGTAGGAGTTGACGTCACTTAGGTTTCTTTTTTATTTTGAAATAAAATTTCGTTATACAATTAAGTAGCTAACATTTTGGATATACAATAACGGAGTCTATTTATGCTCATGAGAGTGGGAGGAAAACTATATGATGCACATCAAAGCTAATAGTTGTAACACATAAAAGGACAAATATATTATAAATTTAAGATAAATCCCTTTTATTAGAGCAAAAGATTTGTTATAATTGAAAAGTTCTCATGTTTTATAGAAAGTAGGTTACATATGAATTTTATTCGTAGTATCAATCGTCTGTTCAATGATTACTTAGCATGGATTGTGTTAGCTATGGCAGTTATCGCATTCCTAGTGCCAGAAGTATTCATGGGCGCAGCGAAACAAACAGTTCCTTTGTTACAATTAGTTATGTTCAGTATGGGCTTAACATTGACAGGAAAAGTATTCTTAGACGTATTTAAACAACCGTGGCAAGTGATTTTGGTATCCTTGATTCAATTCTTGTGGATGCCTCTGGCAGGTTGGTTAGTGGGCATCGTATTTGGATTCCCGCCAGAAATTGCCTTAGGTTTTATCCTATTGGGGGCAGCACCAGGCGGCACCGCATCTAATGTAATGACGTTCTTGGCGAATGGCAATGTGCCATTGTCCGTATCTGCTACAACAGTATCCACTTTATTAGCGCCCGTATTAACACCACTCTTTATCGTGTTATATGCAGGACAAACCGTAGATATTGCCTTCTGGCCAATGTTCATGTCCATCGTGAAAATCATTGCTGTGCCAATTGCGTTGGGAATTATAGTGAACTATTTCATTGGTTCTCGTATTGAACCTGTGAAAGAAGTCTTGCCAACAGTAGGTGCCGTAGCGGTACTAATTATCCTAGCTGGCGTTACTGCCGTTAGTCGTGATAATATCTTAGCTCATGGTGTGATGATTTTCTTGGCATGCTTAGTGCAAAACGTGAGCGGTTATGTAGCGACATATTTCATTTGCCGTCTATTCGGTTCCAACGTACCAGATCGCCGTGCCATGCAAATCGAAGTGGCGATGCAAAACTCTGCCTTGGCAGCTAGCTTGGCGTTGAAACACTTTACACCACAAGCAGCCGTAGCAGGCGCCGTATTCTCTATTATCCACAACTTTACAGGATCTATCTTCGCAGGCATTTGCCGTCGCAATGATTCTAAAAGTACACACTAATCTATCAGTTAAGGTAATGGGTATTAGAGCATTAGATAATTAAATATCTGCTAGAAACGTCATGTACTTTCATTGTTTGTTATAGGATGAAAGTATGTGGCGTTTTTTTACTTTACTAAGAAAATGAATACACAGATATGGCAGTACTGGGGGCTTTTATATAACATACTTTAATGCTTTGATGGAAATAGGGGACTCACAGACAGTACGAGGGGAAATATATTCTGTTGCAGAAGTATTTGAAGAAATAGAAAAAGCGACAGACTGATTTACATATTGTATTTCGGAGATCTGTCGCTTTTTATTGCAAATTATATAAATTTTAAAAGTTGATGTAGTGTATGGGGCTTGTTGTTATAGGAGTTTGTAACACGAGTATTAAATGGGTTGAAATGATTTTGTATATAGAAACCTAAAATAAACTTGTTGTCCTCATTTTCCCCTTTTTGACATTAAAGTTAAGATTTCTTTAGAATCAGTTAATTCTCGTCCGGGAAGTACTTGGTTTGGTATACGGTCCTGTTCAGCTTTATCTAACGCTGTAACAAAACGTTCTACACTGTCTGGACTTGATATAACGAAGTTGTGAGTGATACTTGAAGTGGACATAGTAACACCTCCTAATATTTTTCTACGTATTGTATTTGAAATCAGTTGATAAGAAAGAAAATCTGCATTATTTGTTGATATAATTATAATGATCGCTAGAAAGACTCGTCAATATATATAAATACAAATTATTATGGTAGTGAAAAATATGCGCTAAATCGTATCGCAATATACGACACATTGATGTATACTATGTATAAAGGAAGGTGATGGATATGGCACTAGCAAAGACAGGTAATGTAAATGTAAGAATCCAAGAGCATATCAAACAACAAGCGGAACAAATTTTAGAGACTATAGGCATTTCTCGAGCGGCAGCTATTGATATGTTTTATAGACAAATTATTTTAAATAATGGCATTCCGTTTCCATTAACAATACCTAAAGAGCTACCGATACACGAGAATATGGATGAAAGCACATTTAATACTTTGATGGAAACAGGGTACTCGCAGGCACTACGAGGGGAAACGTATTCTGTTGCAGAAGTATTTGAAGAGCTAGAACGAGGTCTATAATGGAAACGTATAAGGTAAGAATTACAAAACAAGCAAAAAAGCATCTTATACTTATACGAGATTATATAACCACAGGATTACAACAGCCTAGTATTGCAAAGGAATTAGTTGCACTAATTAGGTCAGAGATGTACGCATTAGAATATATGCCACATCGTATAAAGTGTATTGATGAACAACCATGGAGAGACTTAGGATTTAGAAAAATTAGAATAAAAAACTATTATGTTTATTTTTGGATTAATGAAAATGAAAAAGAAGTGGTTATTATCGCTGTAGTTTACGTAAAAATGGATCAGCTGAAACAGTTAGAAAAATTGTAGTTAAGTAGTTTGGAGTCATGAAATGAATGCTTAACTATATAATGAAATTGGAACCCAATACAATAAGATTCGACAAATAAAGTATAATAACTAAATATATTAAGATGAAATTATGAGGAACAGTATGAAGTTTATACACGATAGAAATAGCAACATTCTTTTCAGTCTTCATGATAGTAGGGTGAAAGAAATCACATATGACAACGAAACTTTAACGTTACAAGTTAATAAAATATATGAATTTGTGGAAGGTGAAGAAAGATTATACCCAGGTGAAATATGTTTTGAAAAATGTGATATCGACCTATGCGATGTATTGATATTTAACAAAACCTTAGGGAAAGGACGCTTCAATGGAAAGTCTATTGCTTTACAACAATTTATAGATGAATATACAGACTCAGAATTTGAAATCATTATTGAAGGCTATTATGGCAACACAACCACATATACAGGATGGCTTCGGGAAGACGGAAAAAGACCAGTGACGGCAATTATGTATATTTGGAATAGCGGAGATATGGTGTATAAGGTACAAAAATAAACGATTTAAAACAATAATTTTATAAAGGAGAAAAGCTCATGAACAAATTTGATAAGAGAAAAATATTGCAAGAATATCAAGTCAAACAAATGGAAGAATTTGAAGAGAACTTACCGATGGAAAAGAAATTATTTTATGAATTATTTGATTATCTAAATGATAAATCAGAAACGGTAGAGTGTAATCACGATTTTTCTTTAACAAATGAGTTTTTGAAAGATAAAAATACGGATATTGAAAAGGTTATAGAATTTTTGCGAGAAAATGGTGCTGGTTGCGATTGTGAAGTGATTTTTAATGTTGAGGAAAAGTTTGAAGAATAAAATGTTTATATTAGAAATAGACAGGTAAATTTAAAGTTGTAAGGGGAAATAGTGGTAGATGCAATCAATCCATAATATTTTATGTGAAAAACTAAATCCGAGAAGTGGAGTTATCAAAATAAGTAGTTCTAATGATGAAGATAGAGTTTATTTCGATATAAGTTGGGAGGGAGATTTCCATTTTATAGTTACTGGTTGGGTGCATTACGGGTGGTATTATGTACAAAGAGATAAACAATGTATATCGCCATCTTATGTTTATAAAGAACTAGATAATAGAGCGTTATCTGTTATGCAACACATTATAGACGAGATTGAAAATGGGAAATATAACAATAAAAAAACTGAAAAAGAAAAAATTAAGCAGGTTCTTGAAGAAAGAAATCTAACCTCTTTTATGAACAATACAAAATGGAAAGAGCTGATAGATTCCATCATGGAGAACATGAGAGACATCCCGATACAATATAAGACGTTTTTTGATGAAGAAGAGCCTAGCATATATTGGACGATTGATGCTGATGAACATTTTTTTCATATGAATATGAGAATTGTTGAATGGTTCAAAATTAGAAGTAAATTTGAGAAAGTTCTTGGTCAAGGACGTTTAATTGAGCCAAAAACATGTGTTACTGATAAACAATCAGAAATAGAGCGTATGCTTAATACATTTAGTATTCCTTATGAATATGATGATATTGAAAAATGTTTTATTATTTTTGGATATAGATAATAAAATTGAAAATTAGAAGTTGCAGATGTGTTAAAATTTTTAATAAATTTCATCTTGACCCAAATGAAACGGAAGAGGATGTTAAGAATTTTGATGAGCAATTTTCGGAAGGAATGTTTCGGTTTGAAAAAAGAATAGATTAAAATTGATTTTTCATTGAGGAATACTAGAAGGTTATAAAGAGTATACACATGATGAAAACTATAATAACAAAACCTTAGGTGAAGGACGCTTCAATGGAAAGTCTATTGGGTTACAACAATTTTATATGATAATTATTGGGGAAAAGAGGTATTGAATTTAAAGATGATGAAATATACAAGTATAAAAGATATCGTTGAATATGGATTAGAGGCTATTTCTGATAAGGAAAAAATAACAATAAACCTGAAAGACTTTCTATATATTAGACGAGTTTTAGAGGAATATATGCGTTATCTACATAATCCTGATCATTATCCCGATATAGAATCAATTCAAAATTTTTTAGGTGATGCTTCTTCGGGAGGCGGATTTGAATGTTTAAGCACAGCTATTTATAACAAAGTATATAAAGTTGATTTGCCGGCGAAGATTGAAAAAATGATTGATGATGGTTTATTTGAACACCCTCTTTATCCCAGCTACTATAAGAAAGATGAATAAGTAATAATTGGATAGTATTGAAATAGTAGAAAATGCCGATTGTAAAATTAAGAGAGAAATCAAAATGAGAGTACCAACTTATATTAAAGAAGAAAATTACAATATAATACATATAGATGATACATTTACAAGTATTAGTATTTGCAACAACTTAGAAAGTGGAGATACCAACGAACTGTATGAAATCTATTTTTATGGTTCACTTTTTGAAGAACATATGATTTGTGGTATGTATGATGAAAAAAATGAGATTAGCAATCCTTGCATGATAGTAGCAAAATGTATACATACAGGAAAAGAAATTTTACTCTATGATGAAGCTAAATATGGATACAACCCTATGTTCTGTGATGAGATAAATTTAGAAGATATCAAAAAACGTCCGCTTTCTAAATTAGAAATTCCAAACTCTAAAATTAAAATAGATTTTGCCTATAGCATTGATTTTGATGAAGAGAAAGAAGATTTTGAATTTGATGAAGATGACTTTGCAGAAACTATTAACGGAGAAAAAATTTCTTTTGAAGAAGTGAAGAGAAATGGATTTGATTATATAAAAATTACTGCTATAGACGAACTAGATACCAAAAGAGTTATCTGTGAGTTAGAACTTGCATAAGTTTATTAATTATGAGAGCTAAAATATGAAACCAACAAAAGAAGAATTTTGAAAATTAAGCAATGAAGACAAGTTATTATGTATTCCAAATTTGAATGCTTACTACGATCGTGAATTGATTTTGAAACAGAATTAAGAAATTTTTTGAAAAAGTAGAAAATGCTGACCTAGAAGATAACAGGAAAGCAGCAGTTCAAGGGTTCGATAATATTTTTACATTAAATTATGATAATAATATTGAAAAGTTGATTCACAGACCAGTATACTATCTGCATGGTGATTTTTCAGTATTGGCTAATAGTGAGAATGTTGAAAATGTATTGTGCTATATAAGAACTCTGGCGGGAGAGACTGTCTGGTTTCAGGAAATGAAACAGTATTATTGCAATGCATTGCTTAATAAGTATAATTGCAATTATAATATTCCAGATGCTGCACAAGACATAATTAGTGTCTTGAATTTATTGTCGGATGATAAGATTGGGTTTGATGAAATTAAAAATAGAGTTAATCAAGTGCCCCAATTTGAAATGATACGTCTTTGTAAAGCAGTAAAGGAAGATATGAAACGAAGAAATCCATTGCATGAATCTACAGAAAAAAAGATTTTATTCAACAAAATGCCAGTATATGCTATATTGCCTTAAAGGAAGGAATATTGCCATCTGTTTCTATTTAATTTGTATTATGAACTTTCAATATATTAAAGATTGATGTAGTATCCAGATAACTTGAATTATTCGGAAAACTTTATATTTATAAAGGAATGTGTAATATCAAAGAGTTTCCATTGAAATTTGGAGGATTATTATATGCCATTAAGTAATTTAAAAGCACTAAGAGACGATATGTGTGAAAATGAAAAAGCGGTTGTTGTATTTCGCTTTCATTATAAAGAATTAGAATATTTTGTTGCAGTATGCTTGCTTACGAACAAAGACAGTAAAAAACAAGAGGCAAAATACGCATTAGTGAGGTTATGCTTTATTAGAGGGGATGATTTGAATCAATATTTGGATTGTTATGCCAACTCAAAGAGCTTCTCAGCAGGTATGACAGAACTAAGACATTTTTTAGGAGTAGCATACCAACCAGATGGAATAGGTTGGATACAGGGTTTTACTCAATTTTTTGGGAAAATCATACCGACACATATTCCAAATATGAATAACCATGAGCAGCATATTGCTTTGCATACCATTTGTAGAAATGAAGATCGAGATCCAAATAGAATATATCGTAGCTACATTTTTAGAAATGGGAAACAGAACGGACAGCAGAAACATAGAACGGAATATAATGGTCAACTTGCTTCAGCTAGATTTTTTTATCTTTACCCTAAATTTAAGCAAGATAGAACTATAAGTTTTGCATTTACTGATGATCCTGTATTAGAAAAAAGTGAGGATGAGATTTTGCGAAATTTCGAGAGAAATGAACGAAATAAGTGTGATTGATATGTCTTCTCCTACGACCGAGGGTATAAAAATGTCGATGAATTAAGTTGGACTATTGACAGGAAAGAATTTACTTATACAAAAAACAGAGCAAATCAAGCCTTTCATAAGGTCGATACCCCATGTTTTAAGGGAAAAAGTGCGTTCCACAGTTCCCTTGTACAATAGGGGTTGAGTATGTTTTTCGTTGAACAAACGAGCCATGTGGAGTGTGTCGTATTAATGTCAAAAGTTGCCCCTACAGAGTAGATAAAAAATGAAAATAGTGTTTCTTAAATTCTAACTAATGAGGAGTACAGATTTTGATAAATGAAATAAAGGCATATTGGGACAAGCAGAAAAAAGAATATGAGGGTAGATATAAAGAGACATTTTTAAAGGACTATGAAAGATCAACAGAATACCTTAAAAAAATGGAAAGCTACTTGTTATCCAAACAAAAAGAATATCCTTCAGATATTGATATAGTATGTACGCTTGCTTCTTTAACGTTAGAGCTTAGACGCGGTGAGTATATAAGATATTTAAATTCTTTTCTTGATAAATTTGAAAGTTATTTAGATAATGCTCAAAAAGCAAGAGTTTACACCAATATTGCATTTAACCATGATTATACTGAAGAAACATTAGAATATTTACTAAAAGCAAAGAATTTAGATTCTCCTTTTGTCGAAACATATACAGGGTTGGGGCTTTATTACTTTAGTATGTACCAGTCTAATGAAAATAAAGAATGGCTTATATTGAGTCGAAAATATTTTGAAAAAGCTAAAAGTATTGATGATAGTTACGAATATTCCTTCAATCATGCAGTCTCTTTATATGAACTCAAAGAATATGAGAAAGCTAAAGAAATATTTTTAGAATTATTAAAACAATATCCTGATAGAATGAGTCTATTGCTTAGCATTGCATACTGCGAAGTATATCTTGGTAATAAAGATAAAGCAATATCTTGGTTAGAAAAAGTAAAGTCAGGAAAAGATGAAAATCACAATTTGAAAACAGATGATATTTCTACGGAGCAAATTTTTGATGCCTATTATGTACTTGAAGAATTTGACAAATTCTTACATTACTATAGTGATGAAGTTATTTGTCAATACTATCTAGCTGACTGGGAACACTATTATTATGCTTTATGGTTAAAGGATAAAAAAGCAAAATTTTTCGCCCTTGAAGAAAAAAATAGACTCTATTTAATGGATGCTATTAAAGAAGCTATAGTTGATGATGACTATGTGAGCGAGGAAGATAAGAAGAAATATATTGAGGAATTGGAAAAAGATAAAAGAGAATACGAAGAAATGATTTCTCGTGTAAAATCTCTAACTTTCAAACCAAAAGTAAGGCTTAAGCTGTATCCAGAGTTTTCTTGCTTCATGGTAGACTGTGTGAGACATAAATTTAAATGAAATGTTGTAAAAATTTGAAGTTGGTGCTGCAACAATTATGATAAATGAATAAGTTATAATAAGGGCAAATGGTACTTGACAATTAGTGAGTGGAAATATATAATTTAGTCATAAGATTAGGTCAGGAAGCATACGATGCCCTGGCCATTTTTTATGGAGAGCAACTATGAAAGAATATAAGACTTTTAATCAGCAGTTAACTGTTTTAAGAAATAGAGGGCTTACTGTTCCTACAGATGGAAGCCCCAAGAGATTTTTAGAACAAGAAAATTATTATAATGTTATAAATGGCTATAAGGATTTGTTTTTACAAAAAGATGCATCGGGAAAATATGTAGTTCCAGAACGATATATACCTAATACACATTTTAATGAATTAAAAGCTTTATTCCTATTTGATAGAGAATTAAGGATACTTTTCTTAAAGTATATATTGATTTTTGAAAACTCATTTAAGACTGTAATATCGCATGAATTTTCAAAAAAACACTCAAAACCAAATTCATATCTAGAAATAAAGAATTATGTTGGTGATAACCCTAAAAAAGTCTTACAACAAATATCAATTTTAACAAAAACAATTCATGACAAAGTTGATAAAAATGGAGCAATCAAACATTATATTGAAGAACATGGATCAGTGCCGTTATGGGTATTGGTAAATTACCTTACTATCGGTAATTTAGCTTATTTATATGATATTTTATTAGACTCGGATAAAAATGCTATAGCGAAATATTATTCAGATAAATATAAGAAACAATATAATGAAAGATCAATGATTAGACTTTCAAGTGAAGACCTTGGCTCAGCATTAAAAATTATTAATTTAGTGAGAAATAAATGTGCCCATGATGAAAGATTATATAATTCTAATTTTGGAAATGTGAGGGTTGCAGATATTGCAAGATATTATGGTTGCAGTAATTATGATAATAAGAGAATTGTAGTAGCAATATTTTATTTGAAAGTTTTACTCAATAAGAAGTATTTTCAAAAATTTAGTGTAGAGTTGAATGAAATATTTAAAAGATATCAAAATGAATTTAAAACTGTAGCCTTTACTGATATTTTAAGGATTATGGGAATTGATATGGGGGATTTGCAGAAATTGATGTGAAAATTCAGCTTTTATTCCAATGTAGTCATAATATAAAGTTTGATTTCATTATAAGATGATAGCAGTACCATTTCTATAAGTTAATGTACTTTGGATATTTGAACATAAAAAATAAATAGGATTAAAGAATAAAAAAGCGACAGTCTGATTTGCATATTGTATTTCGGGGATCTGTCGCTTTTTATTGCAAATTATATAAATTTAAAAAATGAGAAATCAAATAGAAGATATGGTCAATGATAACCACAAGGAACTTTGTTAAGGCAATTATAAGTGTGGAAAAAGGTGCCAACGATGAAAGTGCTTTGGACAAGTTCTATGATGCTTATATGGACAATGATACCGTTAATTTTATTTGAAAGTGCAAAGAAATATCTCCAGGAACATTTAGGCGAGAGCAAGACCCTAAGTATATCCAAAAGGAAGGTAGAAATTGGCACTTTGAGGAAAGAAAAAGATAGTCTATATTCTCAAATCAAAGATATACAAAAAGAAGTGGAACAAGCTGAAAGTGTCAGAAGCTGTATAGATAAATTACTGCAAGAAAAAAGGGACCTAATACAGGTAAAGAAGCATGAGTTAGGGCTGTAAAACTTAGTAAAACATGATACAATATTCTAGATATTAAGTGAAACAAATTTGAATTTGTACAAAAGAGGGAGTCATGAATCAAAATATTCCATTCAAGATAAAGAAAAAAATAAATGATATTCGATTACTTCAAGTAGAGATTAAAAACTGGAAAATGAAAACAGAAACAGAAGTAGTTAATAGTCTAAAGTTATTTGAAAAAACACCTAGAGATGAAATGTCATTATACTATTCTTCGTATTTCAAGGATGACAAATTTGCTGAGGAACTTTTACGGATAGCACTTAATTATTCAGATAATGAAAAAATACTATTGAATATCATATCTATTTTGGGGAATATGATACTAAGATACCAACTTGAAGAAACTACCGAAATTTATAATTTTATTTTATCAAATGCTTATAAAAAAGGACTTGCAGGTTATGTTTCTATCTATTTACCGCGTTTAAAAAATTTTGAATATTACCCTGATAAATGGAAATACTTTATGAGTATGCAAAAAATGACACCCAAAAAAATTGCACATCAAAATTTGGTTCATATTATTAATCAATATATTCAAAGTGTCCCTGAAGAATACAAAAAAGAAGTAATTTCTTTTTTACAAACAAAGCATGATTTAGCTAATAATGATGGTGGCAAGAATTTTTATTTAAATATGATAAAAAAGATCAAAAACTAAAATACGATTGACGTAATGTTTGATAGATAAAAAATAGTTACTTTCAGATATTTATAATTTGAGGAAAAGATTTTATGAATAATAAATATGAAAATATAAGAAAATTCTTATTATATCCAGATAACATTAATGACCTTTGGGAAAGTAATGATTTAATTCGGATTGATTGGAGAGAAGACGACGAATCTGTAATCAATTACTTTAATAGTGAAATAGGAAATCTCATAGAAGTAGATTTTATAAATAATAATAAAAAATATGGTGATGACATAAAATTAAAATATAGAGCTAAAGAAATAGTTGTTCCTTATATGGATAATATGGATAGGGATACAACTATAAAGTATTTCAACGAAATCATAAAGGAAGATTTTGAAATAAGATGGTTTGTTGAAAGTCTTGGTAATGATACTTTAGCATTTTGCATTTTACCAAATACTTTATGGAATAGTTTAGAAAATGAGTTTAGTAAAGAGGTTATAGATTATTATTTTATGACAATTAGCTTGGAATCCGCGATGTTTGATTTGGATGTTGATTCGGTTTTTGATTTGATTTCGCTTAGAAAAGATAATAAAGTACCTTTTGTAGAATTACTAAAAAAGCTAAAGTAGATAAATAAAAATTAGAAGTTGTGCGGGACTAATGATAATTTTCACACCACATTAAGGAGGTTAAGATGAAAAATATAGATATTTTTGTACATGAAAAATATAACAAAGCTGATTACGAAAAGGTAGCAGAACATATCTATAAAACATATGACGATTTTATGGAAAGTGATTGCTTTGTTACTTCATTAAAATTTGTTCAAGAACCAGAATTAGGAGAAGGAGATAGTCCGAGGAATATTTCTCAATATCCGTTGGAAGATGTTTTAGATAAATTTTATGTGGCTATTCAGGATTTTTATGAAGATTTGAATTATACCAGTGATGAGACTTGTTATTTGGAATTTTCGGCTTCAGATATGGAAGATATACAGAAACTGCTTGGAATTGTAAATAAGCATGTATACAATAAGGAAGATGGGGATTATATAGAGCTAGTAATTGAATAGTGTATTAAAATAATTACGATATAATTTTACGGGTTCTGATAGTAAATATACAGACATTTGTTCAAAAAAAGATAGTTACAAATCCCAGTTTGTCTAATTAAATAGAACAATTTTAGAAACAGTGAATCACAAAGGTTTGCTGTTTTTTCTTATTTATTTTCCCACAAACATTTTACACTAACAAACTCTCAAATGTTATAATCTTCAATGTATTGCAATAATGTATAATGAAGTAGAATAACAAAAAAGCATGCTATAACTATAACGAATGCATAATTTATAGTAAGAATACAATAGCGAATATCGCTTGACAATTAGTTATAATAGATATACGATTTAGTCATTAGGTTAGTTCAGGAAACATATGAGGCTTTGGGTATTTGAAATATCCTGTAGAAATGATGACGTATTTAATAACGATATAATAACTAAGAGAGCAAATAAAATGAGAGCACCAACTTATATTAAAGAAAATTACAATATAATACATATAGATGATACATTTACAAGTATTAGTATTTGCAGCAACTTAGAAAGTAGAGATACCAACGAAAGAAGAATTTTGAATACATCAATTAAGAAAATGAAAATATAGAGGAGACAACTGAAATGGGTGAAACAGAAAAGAAATTAACATACGCAAAGATTACCATAGAAAATATTAAAAGTTTAGATGAAAACTCTTATTATGATGTTGTTGATCCAATGTGGGAAACAATTAATATTTATGATGGATATGATGAGTATATTCAATCAGCGCAGACTTTCACTTTAGAGCAAAGATATTTATTAGCCATTACTTGGTATTTTGCAGAAGTAAGTAATGGAGGTCATCACCAGTTTTTATATAATTCTACAGGGATAGTTTGGGAAGATGCAATAAAAGGTTTCAAACATTTTGGGATGAACGAATATGCAGGTAATTTTCAAAAAGTTGTAGACTATTGTGGTGGGACAATATCTTTTGGTAGAGAAGAAAGATACCATATGCTAGAAATATTGGAAGAAAAATACGGAGAGGAATTTTTTAAGATTTTAGATGAAGCCGATGATTTCGTTTATGATTATGAAGGTGAAGAAAACGAACTAAACTACATCAAATCTCACCCTGAAAAGTTTGTATTTGAAGGAGAATACGAGAGCTTTTACAATCGGCGGTAAAAAAGAAAAAGTAATCTTCTGAAAAGTTGAGAGAATGGCGCTTGAATGAAGAATCTTTAGCGTGTGAAAAAGAGAAATAATGAGAGAAATGCTTGATAGAGGAAGTGGATAAACGATATGGATGAAGTATTTGAATGGTTAAAAGTACATTATCAGTATGTCTTGATAGCAGGTGGACTACTATTTTTAATCGGTGCTATACGAGATTGGAAATGGGTGTATCAAGCTACAGTCGGAGATAAGGCACGACACGCATTTATTTTTGAAGTGTGGGGTGAGAAAGGTTATAGAGTCTTTATAGGACTGTGTGGACTGTTACTTGCAATTTGTGGGGTTATATTTTTAATGTTTGATAAACGATAAAAAGTGGAGGTAACTTAACATGAAATGGAATTCAAAAAATCGCGAAGAATTTTTTGCGTATATAGAAAAGCTTACAGATGGAGATACATATACAGAATGTATGACAGCATTGGAAAGCATCCCTATGGAAGAACGGGATTACCAAGTATGGTATCAGCTTGCTCGTGCGTATCAAAACTTTGCGATTATCGGCAATGATGATCAAGGAACACCTAGCTTTATTGGCGATAAATTTTTATTAAAATCGATAGATATTTTGAATTCGGTTAGAGAAGAGGGGAAAGATAAAGCTGAATGGAATATGCGTATGGCATATGCCTATCAATATTTGACCCATGAGGAGGAAAGAGCTATTCCTTATGCCTTGCGATGGGCGGAGTTAGATCCTGAGGATGAGAGTGCATTGGAAGTAGTAAAAGAGTGTAAAGAAGAAATAGAAAAAAGAGAGTGCAGAGCAAATGCGGGTACTGAAAAAGTAATCGATCAAGAAACTGAAAAAATTGATGAAGACTGGGGCGTTTATCTATGCGATTCATTTGCTTATGACTTGCCGGCTGTGATTCGAACTAATTTAGCTCTTAGGGATTTTGAATATACTGCAAACTACCCTAAAAGATTACATTTACAAATATTATATAAGAATGCTAATGACAATGGGTTTCCTACGAGAGAAGAAGGGGAATATGTATATTCTATAGAAGACGCTGTAGAAGAGATTGTTGAACAACATGGAGATATGTTAGTAGGCGTTGTGAAATGCGATGAACGGGCGCATATTTTTGCCTATGCTAAGAATGAGTTGGGGTACAACGATGAAATTTCTGTGATGATGTCAGAAAACTTCCCTGACTATGCTTATACATTGGCAGTTGTTGAAGATGAGGACTGGGAACTGTATTTCCAGGCACTGTACCCTGACAGATATGAATATCAAAGTATTATGAATAGGATGCTTATTGAGAATATTAAAAATAATGGTGATAGTATGGTGCCGAGAGTGCTCGAACATTGCCTACACTTTAAAATAGAAGAAAATGGGGAAGCCTTTTTAGCCAAAGTCATGGAAGACGGTTTTATAAAACTTTCATCAGAAAATCTGACCGACAATGAAGATATAGATAAGGAATATCCATATGAACTTGTCATTGGCAGGGAAGATGATTTTGAAGATATCGATGAAATTGTCTGGTATCTTATGGATTTGGCAGAAGAATTTGACGGGGATTATGATGGCTGGGGATGCCATATTGTGAAGTAGAGTGAAATAGCACCTTAAAGAGATGAAGCAAGATGAAAACTTTCCTTAAAAATATAGATTTCAAAAGGCTCTTTGTTAAATAAGGTTGATGAAAAAATTTTAACAGAATATAACGTTGTTTTTTGTCTCACTTTATTTTATAACTTGGGTAAGTATAAATAATCGCCTAAGTTCTTAATAATCGCCTAAAAATATGATATAATTAGGCGAAATAAAAAGGAGGTAGGCGAATGAGATTTTTTAGTTATGAAAATCTAGCAAGAAGTAAGTGGGATAGTGAAATTATAAATCTTCTTTCACAAATTCATGAACACAAAGGAAAACAAGAACTTTTTTTGACACGCAGACCTGCTGTTTTAGATAAGTTAGTAGAGCTTGCTAAAATTCAGAGTGTAGAAGATTCTAATAAAATAGAGGGAATTGTTACTACAACAGTCAGAATAAAAGAGTTAATGAATCAAAAAACAACTCCAAGAAATAGGGATGAAGAAGAAATTCTTGGATATAGAGATGTACTAAATACGATTCATGAAAGTTATGAATATATTCCAATCAACAGTAACTATATTTTGCAACTTCATAAAGAACTATTTAAGTATAGTGAAAAAGGAATTGGTGGTCGATATAAAAATACGCAGAATTCTATTGTGGAAAAAGATAAAGAGGGTAATACTATCGAAAGGTTTAAGCCATTATCTCCATATGAAACATCAGGAGTAATTGAGCAAATTTGTAATGAATTGAATATAGCTCTTGACAAAAAAGATGTGGATTCGTTGCTTTTAATTCCAATTTTTATTCATGATTTTCTTTGTATTCATCCTTTCAATGATGGAAATGGGAGAATGAGTCGTTTATTAACAACCCTCTTGCTATACAGACAAGGATATGTAATTGGGAAATACATCAGCTTAGACAGTAAGATCGAAAAAAATAAAGACAGTTATTATATGGCTCTAGAAAAAAGTGGGATAGGTTGGCATGAAAATAAAGAAAATCCTGTGCCATTTATAAAATATATTCTTAGAACAATATTAGCTGCTTATATTGATTTTGAGGAAAGGGTTGATTATGTAGATGAAAAAGTGCCGACAATTGAACTTGTTAGAAATGCAATTGATAGGAAATTAGGTAAATTTACTAAAAGCGATATGATGGAATTAGTTCCAAGTGTAGGAAAGGCTACAATCGAAAATATGCTTAAGCAATTGACTGAGGAAGAGTACATTGAAAGACATGGCAAAGGAAGAGCGACCTTTTATGTAAAAAAGTGGCTAAATAAATAGATTTATTCTCGGAGAGAAAAAGTTGGAGGGGCTGTCATATTGTGAGGGAATGCATTGCCACAAATGTTTGACTACTATAGAGATATTGTCATGAAAGTATAGCTATTTCCTTGTAAAATTCTAAAATAAAGTATATAATAGACTGTCGTAGTACGATTTGTACAAATATTAGGAATACCCTACTTAAGTAGATAAAGGAGTATAGAATGATTCGTGAAAATCTTCGCAATGTGGCGATTATCGCCCACGTTGACCATGGTAAAACAACGTTGGTAGACGCATTGCTTAAACAAAGCCATATTTTCCGTGATAATGAAAAAGTTGCTGAACGTGTAATGGACTCTAATGACTTAGAACGTGAAAGAGGGATTACAATCCTGTCCAAAAACACAGCAGTTATGCATAACGATGTAAAAATTAACATCGTGGACACACCGGGCCATGCTGACTTCGGTGGTGAAGTAGAACGTGTATTGAACATGGTTGACGGCGTATTGCTATTGGTTGACTCCTTCGAAGGTCCAATGCCACAAACGAAATACGTATTGCGCAAAGCATTGGAACAAGGCTTAAAACCAATTGTGGTTATCAACAAAATTGACCGTCCTGACCAACGTGTTCACGAAGTAGAAGACGAAGTATTAGAATTGTTCATGGAATTGGAAGCGGACGATGATCAATTGGACTTCCCAGTGGTGTACGCATCGGCTCGTGATGGCATTGCGAAAGCATCCATGGAAGACGATTCCACAGATATGACGGCTTTATTCGATGTATTGATCAAAGAAATTCCAGCTCCAGAAGGCGATATCGATGGTCCATTGCAGTTCATGGTTACTACACTTGACTATGATGATTTCGTAGGTAAAATTGCCGTAGGCCGTATCGTTCGTGGCCGTATGAAACCAAATCAACAAGTGGTGTTGATGAATGGTGAAAGCACTCGTAAAGGTAAAATTGGTCGTGTGTACACATACAATGGTTTGAACCGTGTAGAAACAAATGAAGCTGGTATGGGCGATATCATCGCTTTCGTAGGTATTGATGATATCAATATCGGTGAAACAGTGGCGGATGCAGAAAACCCAGAAGCACTACCAACGATCTCCATCGACGAGCCAACATTGTCCATGATGTTCTCCGTTAACAACTCTCCATTTGCGGGCCGTGAAGGGGATTATGTAACAAGCCGTCATTTACGGGACCGTTTGTTCAAAGAAGTAGAAACTAACGTATCCATGCGTGTAGAAGAAACAGATTCTCCAGACTCTTTCAAAGTATCTGGTCGTGGCGAATTGCATTTGGCAGTATTGATCGAAACAATGCGTCGTGAAGGTTACGAATTACAAGTAGGTAAACCTCGTGTAATTTTCAAAGAGATCAATGGTCAAAAATGTGAACCATTGGAGCATTTAACAATCGACGTACCACAAGAATTTATGGGCGCTGTTATGGAAAACTTGGGCGTTCGTAAAGCGGAGTTAATCAACATGGTTGAATTAGCTGGTTACTTACGTATGGAATTCGTAGTACCTGCTCGTGGCTTGATTGGGTTCCGTGCACAATTCTTAACAGCTACAAAAGGTAATGGTATCATGAACCATGTATTCCATGGCTATGCTCCATACAAAGGGGATATCCCAGGCCGTACGCGCGGTGCTTTAGTAGCTTTCGAAGACGGTGAAACTACACCATATGGTTTGAACTCTGTACAAGACCGTGGTACTTTATTCTTGGGTGCTAACGTGCCAGTATACACAGGCCAAGTTATCGGCGAAAATGCTCGTGAAAACGACATGGACGTAAACCCTAACAAAAAGAAACATGTTACTAACATGCGTTCTAGCTCCTCTGATGAGGCAGTTCGTTTAACACCTCCACGTATCTTCAGCCTGGAACAAGCCTTAGAATGGATCAACGATGACGAGTTGGTAGAAGTAACACCAGAAAATATTCGTATGCGTAAAGCCATCTTGGATCGTTCTGCTCGTGCGAAAGCAGCAAAAGCTGGAAAATAATTACATATACTAGGCTAGGAATAGTCTATGTACATAGAAATAGAGAAAGTAGTGGGATACCATGGCTTTCTCTATTTTGTTGTATTTTATAGGGGTGAAAGCCTATAATAGACATATAAGTGACAAATTAGTCATGATATAGGAGATACAGGAGATAGGATGAAAGAACTTCGCACACTGCCAGATGGGAGCATCACTTACGAACTGCATAGAAAACGAGTGAAGAACATGAATCTTCGTGTTACCACTAGTGGTGTGGTACGAGTGTCTGCTTCTCCTCGTGTCCCCCTAGGAATGATTGAAGAGTTTATTTGTCGCCATCGAGCTTTCATCGAAAAGGTACTGCAGAACCGAAAGGAGAGAGGCGGACATCCTATGGTACCTGCCGTAGATACAGACATCATGGTGATGGGTCAGATGTACCGAGTAATGCTAGAAAAGCCTCATACAGTATCTGCCTATTTGGAAATATCTTCACAGGATGGTCAATTAAGCGACACTCCGTCAGATTCTCTATGGCAAGGTAGCTTATCAAAAAGAAAAGTAGCAGAAGGTAGTCTATCACAAAGAAAACTATCCCGAGGGAGGGCCTCTGCGTATGCAGTAACAGTAGCAAATGATACCTTGCTAGTGCGATATCCAAGTGATCATGAGAACTTGGATGCTAGCAAAGTAGAACGGATGTGGCTTAACTTTTGGAAAGCCATAGGTCAGGGTTTTATGGAGAAGCTAGCACAACAAGTGCATGATGAGTTTCAACA
>CAUQZV010000008.1:0-44682 GCA_963522415.1 uncultured Veillonella sp. | reverse complement strand
TTGCGGTACACTTACAGCCTGTTCCACGTTGGCTTAGCTCATCATGTGGCACATGTGCAATTTTCCAAGTAGATAAATGCATTGTTGAAGCCATTCCTGAAGATATTTTAGAAGATATAGAGCAGGTTGTAGAAAAGCAAATAAATGGGTATAGAGAAATTTATACAAGCAGTTAGGTAACTTGCGATACATATCTAATATAAAGATTAATTTTAGGCATATATAAACAAAATCTATAATAATGATGATGCATCATGAATAGAATATGTTTATGTATGCCTATTTTTTAATTCATCTGACAAAACCTTTATATACATGATACAATAAAGATATAAAGATGTTGGAGTCAGGAGGTATAAGTATGCTTATGTTTATGCAAGTGCAACAGCCTAAGACGATTGAAGAGGCACATGCACTGATGGTAAAGCAAAAAATGGCACCTATCCTAGCGGGGGGGTGTTGGACACGATTAGGAAATCGTAAATGGCCAATGGTAATCGATTTATCAGAAGTAGGCCTACGCTATATTGAAGAAGATGATAAGGAATTCCGTATTGGTGCCATGGCGACACAACGAGATGTTGAGATGTACGAGTCATTTCAAACATTTTGTGGTGGAGTATTTCCTAAAGCAGTGAAAGATATTTTAGGAGTACAATTCCGTAATATGGCTACCATGGGTGGTTCTGTAGCGGCGCGATTTGGCTTTTCAGATATTATTCCTGCACTATTAGCATTACAAGCAGAGGTACGCTTATTTGAAGCGGGCCGTATGAGCATTGAGCAATACTTGTCCTATGGAACAAGAGACCTGTTAGTAGAAATTATTGTGCCAAAACAAGAAGTTCCAGTGGCGATTGAAGCGCTTAGAAAATCTGTTTCAGATTTTCCCTATCTAACAGGATCTGCTCGGATTGATGAAGAGGGAGTATCTGTATATATTGGTGGTCGACCAGGAAAACCTATCAAAGCTACAAAGGCATGTCAAGTGATTAACGAAAAAGGAATTCTTGCATTAGATGAAGCAGTGGCAATGATTCAAGAGGAAGTATCTTTCCAAAGTAACTCTCATGCAGGTGCAGAATATCGCTTAGAGATGGCAAAAAACATGTTTAAACGATTAGTAAAAGAGGTGGCACAATGGAAATAATGTTACAAGTGAATGGAGTGAAGCGTAATGTTCTGATTGAAACGGATGAAATGTTGATAGAAACATTACGCAAGCTGGGCTTTTATAGTGTTCGTTGTGGTTGTGATACAACAAATTGTGGTCTTTGCACAGTCTGGGTAGATGGTGAACCTATATTGTCTTGTGCATATCCTACTTTCAGAGCTAGTGGACATGAGATTACTACCTTGGAAGGCGTAGCTGAAGAAGCAGCTGAATTAGCGGATTGTTTAGCTGAAGAAGGGGCAGACCAATGTGGTTACTGTACAACAGGTATGATGATGAGTGCCATAGCATTAAGTCGTAAATATCCTGATGCTACAGATGATGAAATTAAAGCTTACCTAAATAATAATTTATGTCGCTGTACAGGCTATGAATCGCATATGAGGGGGATTCGTAAGTTTTTAGGAGGCAAATCACAATGAAACATTTAGGAAAAAGTTATAAAAAAACAGACTCCACAACGATTTTAAGTGGTAAAGCAGCCTATACAGAAGATTTTATTCCAACGAATGCATTATGTATTAAAATACTCCGCAGTCCTCATGCATTTGCTAAGATTGTAGATATCAATGTTGATGCAGCCTTAAAAGTACCCGGAGTGGAAGCTATTTATACATATAAAGATGTGCCACAAACAAGATTCACCTTAGCGGGTCAAAGTTATCCAGAGCCATCTGCTTATGACATGTTGATTTTGGATCAAGTGGTTCGCTATGTAGGGGATGAAGTAGCTTTAGTAGTGGCTGTGGATGAACGGACCGCATTGAAAGCGATGCCTCTCATCAAAGTAAAATATGAGGTCTATGAACCAGTCTTGGATATGCATACAGCTATCGATCATCCTAGCATCATTCACGCGGAAGATGACTTTCACTATAACTTCCCAGTAGGGGGAGATCCTAAGCGAAACATTGCTTGTTCCTATAGTCATGTAGTGGGTGATTTAGAAGCAGAATTGGCAAAATGTGATTATGTGGTAGAAGAGTCTTACTTTGACCAAGCTACCTTACAATCGGCGATGGAAACTTTTAGGACCTTTGCTACCATAGACCAATTTAATCGTCTTGTGATTACAAGTTCGACACAGGTACCATTCCATATTCGTAGACATGTGGCTCGTGCGTTAGGTCTTTCAGCGGCTCAAATTCGTGTTATCAAGCCTCGTATTGGCGGTGGTTTCGGCTCTAAACAAACAGGTTGTACAGAAATGTTCCCTGCTTTTGTCACATGGAAATTGAAAAAACCATCCTACATCGTATACGATCGTCATGAAGCGAATAACTGTTCCACTAGCCGACATGCACGGGATTGGAAAGTTCGTGTAGGTGCCACAAAAGATGGTATTATCCAAGTGATCGATATGGTGGCTGTATCCGATGCTGGGGCTCATGGTACACATGCCTTGACTACTTTTACAGCAGGGGAGCATAAATCCTTGCCTCTATATAACAAAACGAAAGCGATTCGTTATGAATCTAATGTAGTGTACACAAACCATATGCCAGGCGGCGCATTCCGTGGTTATGGTGCTACAGAAGCCTTGTGGCCACTAGAATGTGCTATTACAAAATTGGCTCATACAATGGGTGTAGATGAAATCGAACTACGCTTGAAAAACTTAATTGGTGTAGGGGAAACGGCGCAATCCTTCCATCCAGGTGAAGTGTTGGCATCTGGTCTATTGAAAGAAGCCATCCAAAAAGCGAAAGAAATGTCTAACTGGGACAATCGTCCAAAATCATGGAAAATCGATGACCGCTATAGGGGTGGTTTAGGAGTAGCTTTTGCGTTCCAAGGATCGGGGATTGCCAATATTGACTCTGCCTCGGTAGAAGTGCGCATGCTGGATGACGGTACGTATATGTTATTTACCGGGTCTACAGATATGGGTCAAGGTTCTAATACGGCTTTGGCACAAATTGCTTGTGAAACCTTGGGCTGCCCAATGGATATGATGGTTGTTTATGAAGCAGATACTGACGTAGTGCCATTCGATCCTGGCTCCTATGCATCGAGTACGACTTATGTGACTGGTACAGCTACGAAATTGGCTTGTGACGAATTAAAAGAAAAAATCTTACAAGAATTTGGCCGTATCTTAGAAGTGGATCCAAGTACATTATCCTTTGATGGGGAAAAAGCATGGACTGAAGATGGTTCTAAAACGATGACTACAAAACAGTTAGCACCTAAACTGGTATCAGGACCGAAAGGCCATTACTTGAGCGGTATGGCTACTTGGGGCAGTCAAACATCTCCGCCTCCTTTTATGGTAGGCATTGCAGAGGTGAAAGTAGATCTTGAAACTGGTAAAGTAACGCCTGAAAACTACTATGCTGTAGTTGATTGTGGTACGATTGTGAATAGAAACCTAGCCACTGTACAAACAGAAGGTGGTGTTGTGCAAGGTATCGGTATGGCATTATATGAAGAAATTCGCTATTCTTCTCGTGGTGTGTTAGAAACGAATAACTTCATGCATTATAAACTACCAACACGGTTAGATACTGGTAATATTCATGTAGACTTTGTGGAATCTTATGAACCAACTGGTGCTTACGGTATTAAATCCATTGGGGAAGTTGTTATCAATACATCTTGTCCAGCTATTCAAGGGGCTATCTTGAATGCTACAGGTGCTGAGGTAACTACATTGCCAATGATTCCAGAACGCGTGTATATGGCGTTACAAAAAAATAAGTAGAGTAAGTAATAGGAGAGTCAAGATGAGTGATAGGAAGTACTGGGAGTCCTTACTAGAACCTGGGATACTTGCTGTTGTAGGGGCTGGTGGCAAAACAACTGTTGTATCTAAACTAGGTGCTGTGGCAGTCAGTCTAGAGCGACCAGTAGTGGTAACGACTACAACAAAGATGGGATCTGAACAAGTGGCTCCTTGGAACCCCTACTATGGGGATGACCTAACACTTGGTGAAACTCATATAGAACAACAATTGGAACAAGGACGGATGGGTTCTTGGTTTCAATCCGTAGCAGGCCATAAGGTACTAGGATTAGATCCAGAGTTGCTAGATAGAGTACAAGAGCGTCATCCAGATTGGTCGATTATCATAGAGGCAGATGGAGCGAAAACTAAGTGGTTAAAAGCCCCTAAACCTCACGAACCAGTGATACCGACTAAAACGGCGACTACCATTGCAGTAGTGAATATGCAGGTGTTAGGCAAACCGCTCACAGAGGACTATGTACATCGCATAGAAGAAGTACAGGCTATCATGGATATTCCACTAGGGGATAGGATAACTCCAGAAGGGGTTGTAAGACTATTAGGACACGACAATGGTATCTTTCAATATGCTCAGGGGAAACGAATAGTGTTCTGTACAGGATGCGATACGGTAGACTCAATAGTGGTGGATGCATTTTTACAAGCCTTGCAACCTCTTCCATTACACAAAGTGGTGTTGGCTAATGGATATCGTGAAAATTGTTGTATACAAAGGGTGCTAACATGGCAATAGGATGTGTATTATTAGGGGCTGGACAATCGAAACGTATGGGATGTGCGAAGCAATTATTGACCTATCAAGGACATACTTTGTTAGAGATTGCTCTCTCTAAGTATGGCAAAATACACCCGCTAGCGGTGGTCATTGATCCACGTATGGGTGTGGAAGATATGGTGCATAAGGTGCAGGGGATTCCTGTGCCTAATGAGCATCCACAATGGGGGCAGGGTACATCTATCCGATTAGGAGTAGAGGCCTTATTGCAATGGGAACATACACAGAAAGAACGTTTAGAGGCAATCGTATGTGGTGTGATTGACCAACCTTTATTGAATGTGCAAGCCATTGACGACTTGTGTAACACTTTCAGAGACATTGGCGACGAGAAAGCTATTGTACAGCCACAGTATGGACCACACCAAGAACGAGGTAATCCCGTAGTATTTGGGAGATATTGGGCGGATGCATTACGCTTAATTCCTGGAGATATGGGAGGTCGTGTCATTTTGAGAGGTGAAGGAGCTCCTCATGTTACATATGTATGGCTTGAAAGGCAACGTACTATGCATAGTGGTATAGATGTTGATACGAAAGAAGACTATGACCGTATTGTGAGCGAAGGAGGACGTTATGAAACCAATGATTCTCATCCGTAGCGGTGGAGATGTGGCATCTGGCGCTGTGTATCGATTGTGGCGAGCAGGGTATCCTGTGGTGATTAATGAAATTGCCATTCCTACCATGATTCGTAGAGAAGTGTCCTATGGAAATGCAGTGCACCGAGGGGAAATGATCTTAGAGCGCTTGCGCTCACGTCATGTACCCTTACAAGATGTAGCGAAATTATTAGCTAGCCGTGAGGCAATTCCTGTGGTCACTGAGCCCTATGAAACGGTATTAACTACGATACAACCAACCATCGTAGTGGATGCAATTTTGGCGAAGCGAAATGTGGGGACTCAAAAAAGTGATGCCCTCTTGGTCATTGGATGCGGTCCTGGATTCGATGCTGGCAAGGATGTGCATGTTGTAGTTGAAACTATGCGTGGTCATACCTTAGGGCGATGCATTTATGAGGGACCAGCCTTAGCCAATACGGGGATTCCAGGGAACGTGGGAGGCTATACTCATGAGCGAGTGATAAAGTCCCCAACAGAAGGTTTATTTGTAGCGAAAAGCCATATTGGAGATCAAGTAGAGGCGGGTTCTATTATAGGCTATGTAGAGGAAGTACCAGTACATGCAAAAATTACAGGCACTTTACGAGGCATTTTAGCTTCTAATATATTAGTAACGAAAGGTTTTAAACTTGCGGATGTGGACGCACGATGTGAAGAGAGCCATTGCTTTACTATATCAGATAAAGCATTAGCTGTCGGCGGTGGTGTGATGGAGGCCATCACTGCTTGGGAATATGAGCAGGTAAAGGAGTAGGACCATGAATCTGATTGATATTGCACAAGAACGTATGGCAAAGGATGAATCATCGTTGATTGTAACGATTTTATCTGGAGAGCGACAAGGTGATAAGGTGATGTATAGCCATACTGGTGAAGTAGTGTATGGCAACGCCATTGAAGGTTTTACAGTACCTCAAAGAATAGAACCACAACTATTTTCTATTGAAGATATGGAGTGTTTTCTGCAACCAGTAGAAAAAGACCCAGAAGTCCTCATACTAGGGGCTGGTCACGTAAGCCGCTGTGTAGCTGACCAATTTTTATTCATTGGTTGTGGCGTTACCGTAGTTGATGACCGAGCGGAATACTTACAAGAAAACTTTTTTGATTCTCGTGTGAAGCGAGTACATTTAGACTTTAAAACATTGAAGGATAATGTAAACCTTCATGCCTATACGGGCATTGTGGTAGTCACTAGAGCTCATGAGTTCGATAGCATGTGTTTGCACCAAGTGCGTCATGTGTTGCCAACCTATGTGGGTGTGATGGGTAGTCACAAACGTATTTTCCATGCTTTTGAAGTGTTAAAAGAAGAAGGTTGGACACAGCAAGAGCTAGATATGTTATATGGTCCTATTGGATTAGATTTAGGTGCTCAAACACCAGAAGAGATAGCATTGTCTATCGCAGCAGAATACATGGCAGTGTCCTATCGTAAACAAGGTGGTTTTTTATCGAAAAAGAGGTATACACATGAAGCATGAGTTTATAGAATATCTACAACAACATAAACAAGATACATTGGCAGTGACAACGATTTTAAAAACTCATGGATCGACTCCACGTAAAGCGGGCACTACTATGATTGTCCATCCGGATGGATCAATTTTCGGGACCATCGGTGGGGGCCGTGCAGAAAACGAAATTCGATTAAGTGCCGTAGATGCATTGGAAAAGAAAGAGCGCTTTCGTCGTATTTATGTGGATTTAAACGATGACGTAGCCATCAAAGAAGGCATGGTCTGCGGCGGTAATATGGACGTACTCATCGAAACTTACCAAGTATAACTACTAGGTTTACTAGAAAAAAATACCAATATAGGATACAATAAAAGGGTACATGCATAAGCATGTGCCCTTATTTGTATTAGAAAGGATAGGAGATATTCTATGCTGTTTCAATTACAAACCACATTGGAAACATTGCGATTCTTAGATATCGTAGATATTATATTTGTAGCCACATTATTTTATTGGTTATATCGTCTAGTTAAAAATACGAGGGCCTTGGGCTTATTAAAAGGCTTGGGCGTATTAGTTGTTTTAAATATCGTAGCACACTTCATGGGGTTGCATACCATCAGTTGGATTATGCAACAAAGTGTGGCAGTCCTTATGATTGCCTTACCCATTGTATTTCAGCCAGAATTGCGGCGTCTCTTAGAACAATTGGGTAGTGGTACTGGATTTTTCTCATCTCGTACTAAAATTTCTAAAGAAGAGCTTACATCCATTGTGAAAGAAGTTGTCATCGCTTGTCGTAGTATGTCTCGGCGTAAAATTGGGGCGCTCATGGTCTTTGAAAGAAACATGAAGCTAGATGTCTTATCTATGCAAGGGACTCGTATTGATGGACTTGTGACTAGTGAGTTGTTGATGAATTTATTTTATCCGAAATCTCCTCTTCATGATGGAGCAGTGATCATTCGTAACGGTCGTATTGAGACTGCCGCAAGCTTACTTCCAGTAAGTCAAAATCGTGATGTGAGTAAAGAATTGGGTACACGACACCGTTCAGCCTTGGGGCAAAGTGAAGAAAGCGATGCCTTAGTGGTGGTGGTCAGTGAAGAAACGGGACAGATTTCCTATGCCTTAGGCGGACAGATTCACCGTGGTGTTACAGAAGATACATTGCGTACCGTTATGTTATCGTTACTTGAGCCAACACCTAGTGCAGTCAGCTCTTTGCTTAAAATAAAACGAGGTGAATCGAAATGATGCATTGGATAACAGGTTTAAAACATAATTGGGGCATGAAATTATTCTGTTTATTTTGTGCCATTGGTATGTGGGTATTTGTTATGAAGGATCAAAACCCTGTGATAGAAATGACATATACTGTACCAGTACAAGTGCAGAATTTAGATCAAAATTATTTAGTAGAAGGGGTACCTAGCGAAGTGCGTGTTCATTTACGAGGACCTCGCAATGCTATCTTTGATATTAACCCATCTGTATTGAAAGCCTATGTGAATATGAAAAATGCTCGTGTAGGACAGGAAAATATAGCTATTAACTTTACAGCACCTACAGGGACTTTCATTGACAGTATGACCCCTGAAAATGTAACCGTTACGGTGGATGAATATATGGTAAAAGAATTGCAAGTGCAGGCACAACCATTGGGGACAGTGCCTAATGACATTGCCATTAAAGAGTCTAAAATTATGCCTACGACGGTAACAATTTCTGGACCAGCTCACTTGGTGAGTAGAGCGTCTTATGCGGTGATTCGTATCAACCTAGATAAACATCGGGAAAGCTTTACAGAAGTAGCAGATATATTGCCAGTGGATTCAGCAGGAAATGTAGTGGAAGGGTTAACAATCACACCAAAAGGGGCGCAGATCCAGTATGAATTAGAGCGCATTCGAATGGAGAAAAAAGTACCAGTGCAACCGAATCTAGTAGGACAGGTGCCAATTGGTTATACAGTGAAAAAGGTTGTAGTGGAACCAAAGGAATTAACTATTATCGGAAAAGAGTCCATTCTCAATGGTATTGATGGGGTAAAGACTATTGATATTCCTGTGCATGGCGCAACAAACAGTTTTACAGGTGGATATAGTTTAGTATTGCCAGATGGTGTAACAACAACGACAGAACGAGTTGTTGTAAAGGTGGAAGTAGAACCACATATGTAGGAGAGAAACATGTTACGTATCATTAATTTTCGGATACCTGTGCAAGATGCAGAGAGGTTAGAAACATTACTTGTTAAAAAATATAGCCTTTTGCAGGGACGCATTAAGGCTATTCACGTTGTACGACGATCTGTGGATGCTAGGAAGAAACCGCATATTACTTTTGTGTATACTTTGTTTTTAGAAGTAGATCAAGAACAACAATTGATGAAAAAATTAAGTCGGCACAAAGATATTACGTTAATGGAGCCTGAAATGCCAGATTCTATTGTGCTTGGTACGACACCTATGCAACATCGCCCTGTGGTAGTTGGTTTTGGCCCTGCAGGTATGCTGGCAGCGTTCTATTTAGCACGAGAAGGATATCGACCTATTGTATTAGAACGAGGTCAAGATGTGGACCAACGCACTTTAGATGTAGAACAATTTTGGAAAACGGGTATGTTTAAACCGGAATCGAATGTACAGTTTGGTGAAGGGGGTGCCGGTACCTTTTCAGATGGTAAATTGACTACTCGTGTAACCCATCCAAGACTTCATGAGATTGCTACGTACTTCGTAGAATTTGGAGCTCCTGAAGAAATTTTATATAAACATAAACCTCATGTAGGGACAGATAT
The DNA here is from genome assembly GCA_963522415.1 of uncultured Veillonella sp. Taxonomy (GTDB): domain Bacteria; phylum Bacillota; class Negativicutes; order Veillonellales; family Veillonellaceae; genus F0422. The sequence continues at coordinate 35,094 of CAUQZV010000008.1, read as the reverse complement.
TTTACGCCACATGGTAAAAGCTATGCGCCAGCAAATTATTGCTTGGGGCGGGGAAGTCCGTTTTGATGCGCATGTGACCGATATTGAAGTTCAAGATCAAGCAGTAACCGGTATTGTAATCAATGGAACAGAACGAATCCCTACAGATATTGTACTGTTAGGGATTGGTCACAGTGCGCGCGATACCTATCGTATGCTCTATGACAGAGGTGTCCACTTAGAAGGAAAATCATTTGCTATAGGCGTGCGTATTGAACATGATCAAGATGTGATTGATACATCACAATACGGTGTGCATCCAGCAGATATTGGCTTAGGAGCAGCAGAGTATTCCTTGGTATATCATGATAAAGAGCAAGATCGTTCTTGCTATAGTTTCTGTATGTGCCCAGGGGGACAAGTGGTTGCCAGTGCTTCCGAAGAGGGTGGCGTTGTGACCAATGGTATGAGTTTATACGCGCGTGACAGCGGCATTGCCAATAGTGCATTAGTTGTGACGGTGGGACCAAAAGATTTTGGAGACCATCCATTAGCTGGGGTGGATTTTCAAAGAAAATGGGAGGAGCAAGCTTTCATCTTGGGAGGGCGCAATTATCATGCACCGATTCAGACGGTAGGGCATTTCTTAGGTCGTACAGAGACAAATGATGTACAACGTGAGGCATATAGCTACGAACCGGGTGTGACACCAGCAGATATTCGTCAATGCTTGCCAGACTATGTGACAAATACATTAGCCGATGCTTTGCCATATTTTGGACGACGTATACAAGGCTTTGATGCGGACCATGTATGTATGACTGGAGTGGAGACACGAACATCAGCACCACTTCGCATCGTACGAGATGAAAATAGACTTTCACAGTCTACGAAAGGATTATACCCTATTGGGGAAGGTGCAGGATATGCAGGCGGTATTATGAGCGCCGCTTTAGATGGGGCTGAAACAGCTATACTAATTATGAATACATATGGCCCTTTGAAAGGAGATCATCATGAGTAGATTATTCGGTACAGATGGGGTACGAGGTTTAGTCAATGAATTTTTAACGCCAGAGTTGGCCTATCATTTAGGTCGAGCAGCGGCATCTTATTTTGGTCAATCTGTAGAACGTCCAACCTTTTTAATTGGACGTGATACACGTATTTCTGGAGGCATGCTAGAAAATGCCTTAGCCTCTGGTATTTGCGCTGTAGGTGGAGATGTTATCATTTTAGGGGAAGCACCAACCCCTGCTATTGCTTACTTGGTCCGCCAAAAAGGTTGCACTGCAGGGGTTGTGATTTCTGCATCCCATAATCCGTATCCAGATAATGGTATTAAATTCTTTGATGGTAATGGATTTAAATTACCAGATGCCGTAGAAGATGAGATTGAGAAGCTTTGTAGTGAAAGTGCTGACGATTGCTTGCCACGTCCAACAGATGGAGATATTGGACGCATTACGTATCATCAAGACTGGGTGGAAGAATATGTGAGCTTCGTAGTATCTACTAGCGATGCCTTAACGGGGTTGAAAGTTGTCTATGATGGAGCTCATGGGGCAGCTTCCTATGTGGGACCTAAGATTCTTCGCCAATTAGGAGCAGAGGTAGTTGCCATCAATGTGGAGCCAACAGGCACAAATATCAATGACAATGCAGGATCGACTCATTTAGAAGGTTTACAAGAGGCAGTGCTTCGTGAAGGTGCTCAGGTGGGTATTGCCAATGATGGTGATGCAGATCGTTGTCTAATGGTAGATGAAAAAGGACAAGTCTTAGACGGTGACCAAATTATGTTACTTTGTGGTTTACATTTGAAGGAACAGGGTAAACTGAAAGAGAACATGATTGTAGGCACTGTGATGAGCAATATCGGATTCCATAAGGCGGCTAAAGAATTGGGGATGCAGACATGCAGCACAGCTGTAGGTGATCGCTATGTACTAGAAAAAATGCTCGCTGATGGATACTCTATTGGTGGCGAACAATCTGGTCATGTTATCTTCTTGGATTATAATAGTACTGGTGATGGCTTATTGACAGCAGTACAAACTTTATCCATTATGAAAGAAAAAGGAAAATCCCTATCTGAACTTGCCGGTTTGATGACGAAGTACCCACAATTGTTGGTGAATGTACGAGTTTTAACAAAAGCAGGTTGGGAAACGAATAGTGCGATCCAAGATGTGATACGTGAAGCGGAAGGTGAATTGGGAGGCAATGGTCGTATTTTGGTGCGTCCATCTGGTACAGAGCCATTGATTCGCGTTATGGCAGAAGGTCCAGACCAAGACCAATTGGATGAATTATGCAATCGCATTGGTGATGTGATCCGTATTGCACAAGGAGAAGCCTAATGTTTCGGTTAGTAACGGATGAGGAAACTTATGAAGAGGGAACTTGGTCCGATGTAGAGACGGTATTACATCAAATTATGGCAGACGAACGTGTCTTTTTTAGCTTGTTTTGGGATAGCCCTAAGGAAAATTGTACATTTGTACAAGCCATTATGGATGAAGACCACCCGGATCAGCTAAATCTGGAAATCGCCTTAGATAAAGATGGATATAACTATATGTATGTGAAGAGGTATGTGACTATACCATGGTGTATGGATACATTGCAAACCATGTGCGTACAAAATCATTTACCAGATATGAACGTTTGGGAGTTTGTAGGGGCTTTTCCGCAGGGATAGATTTTTGACGGCGTCGATAATCGTACTAGGTAGAACCTATGCAATGCTATGTAGAAGCTATACGTATTATAGAAGCATGTTATAAAAAGCTTTTAATCAAACGTGGGGGCTACTTTTATAGGCGTAGCTCCTACATTTAGTATAGATCTAATTTATATAATAGAATCATAAAAAAGAGGAAAGTTGATACATTTTGATCAACTTTCCTCTTTTTGTGTTGGGAACTAATTTGCTGTAGTTCCTTTTATAGCTAGCAATCAATTATTCCGCAATCGGTGCTTGTAATAATTGATTGCCTGTATCCATGCCAACTGGAGCAGGACTTACCAAATATAAGCAAAGCACGATGAGGATGGTTAAACCGATGATTAACCAAGAGAATTTACCAGACTTACTGAATCCGTAGTATCCAAACATGCGGATACCGAAGGCACAACCAACGGCAGCAATTAAGGATGCTAAGGAGAATTGGTTTTCTAATACAAACAGCACCATGGTACCAGCAAAAGCACCGATGACTGTGACCATAGGTACAATACGATCAAATGGAGATGGGAAATTTCGTTTCACCCCATGAATATAGGAGGAGATTTCCAATCCGAATAGACCTAATAGTAGGGATAAGGATGGCCAAATAGCAGTCCAAGATTGACGCATAGCATAGCGATTAGCACCTGCATAGTAAGCAAACCAAGTTAAGCCTAACATAGCAATCCCCACCAATAGGAAGTACCAAGTATCAGGAATATGACGGTATGCTAAGACACCAACGATCGTCCAACCAGCAGCTAGCAGGGAGGAAATCCCGATTTGTTTTAGGGTAGGACGCTCTGCTTGTGGAATGCGTTTGTATAAGGCAGCCCCTAATTCCAAGATAAAGAAGAAAATAAATAATCCGATGGATACATGAGGAGATACAAGGCTTAATCCAAAAGAGATAACAAGCGGGATGGCTAATTTCCAACCTGGGAAGAAAGTTAACTCTTTAAAGTCTAATCGTACATCCTGTGTTTCTAAGGTAAATGTGTTATACAAAGTAAATGTTAACATAAATGATACAACTTCTACCGGCGTAGCTCCCCAATATAATAGGGTTGGTACTAATAAGAAAGAAATAGTAATTCCCGTGAATCGAGAGATAAACGCTGCTACGATACCTATCGTAAAGTAAGGCAGTAGGGCAAAGATATACTCCATGATGAACTCCTTTTCAAAAAATGATATATTCACTTTTAGTATACGTTACTTTGGAACGCATAGCAAGGATATCAATGGATAGATTTTTCATTAGGAGGCATATCTTTGAGGATACGGCGAATTGTTTCTGTATGGCAACTGTAGTGGGTGGCAATTTCGGCTACTGAGAGGGCCTCTTCTTGGTGCAAGTTCTGTATAGCATAGGCAAAGTCGCGAATACGTCGTGCTTTTTGATAGACTCCGTGACGGATTAATAAGTTACGAATGGTATGATACTTAGTCCGATAGGTGCTCGCTAATTGTTGTAACGTGATACCTTGTACATAGTCAGAAATAATGGAGTATGTAGGAAGTTGCTCCTTATTACCGCGTAGTATAATCCCTTGTTCTCGTAATCTTGAGGCAATGGTAGAGGGTTTGACGTCGTATAGTTTACCAATATGGATGGTAGAGAGTTTATGTTGTGTATAGAGCTGACAAATATCATCGATAGGTAAGTCAATACGTTTTATACTATTTCGAAGAGAAATACCATGACGTTGTAAGATATGAATAATCGTAGAAGGTGCCACCTGTAATTCTCGACCAATCATGGCAGCACTAGATCCTCTATCGTAGGATTCTAGGATATAGGAGATAGGTAATGCTCTTAGGGAAGAACTAGGGCGAGGTTCTTTTAGGCGCCAATCATGTAAACGGCTATAGATGGTTCGAGGGGACACATGAAAGTGCTGAGCTATAGCTTTGATGGATGTACCACTTTTATAGAGTTGAGTCAGTTCCTCTTTGGGGATATTCGGGGTTCTATTGTGAAAGGGGATTTCATAGTCTCGTAGTCGTTGGCAAATAGTACTTTGACTACAGTGTAATTGATCTGCGATAGCTTTGGTAGTTAAGTGCTGAGTTACATACAGTTGATACAGTAATTCATAGGGAATCGAAATGATGAACTTTTTTGGTTTGCTCATAATAGGTCTCCTTGTATGCTTTGCTGTTAAGATAGTTTACTTTCAGTATGCATAGAATAGGGCAAGTTGTCTACTTACTGGTAGGAGTGTGTATGACTGGCAGGAAATTTTTCATCACCTATGGAGGAAGAGGACGCCTATCGTGTATAATAAAAGAAATAGTTTTGATTCTAAAAGGAGATAGTATGAAAGATATGATTCATTATATTGCGATGTTACCGGCTATTGCTATCGCAATTTCAATATTTAACTATGCGCAGGCGAAGATGGCCATCCACCTAGGGGATACGACACCGAGACAATGGGGGCGAGATACAATCAACCCTTTTGCTCATATTGATTTGCTTGGTATTTTGGTGATGCTCATTGCTAGCGTAGGGTGGAGTAAGCCAATTCCCTTTTCCCCCTATCATTTTAAAAACCCACGCACTGCGATGATACAAATTGCCTTAGCTGGACTAGGTGCTAATATTTTAGTGGCGTTTCTAGCCTATGTAGGCATGTCCATCGCTATGCAAGTCAGCACAGTAAGCACTGGTTTACAAATGGTCATGTCCTATATCGTGACCTTGTGCATAGGCTTTGGGGTCTTTAACATGTTACCTGTGCCTGGCTTTATAGGGTTTTATGTGCTACTGCAATATTTGCCTTATGAGTGGCAAGAAAAACTATTAGGCGCTCAGTTGTGGTTCTTTATTGGTATTTTGGTATTGGGACAATTTGGATTCTTAGGTGCTGTGATACGTCCAGTATTTGCAGTGATTTTAGGTATTTTTGAAAGTATTGTTCATCTAATCCTGTAATTAATGAATATGCGTTTTGTTAATATATAGATAAAAACAATAGTCAATTATAGAAATAATTCATAATTAAAAATAAATATTGCTAGTGATTCTCAAAGGATGTACAATGTAAGTATTGTAATTTTATATTTCATAGGAGGGTATCCATCATGAAAAAAAGTAAGTTAGCAATTCTTGCATTAGCATTAGTAGGGGCGGTATCTGTGGGATCCAATGCATCAGCACATGGCGTGTGGTTTGCAGAACGCATTGATCAACCAACATTGGTATTAGGAGAAGGCCCTGTAGATAACGCATACGAACCATCTATGGTAAAAAGCTTTGAAGCTTATGATGTGGCATATAATCCATTGGATATGAAAGTAATGCCTCATGAACACAATGTAACAATCGAGAAAAATGAAATGTTAGGTACTACAGCAACTACATTTGACTATGGCTATTTTACAAAAGATAAAGATGGCAAAATGCATAAAGCTATGATGAAGGATGTGCCAAATGCGGTGAAATCCACACACGCTGTGAAATATAATGTAAACTATTGGAATGCGGCAGTAAAACCTGAACGTTTGAACATGCCAATCGAAATCGTTCCAAGCGTTAACCCATTAACATTGCGCAAAGGCGATACTTATGAAATTCAAGTATTCAAAGATGGCATGCCTTATGCTAACGCTCCATTAATCAAAGACGTTATCAATGATTTGACTAATGAAAGCCAAGCTGATGCACAAGGTAAAGCCATGGTAACAGTAGCTGCTAACGGCGTGAACGTAGTAGGCGTAGAAGTAGCATTCCCAACAGAAACAAAAGGGGAACAAACAAAATACTTCTCTAGCTTGTCCTTTACGATTCAACCAGAGTAGGACGTCTCTTGTTTCTCTATGAAACCTTGTAGAGGTCTTAATTAGATAAAGGTAAAGAGCGTGGCACATCCCTCCGCAAATTGACGTTACACTGAGATTTGCTCCGGGATATACCACGCCCTTTTGTGTTATGTTGTAAAAAAGGAACGCTACAAGGTTGCTACTAGCAACGGCGTTCCTTTGGAAAAAGTTACTTTTATTGGTAAAATTTTTAAAATTAATTATAGATATTTATCGTTTCTTTAACTAGAAATGACAAAGCCTAACGTAAAAGATAAGTGTTGGTAGCACTTATACACGTTAGGCTTATCATCTTTTATTGTTCTTGAGATGAGCCTAACGCCACTCACACGTTAATGGCTCTTCTTTTTACATATATATTCTAGCATAGTTCCAGAAAAAATACTACTTGTTTCACTATGATAGACCGTGTTAACCAGCTCTAGGTGTTGGCGAGTACGTAATGTATGGATAGATTCATTGTTGTCGGATAGTACATGTAGCTTAACGATCGTTTCTGTCAAGTAGCTGTCTATCTGCATCCCAAATTCTTCAGGTGATTCTAAATCTGTGAAAGAATGCTTTTCTACTAACTCTATTATAATATCGCTTTTTTGTTTAATAAATTCGTAGAGTTGGTCATCTAACTTAGAGAAAAACCCTTCTAACATCATAATGGCAATACCATTCATCAAACTTTCTCTTTATCTTTCCAAAATAGTAAGGCTCCCATGGCATTGACTATGTAGAATATGTATTTCCCAACGTTGGCAAAATTGCCTTGGGTGAAAGCTTTCAATAACTGTACGATATTATAGATCATCCAGAATGGCCATTGTGTGTCTAATTTTAGAGCGTTAAACAGGTTCGCAATGAGTGAGAAGGCAAATACGATGGTAGTTAGGATAGATAAAAAGTTCATATGACCGCTAAAGCCTATATAATTGGCAACGCCTGAAATTGTGAAAGCAATAATGGTGATGATACCAGCCACTAATCGTTTTTGTGAAGGATTCATTGTATTAGGAATACCTTCGTGGGATGCTTCCCATTTTTTGATAGCAAAGGTATAGATAATGAAAGTAACAGGATAGGTAATGATAGCTGCTTTATTTCCTAAAATAAAATCGATAGCACCGGATAGAATAGTATTCACAATGCCAAGGTAATTCCCCCATTTGTTGAGCTGCCCTGTAAATCGTGTAGACAACATAGAAATGCCAACGTTGATGACAGAAATAAGTCCAAAGGGAACGAGAGCCGTCCAAGGCCCCCAATCTACAAATTTTTCAAGACGTGAGTTAAGGTAACCAGCGGAAATGGCAATTCCTACGACAAGTACGACGCCGATGATATCAAACCATTTGGAAGTAGCAAATTGTTTTAAATACTGTTTCATAAAGATATCCTTTCTATGAGAATATAATCTTTTACAAATACGTTCTGCCTAGATAGATTAGGTATCAGTAGTAAATTAAATTGTTTTAGTAAAAAAGATTATTTACTTACATGATAAATATGATTTCTACTATATGTTTAATCATAACACAGTTAGTAGAAATATATCAAATAAAGGTGGGGACTGCTTGTAAGCTAGTGAAAGTCTCATGAAATAGGTCACAAAAAAATCGTCACTTGCTCTGCTATGAAATCTTGTGACGGCTTTAACTGAATATGATAAAGGGAAGAGCACGGTATACCCCTCACAAACGGTATTTCATAATGTTTGTTCGGGGGCACACCGTGCTCTTTTTTGTTTGTCTTATTTAGTTAGTACGATTCGCCACAAGGTTTCTACGCCTAACTGCGTTCCTCAGGAGAAAATCATATCATAATATAAACGATTTGCTAAATTTTGTGATATAATAAGTGCACAGAAGAGTTATCAACGTGAGTTGGGTTCATCTCTTCCTAGTATGGGAGGAGGTGGTACTATGACGAAGTATGAAAAGATTAGTTTAATCATTTCTATTTTGACATTGGTAGTTAACATCATTGCCTTATATAAGTAAGCAATGAAAACGCCTAACGTAAAAGAGGTCTCTCACACCTCAACACGTTAGGCACATTTCATTCAAAATCCTTTGAGATGAGCCTAACGCTACAGACACGTTGCTGGCTCTTCTTGTTTATGCCTATATTGTAGCATATTTCTAGAAGAAATACTACTTGTTTCACTATGATATATCGTAGCGTTCTGATATTGTACTATAGTGAAAGGAAACGAGCAACATATTCCTTCTCAATCTAATCCTACGGTAGGTTTGTTCAGGAACATATTGCTCGTTTTGTATTTGTATAATTTGAGTAATAAGAAGTGCCCAAAAGGCTACTACTCGTAACTGCATTATTCGAAGTTTTAATGTTATTAATTCAGTTGGGATTGTTTGTTGTAGCAGTTTTAACTTATATGCAAATGTAAGTGAAAAGCCTAACGCCTTCGACACGCTGGAGGCTGTTCTTATTAGTTCTATGAAAAGGTTAGCAATTGCATCTTTATGGATATAAATCTGTATACTTTTCATAGCACTCATAAACCTACCCATAGTCCACTACAATTTGTAGGGAAATACTAGTATTGATATGGTAGTGGACACGATTTTAGTGTTCGCTAGAAAGTGATTAGCTATACTTTTTATGAAATCATTATAATTCATTTAGTGTGTTATAATGAATATAGTTATAAGAAGATACTTGTATATCGCAATGTATGTAAAGGGAATACGATGCAGATACTAACTACACAGCTTGGGATTGATCAAACGGCTCAAGATATAGATAGTCTTTTAAAGACTTTGTTAAAAGATAAGACGACACAACGGAATATTGTTTGGGCATCTCAGTCCTATGAGGGGATGGGAAAGGCATTTTGTAGTGACCAACCGATTCGGCGGAATCTGTTAGTGGGGAAACATCAATCCATTATACAACCAAGGGTGGCAAAGCATGCTCGTAAGCAAGAGCAACGAACACGGTCTAGTGGTGAGGTGTTTACGCCACCATGGCTAGTGGACAAACAGGTGTCTGCTGTGCTAGAGGAATGGAACGATATGCCTCTGAAAGAGTGGGTGGCTCTTCGCTGGTTAGAACTTGCTTGCGGTGAAGCACCGTATATTGTCACTCGCTACGATTCGGTGACGGGCGATCGTATTCCCGTGATGAAACGAGTGGGATATTTGGATAGAAAACTACAACGAATTAGCCAAGAGGTGACTTCGGAAAAGGAATTTATTAAACTAGCCAAGATAGCCTATGAAAGCACCTATGGATATGAATTACAAGGGGATTCCTTGTTATTAGCACGAGAAAATTTACTGCTATCTTTTTGTGAACATTATGAAGAGACATTTGGTATGTTGCCAACGATAAAAACGGTGAAAGCCATTGCTACTATCATCGTGTATAATGTCTTTCAAATGAATGGATTGACGAAACGGACGCCCTATTCTGATAGGTCTGCAAAAGAAGTGCAAATGAATTTATTTGATACAGAACCAGATAGTACCCCTGCGCCTCAAGGGGATATGTTGACCGTTGTGAAAGATTGGAAGCATAAGGAATTAGTCACCATAGAGAGTATCAGCAAAGGAGAGGGACAGATGAAGTTTGATATTGTTATAGGGAATCCACCGTATCAGGAGCAAACAGAAGGTACAAGTGATAAGCCTATTTATAATTATATGATGGATGGAGCCGAAGAAATATCGGATAAAGTATGTTTAATTACTCCTGCTAGATTTTTGTTTAATGCAGGAAAGACTCCAAAGGAATGGAATCGTAAAAAGTTGAGTGATCCTCATTTTAAAGTTTTGTATTATGAACAAGACTCATCAAAGGTGTTTCCTAATACAGATATTAAAGGTGGAGTGGCAATTACCTATAAGGATAAAGAGAAAGAGTTTGGGGAAATTGGTACGTTTACTGCATTTCCGGAGTTAAATAGCATATATCATAAGGTATATGAATCTGATGGATTTGAAACATTTAGTGATTTAATATATGCTCCTGAAAGTTATAAGTTAACCGATAAGTTACATAGTGATTATCCAGATGCAGAAATGAAATTAAGTAAAGGCCATAAATATGATGTAACAACGAACATATTTGATAAGCTGCCTGAGGTATTTAAATCTGAATTATCAAATGGAGATATAGCAGAAGATTATATTCAGATTATAGGGCGCGAAAATAATACTAGGGCTTATAAATGGGTGAGAAAAGACTATATTAACGGACCAGAAAATTTAGGGAAATATAAAGTCATTTTACCTAAATCTAATGGTACGGGTGCTATTGGGGAAGTGTTATCCACACCCCTAATCGGGCATGCTCAAACTTTTTTATCCGTTGGGAATTTTGAATCCGTTGATACCGCAAGGTCATGTATGAAATATATAAAATCTAAGTTTGCTAGGACTTTATTAGGCGTATTAAAGGTTACACAACATAATCCTAAAAATACGTGGCGTTTCGTCCCTCTCCAAGACTTTACAGTCGATTGAAGATATCGACCGTCAGTTGTATCGTAAATATGGACTTTCACAAGAGGAGATAGAGTTTATTGAATCGAAAGTGAGGGCTATGGACTGATGAGAACGAGGATACAAACGAAAAAGCAAGTAGATCCACAGATTTATGCCTATACATTGCCGGCTGTGCCAAGTCATGAGGGTTGGATTAAGATTGGCTATACGGAGCGAGAGGTACAGGTTCGTGTGAATGAACAGGTACATACATCTGGGGTTGATGCGGATATTTTGTGGCATCATGCTGCGGAATATGTGGAAGAGCCATATAAGGGGATTAATTTTAAAGATCATGACTTTCACCAGTTTTTAAAATATCATGATGTGAAGCGTAAACCGAGAACGGAATGGTTTTATTTTAATGGACAGCAAAAAAAGGCAGAGGACCTCTTTCATAAGTTTACTCGCCATGATGTGTCGGGATACCAACCGGGGGAACAGTGTGAATATGTGTTGCGTAGGGAGCAAGAAGAAGCGGTAGAAAAAGCGTTAGCTTATTTTCAATCCCATGAACAAGGGGAGTTCCTTTGGAATGCGAAACCACGCTTTGGTAAAACCTTAGCGACCTATGATTTAGTGAAACGCTTAGATATAGAGAATGTCTTAGTGTTGACCAATCGTCCAGCGGTAGCTAATTCTTGGTATGATGATTTTCACAAATTTATAGCAGGGAACACGAAATATAAGTTTGTCAGTAGTACTGAATCCTTAAAACATCGTTCAGCTATGAGTCGAGCTGAATTTATGAAACATGCAATGGATTGTGAAGAGGTAGGTCAAATTGCTTTCATAAGCTTACAAGATTTGAAAGGGTCTATCTATTTTGGAGGGCAACATAATAAATTAGACTGGGTAGCTAATTTAATGTGGGATCTTGTGATTATTGATGAGGCCCATGAAGGGGTTGATACTTGGAAAACAGAGGTGGCTTTTGATAAGATAAAGCGTACTTGGACCCTTCATTTGTCGGGGACTCCTTTTAAATCCATCGGGTCAGGCCGTTTTGGAGAGGACCAAATTTACCATTGGTCCTATGCGGATGAGCAACGGGCCAAGCAAACTTGGGATCCTCATAGTGAAAACGAAAACCCTTATGAATCCTTACCAGAATTAAACATGTTTACCTATCAAATGTCACATATGATTACAGATGTGGTACGCGAAGGAGTTCATATTGATGGGGAAACCTATGACTTTGCTTTTGATTTAAATGAATTTTTCGGAACGAAAGAGAACGGAGAATTTATCCATGTTGATGCGGTGAAAGCTTGGTTAGATACATTAACTAGGAATGAAAAATATCCGTTTTCCACAAAAGAGTTGCGAAATGAACTAAAGCATACATTCTGGCTCTTAGATCGAGTAGATTCTGCAAAAGCTTTAAAACGATTGTTGGAAGAACATCCTACCTTTGAAAATTATGGTATCGTATTGGCGGCTGGTTCTGGTAATGCCTATACGTCTGATGAGGGGAATGAAAATCTTCGTTCCTTAGAAGCGGTAAAAACCGCGATTAATGATCATGAACGAACTATCACACTTTCAGTAGGCCAACTCACTACAGGCGTGACGGTGCCAGAGTGGACGGGTGTTATGATGTTGTGCAATATGAAGTCGCCTGCCTTGTATATGCAAGCGGCTTTCCGAGCACAAAACCCTTATGCTTGGGTAGAAAAAGGTGTACATTATCGTAAAGAACGGGCCTACGTATTTGATTTTGCGCCAGAACGAACTCTCATAGTGTATGATCAATTTGCTAATGATTTGCGGTCTACTACGGCTAATGGGGGTGGTACAAGTTCGGATCGAAAAGAAAACATTGGGGAGTTATTGAACTTTTTCCCTGTTATTGCAGAGGATACAGAGGGTCGCATGGTGGAAATCGATGCCACCCAAGTGTTGACCATACCTCGACAAATTAAAGCGCAAGAGGTTGTGAAACGTGGATTTATGTCGAACTTCTTGTTTGATAATATGGCGAATGTATTCCGAGCAACGCAAGCTGTCTTGGATATTTTGGAAGAATTACCAGTGGCTGACCAAGGTAGAATTACGATGGGAGAAGAACTTGCCATTGAAGATGTGGAATTGGATGAGGATAATCGTCCAGTTGTGCCAGAGGGAATTGTAATTAACCGTCAAGATGAACTGTTTGGGGATAGATTACGCACCTCTATTGAGCACATTGAAAGTACGGTACGTCATCAGGAAACGAAACCAACAGCGGACGAGATTATTAGACAGGTTACTGATCCTTATATTACGCCTATCGTTGAGGAAATGAAAGATACCTACGGTCTGAAACATAGAAGTACACAGCGACTTGAAAAAGAGGTAAAAAGTGCCATAGAAGATACGGTTCGTAAGAATAATGCTGATCAAGAGATAGCGATTGCTCATACACAGCGGGAATTTACCGATAAGATGAACAAAGCAACTAGTGAAGCGGAAAAAGAAGCGCTGATTGTGAAGCGTGAGGAAGCAATTCGTGCCGTAGAAGAAGAACATCAAGCGAAATTGGCTGACAAATTGAAAGACACGTTAGAAAACTTGCCAAAACAATTAATTCGTCAACAAGAGGAAGAGGTATTACAAAAACGGGTGAATGGTGACGAAGAAAAAATTCGTGGTCATTTGCGTGGATTTGCGAGAACGATACCAAGTTTCTTGATGGCTTATGGAGATACAAATCTTACCTTAGAAAACTTTGATACCTATGTGGATGAAGAGGTATTCTTGGAGGTAACTGGAATTACATTGGAACAATTTAGGTACTTGCGAGATGGTGGCGAAGGGTTTGCTGGACAGTTATTTGATTCGTCAACATTTAATGAGTCTATTCAAGAGTTTTTAAGGAAAAAGGTGGAATTAGCGAATTATTTTGAAGATAGTTCAGAAGATATTTTTGACTATATCCCGCCACAACAAACGAATCAGATTTTTACACCAAAAAAAATAGTGAAACAAATGGTAGATGCATTAGAAACAGAGAACCCTCATATATTTGAAGATTCTTCTAAAACATTTATTGATTTGTATATGAAATCTGGATTGTATATCGCTGAAATTGTGAAACGTTTATATAATAATCCTGCTATGAAAGCTGAGTTTCCAAATGATGATAAACGCTTAGCACATATTTTGGAACACCAAGTATATGGATTTGCGCCATCTACGATTATTTATAAAATTGCAATGAATTTTATCTTTGGTCCTATTGGTGAAAGTGTTTGTCGAGATCACTTTGTACAGGTGGATACAATTCCTTATGCGAAAGAAGGAAAAATGCAAGAATTAGTAGATACCTATTTCGGGTAGAAACTTGCTAGGCTATGCAGCCTGTGGCGGCGTTAACTGAATAGGATAAAGGGAAGAGCACGGTATCCCCCTCACAAACGGTATTTCATAATGTTTGTTCGGGGCACACCGTGCTCTTCTTGTATTTTTCTAATTTTAATCAGTAAAAGATCGCCACAAGGATGCTATGCATAACTGTGTTTCTCAAGTTTTTGTTAGTTATTATCAACGTTTTGTGTGATTTGTGCTATAATAAAATTAAAGAGTCATCGACGTGTTGTTGGGCTCATCTCTTCCTATAATAGGAGGAGGTGATAGTATGACCAAGTTTGAAAAGTTCTATTTGATCATTTTAGCTTTGGAATTACTTATTCATTTTATTGATTTACTTAAATAATAAAATGGCCTAACGTAAAAGAGGTCTCGAACACCTCACACGTTAGGTCCATTTTTGTTTAACCATTGAGATGAGCCTAACGCCGTTCACACGTTGATGGCTCTTCTTTTTATGCCTATATTATAGCATACTTACAAAAAAAATACTACTTGTTTCGCTACGAACCGACGCAAGGTTTCCATGGTAATTGTACATGTGGCACCTCCATAATTTTTACTTATCTTATAAAAATGACCCAAAGTAAAGATATACAACTAACCAGAAAAGATGATTGAAAGATTGTACTACATATCTGTTCGTGACTCTAGCTACATACAAACCACCGCTCCTCATGGTATAATACGATATGATACAAGGAGGGCCTATGACGATACGAGATAGGATTATTGCCTACTGGAAAGGACGCAGTGCTGATTTTGGGGCACTACGTAAAAAGGAACTGACTTCTGATTTGGCACCACGTTGGTTACGTGAGATTACACCGCATATTAAAGATCATCATCAACGAATTTTAGATTTGGGAACAGGCACAGGCTTTTTTGCATTTTTGTTAGCACAAAAAGAATACTCTGTGACAGGGATTGATCTAACGGAAGATATGATTGCAGTGGCAAAGGCACAGGCGACAGAACTAGCGGGTTCGTTATCAGGTACGGTGGACTTTCACTGTATGGATGCGATGCAACTGGACTTTCCGGATCAATCCTTTGATGTGATTTTGGCTCGGAATCTGACTTGGACCTTACCAGATGTGGAATCAGCCTATAAAGAATGGTATCGTGTGCTTGCGCCGAAAGGGGTGCTCATCAATATTGATGGCGATTATGGAGTAGAACTTAAAGTGCCAGTGGTGGCACAGCACCATATTCATGAGACAGTATCGAATGAGACTATGCAAGAATGTATTGCCATTACAGAGGAACTATCGATCAGTCGTATGGATCGTCCTCATT
The DNA here is from genome assembly GCA_963522415.1 of uncultured Veillonella sp. Classification (GTDB taxonomy): domain Bacteria; phylum Bacillota; class Negativicutes; order Veillonellales; family Veillonellaceae; genus F0422. The sequence continues at coordinate 19,404 of CAUQZV010000008.1, read as the reverse complement.
GGGATGCACATATGATGCGTAAAGCAGGCTTTTCCAGAGTGTATTTAGATATGGCGGTGAGTAGCCGTATTTATAATGAAGAAGATGAATTATATAATCCAGTGCCACTCTTTTCCATTGTGGCAAGGAAATAAGGAGTAACTATGCAAACATTTGAAACTTTCAACGTAACAGAGAAAAATAAATTCGCTATGGCTTCTGCGTTGGCGATGACTGATTTTACTAAGTGTTTTGAGCCTGTGTTGCTTGTATTTGGACAGTCTGGTGTGGGTAAAACACATCTATTGAAAGCCATGGAACAAGAGGCGGTAAAGGGAAATCCTAACATCCGTGTACGTTATGTGACAGGGGCGCAGTTTATAAAAGAATATAACGATAGCGTGACCTATGGCGAAGTAGCAGATTATATGGAAGAGTACTGTAAATTACACTTGTTACTAGTGGATGATGTACAAGACATTGTATATAGCGATGATGAAGGGGCGAAGAAGATGTTTATGCGCCTTGTGACAGGAATGAAAGCGAAAGCGCGTCGCATGGTGGTGACGTTTGATGATTCATTTGACTCTGAAGATCGTTCTAATGAGTTGCAAAATGAATTGACAGACCATGTAGTAGCTTGTATCGAATAAGATAGAAATCAGTTATTACATTGTATAAAAAAGTCGTATAACCTGTGGAAAAAGGCGGATTTCAATCTATAGAAATCAGATTTAATATCTGTTATACTTGAAAGGAAGAGTTTTCTATTGAGCGAGTGCTCAGGAGAGGAGAAAGTATAATGGCTATTTCAGAAGAAGTACGACAACGATTTGCAGGGGAGTTTGAAAAGTTTCAAAAGGGAATTGAAGGGTTCTTTTCCAAAGAAATTGCGCCTAAAGATTTCAAAGGCATTGGTGGAGGGTTCGGCAGTTATGCAGAACGAGGCTTTGAAAGTGCGATGTTGCGGTTACGTTTTTTTGGGTCTCGTATTCTTCCATACCAAATGAAGTTTTTAGTAAATGCAGTTAAAAAATATGATTTAAAATATGTACATTTCACAACAGGTCAATGTATTCAATTCCATAAATTACAAGGTGAGCAAATCTTAGAATTGTACAAAGAATGTTTTGAACATGATATCTATAACCGTGGTACTGGGGGAGATAATTTACGAAATGTAACAGCTAGCCCATTGCATGGGGTACATCCAGATGAACCATTTGCTGTGACTCCCTATTTACAAGCAGTCAGTGAATATGCTGTATCTTTGATTGGTACATTAGCATTGCCACGTAAATATAAAATTGGTTTTTCCGTGGTTGATAATGAAGGCCATGCGAACTACAAAGACTTAGGTTTTTTGGCAAAAGAAAATGGCAAATTTGATGTCTACGCTGGTGGCGGTATCGGTGGCGGATCTGCCTTCGGATTCTTAGTGGATGAAGATATTAACCCTAATGAAGTATTACACCACGTGGAAGGTATGTTACATTTGTATCATGAGCTAGGTGACTTTAAGAATCGTGGTAAAGCACGTTCGCGTTTTATTGCGCAACGTTTAGGAGAAGAAGAGTTCCGTAAAGCGTATCATGAATATTTGGCAAAATCTAAAGCAGCGCATGATTTAACATTGTCTGTTGAGCCATATACGGTGAATAAAGTAGGCACTACTAAACCGACAACAGTGTTAGCAGAACCTCAAAAGAAAGAAGGGTTGTATTATATTCAATATAAACCATTAGTAGGTACACCACCGATAGAAGTGTTTGTAAAGCTATTTGATTATGTAGGTGGCTTAGAAGAAACGGAAATCCGTATTTGCGGTGATGAATCTGTATATATCATAAATCTAACAGGCGAAGAGGCAGATGCAGTAGCAGCTATTATCAGTGATACACATGCGAAAAATAAATTTGAACATACTGTATCTTGTGTAGGTGCTACGATTTGCCAAATTGGTTTCCAAGACTCCTCTGGGTTAGTAAAGGTTATCAAGGATACTCTGGAATCTGAGGGTTTATCTACAGATAGATTGCCACAATTGCATGTATCTGGGTGTCCATCTTCTTGTGGTACGCATCAGGTAGGCACATTAGGTTTCCATGGATTTACAAAGCTAGTAGATAAACAACCTCAACCAGCTTTCAAAGTGTTCATCAATGGTAATGGTGAAGTGCAAGGTCAACGAATGTCAGATGAAATAGGTGTGTTGACGGTAGAAGACATTCCTAAGTTCTTTATCGATCTTGTAAAAGAGCTTGAAAGAGTAGGTCAAGATTTTGATGTATGGAAAGATCAGCAACCTGAAGCGTTCCATGCAATAATTGGTAAATATTTATAAGATATATAAAACGTTCTTACTAAGGTAGGAACGTTTTTAATTGTCTATACAGAGCAATGTATACAATCATGATGCAAAATGGCTAGGCATATGAGAGTTTAAGTACAGCGAGGCCACTCTATAGGGGAGGAGTCTCAAAATATGACTGTTGTATATGTGAATTAATTGCAAGGAGACCACGCGTTACCTCCTGTGTATGTACTATATTGAAGAATTAAGATAGATACGGTATAATGAAAGAGATATCTCAAGAATGAGAATGCAAGCTTCATGTAGTATAGGCATGCAAGTTTTGTTTATAAAGTTGTATAAATAGGAGAGTTTATGAAAAAAAGTACATTAGCTTTAGTAGGCGCTATGGCATTTGCTACAACCTTTGCAGTGGCACCGCAAGCACATGCTGAAATCAATGAATATTCTAATTTGAATGATAAAACAGTAGTGGTACGCCAACCTGGTCAATCCATGGTATTGTCTATGCGCGAAGTAGCAGGTATCTTTGTAGGCCGCTATGTAAAAGCCGCAGTTAGCTCTATTACACTAGATCCATCTAAAGGTAATTATCAATACGTGGTAGTAGGTTATACACCAAAACAAAAAATTACAATTGATGTGGATGTTATTACTGGTAAGGTTGTGCGTGAATTCCGCTCAAGTAAAGCAAAAGATGTAGCTTCTAAGGTATTTAATCCATTAAAAGTAATTTCTCCTAAAGAAGCAGAATCAGCAGCTCGTGGGTTAGTGGGAGAAGGCGCTTTCACTAGAGGATGGGAAATCAAAGCAGAAAATAATGAAGTGATTTACATTGTACGGACACAAGATACTGAGGAAAAAGAATATAGTGTAAAGGTAGATGCCATTACAGGGAAAGCTCTTGAAAAAGGAGCTCCTATTGACTGGGCTAAGATTAAAGCAGATCGTTTACGTAATGATGGTGTAGGCAAACCGTTTACGTTGCAAGAAGAACCTCAAGATGAAGGGGTAGATCCTACGAAAACGTTGTAATAGGTGAAGTATGACATATAATAATATTTTATTTACAGTAGAGAACAATATAGCTACGATTACATTTAATCGCCCAGAAGTACAAAACGGTTTTAATGTGCCGATGTGTCAAGAAATTCTAGAAGCTATTAAAGTAGTAGAAGAAACTGACGAGGCCCGTGTATTGGTATTCAAAGCTGAAGGAAAGGTATTCTCTGTAGGTGGTGATTTAACAGAAATGAAACGCGCTGTCGAAGAAGACGACACGGAGTCACTTTTTGAAATTACTCATTTGGTAATGCAAATCTCCTTAGCTATGAAACATTTGCCAAAACCTGTTGTGATGTGTACAGATGGTGCTGTAGCAGGGGCGGCTTTCAATATGGTGTTGGCGGCGGATATGTGTGTAGCATCTACTAATAGTCGTTTTATTCAAGCTTTTGTGAATGTTGGTTTAGCACCTGATGCAGGTGGTATGTATCTATTAAGTCGTGCAGTAGGTATCAATCGTGCTATGCAACTAGCTATGACGGGTGAAGCAGTAACGGCTGAAAAAGGTAAGGAATATGGGTTTGTTTATAAAGTGTGCGAACCTGAAATTTTAGAGCGGACTACGAATCGTTTAGTGCAACGCTTGGCGAAAGGTCCCGTTCATTCCTTCCGAGCTATGAAACAGATGATGTGGGCTAGCTTTTTTACAAACTTTGAAGAGTATGCGGAATTAGAAGTAAAAATCCAAAACTCTTTAGGCGCCACAGAAGACTTCCGAGAAGGGGTACGTGCCTTTGCAGAGGGAAGACGACCTAAATTTAAATAATAAGAATGTGTTGAGGATACCAGTTTAGGTATTCTCAACATTTTTTTACCACAGGTATAGTTTCCATATAGTAGAGAATTTTGAATCATAGAAAGCTGTGAGGTACGGTTACTTACTATAAAAATAAGAGTGGCTGTAACCGGCTGAGTGTGCAAAAGAGGACATTTCAAAAGAAATGTCCTCTTTGTATCATCCTATGTGTGATTAACGGTCGCCGTTAAATATAGAGTTTTTAACGATAACGTAGTCAACTTTTTTAATTGCTTGTAGTGTTGTACCGCCAGCGTAGGAAATAGAAGATTGTAAATCTTGCTCCATTTCAGTCAATGTATCGAAGATACTGCCCTTGGATTGGATAGTAATTTTTTTACCTTCTACATTTTTGCGTTCCCCTTTTTGATGCTCAGAAGCGCTACCGAAGTATTCCTTGTATGCCACGCCGTCAATGGTTACTTCTTTACCTGGAGATTCGATATGACCTGCAAATAAGGAGCCGATCATTACGAAGGAAGCACCAAATCGAATGGATTTAGCAATATCACCATGGTCGCGGATACCGCCGTCTGCAATAATAGGCTTAGTAGCCGCTTTTGCACACCAACGAACAGCAGACAATTGCCAACCACCAGTACCGAAACCAGTTTTTAATTTAGTAATACATACTTTGCCAGGTCCAATGCCTACTTTAGTAGCATCTGCGCCAGCATTTTCTAGTTCACGAACTGCTTCAGGAGTGCCTACGTTACCAGCGATAACAAAGCTGTCAGGAAGCTCGCGTTTAATGTGTTGAATCATTTCAATAACGCTGTTGGAATGACCATGAGCGATATCGATTGTAATATATTCTGGGCATAAGTTTGCATCTTTCAATTCTTTTACGAATGCAAATTCTTCTGGTTTTACACCGATGGAAATCGATGCAAATAAACCTGCCTCATGCATTTCTTTTACAAAAGCCAAACGTTTTTCTGGTTGGAATCGGTGCATGATATAGAAGTAGTTTTTAGACGCTAATTCTTTGGCTAACTTTTCATCGATGATAGTTTGCATATTAGCTGGCACAATTGGTAAGCGGAATGTACGATTTCCAAGTTTTACAGTTGTGTCACATTCACTACGGCTAGATACGATACATTTATTAGGTATCAATTGCACGTCTTCATAATCGAAAATGTTTGTAGTATTGATCATTATTTGTTGCCCCCTAAATAGACATAATAAGGATTACAAGATAATCCTTATCTATTATACATAAGAGCAGTCATCTTGGCAACATGAATAGCTATGTATTTGGGGTTGTACGCATGCTAATTCGTACTAGAGGAAGAATATTTTTTGTGAAAAAACATATAGATAAAAATAGATTAAAAGTGATACAATAGAAGGAATATAAAGAAGATCTTTGATACGATTTCTAATATATTAAAATCAATATGTGAAAGGAGATATATATGAGTTATACAAGTTCAACAAAAACAAAAATGCTAGTAGAAGGTGGTTTAGTGATTGCTATGGCACAAATTCTAAGCATGTATGTCATTTACCAAATGCCACAAGGAGGGGCCGTGAAGGCAGCTAATTTAGTGCCACTATTAATTTACGCCTATCGTTGGGGTGGTCGGGCAGGTATCTTAACTGGTATTGCTTATGGACTTGTTCATTTCTTATTGGGCTTTAAATTTTCTATTCATTATATGAGTATTGTTTTGGATTATATTTTGGCCTATGGAGCAATTGGTATTGCTGGATTCTTTGGCGGTTCGGGGACTGTAAAAGCATTCTTTGGAGCGGTGTATGCAATCTTAACACGCTTTGCTTTGTCAGCAATCAGTGGTGTGGTTGTGTTTGGTTCCTATGCTCCAGAAGGAACAAGCCCTTGGATTTACTCCTTGACATACAATGCAACATATATGTTGCCAGATATGGTGATCAATTTGGTGGTATTGGCATTGTTATATGTGCCAGTCATGCGTGGATTAGGGCGTGTGACACCAACCCATAAATAAAAGAACAACTAGAATAGGAGATATCTATGATTTCTGAATTAGGAATTATTGTATTAGCGGGTGGTCTTAGCACTCGTATGGAATCAGATAAAACGAGGCTGCCTTGGGGAAGCACAACATTGTTAGGAGAAATGCTTCGCAAGGCGGTACTTACAGAGTGTGGAGAAATTTTAGTTTCCATTAACCGAGAGTTAGAAGAGTCAGAGGCGCATATTGTTGAAGAGGCGCGATCTTTTGGTAGAGACATTCAATTAGTGGCTGATTCGATTTCGATGAAAGGCCCTTTGAGTGGATTACATGCAGCACTTTCAGTGGGGAATAAAGCAGCATATATTGTGGTATCAGCAGATATGCCATGGTTTTCCTTTCACTGGTTACCATCTTGGGAAGTACATATTGATACATTTTTACAAGGTGAGTTAATGGCTATGGTTCCCTATGTAGGATTGCAAGAGTATGAACCATTGGCAGCTATCTATAAACGGGCAGTATTAGATGCGATTGAAGAAATGCTAACCGGTGAAGATGTATCTATGCATGGTTTATTAGATGCAATTCCTTATATGGAAATGGATATGATTGAAGAAGCTGAGTTATACAGCAATGTAAACACTAGATTATCTTATAAATTGGCGAAAGCGAAATCTCTTAACAGGGAGCGTTCTGTTCCCATTGTAACAATTAGTGCTAGCCAATCTAAATCAGGAAAAACGACTTTGGCGACTTCTTTGATTGAAAGACTTTCACAACGAGGTATCGTAGTGGGAATGGTAAAAAGTGATGGACATGGATTTACTATGGATATGGAAGGTACTGATACATGGAAGGCTAGCCAAGCGGGTGCGAAAGCAGTGGCTATAGCGGGCCCCAATGGATATGCGATGGTGGTGCATGGTGAAAGTATGCAACGACAACATCAGCTGATTCAATTGGCGAATGAAATGCCTGTCGATTTGGTGTTCTTAGAGAGTCGTAGCCATGGTGTAGCCCCTATCATAGAAGTGGTGCGTGCTAATCATACAGACACACGTTTGCCGCAATTAGAGGATATTGTGGCGGTGGTTACCGATATAGAGGATACATTAGAAGGAAATACAATTTGCGAACAATTTAGTTTCAGCGATGAAGATATAGAGCGTTTAGCAGATTGGATAGTGAAGGAGTTATTATAATGCAAGTAGTAACAGTGGAAGAAGGCTTGCAACTACTGAAGTCTCCTTTTATAAATAGGATGTATATAAGAGATACAGAAATGATTCCCCTTGGAGAAGCCTATGGCAGGGTGTTAGGAGCTACGGCTTTAGCAAAAATGAATTACCCTCCTTTTAGACGATCGGCTATGGATGGAATTGCTATTCGATACAATCCGGGATCAAGGAATTATCGCATTGTAGCAACTATTGGAGCCGGTGAAGTCTTTCAAGGACAACTGGAGCCTGGCGAGGGAATACGTATCATGACAGGGGCGATGGTACCAGAATCTGCAGATACGGTAGTCGTGAAAGAAGCCTTATCATGGGCAACTGATACGGAGGTTACAGTTCCTAGTCGTGTAGAAGTAGGACAACACATCATTCATGAAGGCGAAGATATACAGATTGGACAAAAGCTACTACCAAAGGGGATTGTACTAGGGGCTGAACAAATAGGTACATTAGCTGGACAGGGCTATGGTCATGTCAACGTATGCCGTAAACCCAGAGTGATTATTTTAACTACAGGGCGTGAAGTACAAGAACCAACAGAACCATTGCGTGCAGGTCACATTTTTAATTCTAACCGCTATTTATTGGAAGGAACCTTGTTATCTGTAGGGGTTGAAGTGGTGGGGATTGCTCACCTTTCAGATGCACCGGATCAGTTAGAAGGACATATTGCTCACTTGGAGCAAATGTTAGAGGCATTGGCTCCTGTAGATATGATTGTTAGCACAGGTGGTGTTTCTGTAGGGGATTACGATACGATGCCAGAGTTATTTGAACGGTTAGGAGCCAAGTCTTTGTATAGGCGATTACATATGAGACCAGGAGCTGCATCTTTTGGGGGTATCATTGAAAGAGATAGTCACAGCACATGGTGCTTAGGTTTGTCGGGGAATCCAACAGCGGCTATGAATCAATTTCATTTGTTGGCAGCGCCTATCTTGAGACTTCTGTCGGGTGAGGAATCTCCGGATCCATGGATATCTTGTTATTTGGGTGAAATCGTAGATAGAAAGCATCCACTTGATCGCTATTATCAAGGAAATATTGTGTATAAAGATGGTGCTTGTTGGGCGTATCCTAACTTAGGTATGACATCTGGAGGGTTAAAAGCGTTAACTGTGGCGAATGGACTGATAAAAGTTCCTGGCAATACGGACCGTATGGAGATAGGAACGTTAGTACAAGTATTACAATGTAAATGATAAGAAGAATAAAGTCACAAAATTATGAATAAATACCCTATTTTATGAGAAGTAATCTTGTAAAAGTAGAAAATATCTGATATAATAATTCTATAGAATTTTGTAAGTAAGGTCTGTAAAAGAGACACACTGTACTTGTACTCTGTGCCTCTTTTTGTATAGGCTTTAAGGGTGGTATTATGAAAAAGGAGATTCTATGGCAGCACTAAAAAAACTGGGCTTATCTGGTTGGATTGTTGTAGGCTTGTTAGCAGGTGTGCTAGTAGGCGTTGTAGCACCAGATTTTGCTAAACAATTGAAACCATTAGGTGATGTATTTATCCGCATGATTAAAATGATTGTGGTACCATTGATCTTTAGTTCCCTTGTTATGGGGATTGCTGGTACTGGCGACTTTAAAAAATTAGGTCGTTTAGGGGGCAAAGCAATTTTATGGTTTGAAGTTGCTACAACATTGGCATTATTTGTTGGTTTATTCGTAGTAAACGTATTCGAACCTGGTGTAGGTGTGAATCTAACAGCTAGTGGAAATGCAGTAGATCTTGCTAACAAAGCTGCAGCAAAAGGGGAAATGGACCATATCCAAATGTTGGTTAATATCATTCCTACGAATATCGTAGATGCGATGGCTCGTGGTGATATGTTGCAAATTATCTTCTTTAGCTGTATGTTTGCTATTGCAGCAGCAAGTATTGGTAAAGAAGGAAAGCAAATCGTTGAACTATCTAAAGATTTAGCACATATCATGTTCAAAGTAACACATTATGTTATGTATGTATCTCCTATCGGTATCTTCGGCGCTATTGCATATACAGTAGGTACATTTGGTCTAGGTATGTTAGTACCATTGATGAAATTAGTATTTACTCTATATGGTGGATTAGCATTCTTCTTAATTTTAGTCATTGCTATTGGTTCTTTCTTTACAAAAGTGAATTTATTCAAACTTGGTAAAGTGTTGAAAGAGCCAATCGTGTTGGCATTCTCTACAGCAGCTTCTGAAGCAGCATTGCCAATTGCTATGGAAAAATTAAAAAAAGTTGGTATTCCTAACCAAGTTGTAAGTTTTGTATTACCATTAGGTTACACATTCAACTTAGATGGTTCTACATTATATTCTTCCTTAGCGGTTGTATTTATTGCTCAAGTGTATGGTGTACCATTCCCAATTGAACAACAATTATTGATGGTATTAACTTTAATGCTATCCACTAAAGGGATTGCCGCAGTACCAGGTGCATCTTTGATTGTTATTGCCGGAACAGCAGCAGCCTTTGGCTTGCCAGTGGAAGGATTAGCATTGATCCTTGGTGTGGACCGTATCTTAGATATGGCTCGTACTGTATGTAACTTGTCTGGTAACTGCTTAGCAGCAGCAATTGTAGGACGCTGGGAAAATGAAGTATCTGCAGAACGATTAACAGAGTTAATTGAAAATCCATTAACAGATGAAGAAGTGGATGCTTTAGAGCAAGCAAGCTTTGAACATGTAGGTGCAGAAAAAGCTTAATATTTCTACATGAATAAAAATTATAGAGAAGAGACTGTTTGGATGCTTGTGCATCTGAACAGTCTCTTTTGGTATAGCATAGTAGTAGCCGAGCAAGAAGGTAAGACATTTATGTAGGCATAAAAAAATACCATGTGCATCAAAAGATGGACATGGTATTTATTGATAGAGTTCTTTAGGCCATCTGTAGGGAAGAGTAGAGGAGAAGACCTAAAGATATGAATGAAGGATGTCTATCTATAAGCGACATACCATTGAGGTAGCATGGTAGAGGTAGCTGGTTATGTCGCATACATATATTATGAGGCCCTATTAAAGGAGTTGAGGAGTTTATAATATACGTACATCACTTCACAAGAAAGAGAGTATCATAGTTTTGCTACTCTTTATCTGTAGTATAAATGATAAGCGTCCAAAAACTGTCAAATATATATGTCAAGATCTGATTATTTTATGGAATTGAAGAAAAATAGTATTTTGTATACAAAAGGTGTACTTATTGTATCTACAATTACGATTTGTTATAATATGGTCTATAGAATTTTAGGATAGGTTTTGAAAGAGACATTCTGTACTTGTACACCATCGCCTCTTTTTATATGACCTTAACAAGGATTGGTATGTAAAAAGGAGATTCTATGCTAAAGAAAATTGGTTTATCTGGATGGATTGGCCTTTTGGCTGGTGTTCTAGTGGGTGCAGTAGCACCAGATGTGGCGAAACAACTAAAACCCTTAGGTGATGTATTTATTCGCATGATTAAGATGATTGTAGTACCCTTAATATTCAGTTCCCTTGTGATGGGGATTGCGGGGACAGGTGATTTTAAAAAACTAGGTCGCCTTGGGGGAAAAGCGATTCTATGGTTTGAGCTAGCTACTACTTTGGCATTGTTTATTGCTCTCTTCGCAGTCAATGTGGTAGAGCCTGGAGTAGGTGTCAATTTGACGGCTAGTGGCGGAGCTACGGATATTGTCAATAAAGCTGCATCTAAAGGGCAAATGGATCATGTACAAATGTTGGTGAACATTATTCCTACGAATATCATAGATGCTATGGCACGAGGAGATATGTTGCAGATTATCTTCTTTAGCTGTATGTTTGCTATTGCAGCGGCAAGCCTTGGTAAAGAAGGAAAACAAATTGTAGACTTATCCAAAAGCGTTGCTCACATTATGTTTAAAGTGACCCATTATGTGATGTATATTTCACCTCTTGGTATTTTTGGTGCCATTGCGTATACAGTAGGTGCATTTGGACTTGAAATGTTAATCCCATTGTTAAAGCTAGTATTCACCTTATATGCAGGATTAATTGTGTTCCTTACCATTGTGCTTGGTATTGCATCGGTTTTAACAAAAGTAAATTTATTTAAACTATTCTTCGCCTTGAAAGAGCCGACTATCTTAGCGTTTACTACGGCGGCATCTGAGGCAGCATTACCGATAGCAATGGAAAAGTTGAAAAAAATGGGGATTCCGAATCATATTGTAAGTTTCGTGCTTCCTTTGGGATATACATTTAACCTAGATGGTTCGACTTTGTACTCTGCGTTAGCCGTCGTTTTTATTGCACAAGTATACGGTGTCCCATTTCCTATTGATCAACAAATCTTAATGATGATTACTTTGATGTTATCTACGAAAGGGATTGCAGGTGTACCAGGTGGTTCCTTGATTGTAGTAGCAGCTACAAGTGTGGCATTTGGTCTACCAGTGGAAGGGTTAGCCTTAATTTTAGGAATAGACCGTGTGTTAGATATGGGACGTACTGTATGTAACTTGTTGGGTAACTGTATTGCAGCAGCTATTGTAGGTCGTTGGGAGAAGGAAGTATCAGCAGAAGACTTAACAAGATATATCGATCATCCACTTACAGATGAAGAAGTGTCGGCTTTAGAACAAAAACATTTGGAAACTATGGCTAACACACATGCATAATTAATAGTAGCATAAGAAACACCATATACTATTTTCATAGATATATGGTGTTTTTTTATAACCTGTTATAGGAAAGTAAAGTGCTTTCAGTGTAATTATTAATAGACGAAATAAGGTGAATCATTGTATGATGTTCATAATAGACTCTTTCTTTACTATACTACTAATAAAAAGCGTAGAAGTTTTTAAGAGAAAGAGTCCAATTAGTATGTTAGTGTCATGCAAGTGTATGACCATAGATAGGAGGGGGAAACTATGTTAACTGATATTGAAATTGCTCAACAGGCGCAAATGGAACCTATTGTGGAGATAGCTAAACGATGCAATATAACAGAAGATGAATTAGAGTTATATGGAAAATATAAAGCAAAAGTATCTTTTGATGCGATGGAACGATTACAAGATAAGCCGAATGGTAAATTGGTGTTAGTTACCGCTATTACGCCAACACCTGCAGGGGAAGGTAAGTCTACGACAACCATTGGATTGACCCAAGCTTTGCAACAAATTGGAGTGCAAAGTATCGCAGTCTTACGTGAACCATCTTTAGGACCTGTATTTGGTGTAAAAGGTGGTGCCGCAGGTGGTGGTTACGCACAGGTGGTACCTATGGAAGATATTAATCTTCATTTTACAGGTGATATGCATGCGATTACTTCAGCCAACAACTTGCTGTCAGCTGTGATAGATAATCATATTTTCCAAGGTAATGCCTTACAAATTGATGTACGGCGTATTAGTTGGAAACGTGTATTAGATATGAATGATCGTGCCTTGCGGAATGTGGTCATTGGTATGGGGGGGCCTATGAGTGGGGTCCCAAGAGAAGATCATTTTATGATTACTGTGGCCTCTGAGATCATGGCGATTTTGTGTTTAGCCCGTGATTTAGAAGATTTAAAAGAGCGATTTGGCCGTATTGTAATTGGTACAAACCTATCTGGAGATCCTGTATTTGTTCATCAATTAGGTTGTGAAGGAGCCATGGCACTACTTATGAAAGATGCTATCAAACCGAACTTAGTACAAACCTTAGAACATACGCCGGTATTGATTCATGGTGGTCCATTTGCGAATATTGCCCATGGATGTAACTCTATCATTGCTACCAAACTAGGATTAAAATTAGGCGATGTAGTCATTACAGAAGCAGGATTTGGGGCGGATTTAGGAGCAGAGAAATTCTTACATATTAAGTGTCATTATGGAGATATCTTCCCTGATGCAGTGGTCATCGTAGCTACGATCCGTGCCTTAAAAATGCATGGAGGAGTGCCAAAATCAGAGTTGACCAAAGAAAATGTAAAAGCACTAGAACGGGGCTTTGTGAATTTAGGGAAACAAATTGCCAATATGAGAGCCTTTGGGTTACCAGTATTAGTGAGTATTAATAAATTTGCTACGGATACACCAGCTGAAATCGATGCATTATTGCAATTATGTGATCATTACGGTGTAGATGTAAGCCTTAATGAATGCTGGGAAAAAGGTGGAGCCGGTGGTATTGATATGGCAAAACAAGTGATGGGTATGCTTGAAGGAACAGATATCAAGCCAACTGCTTTATACGATGTGAAAGATAGTATTCCTAATAAGTTAACGGCTATTGTAAAAGAAATTTATGGTGGCATCGGTGTAGAGTTTACTAGTGCTGCAAAGAAGCAAATTGCTCAATTAGAAGAGTGGGGCTTATCTGACTTACCTGTATGTGTGGCAAAAACACAATACTCTTTAAGTGATAACCCAGAACTGCTAGGTGCACCTAAGGATTTCACAATTACTGTACAGGATGTACGCATTGCTAATGGAGCAGGGTTTATTGTATGTCAAACTAGTAATATTATGGTGATGCCAGGATTGCCTAAACAACCGGCAGCCCTTGGTATGGATGTGACTATAGAAGGAACGATTAAAGGATTGTTTTAAGGAGGGTTCATGGAATTACATAAGGTGTCAGTATTAGAGTTTATTCGTGACCTAGGATCGAGTGCGCCAGCACCAGGAGGTGGAAGTGTAGCCGCTATGAATGGAGCCACAGCAGCGGCTTTGATTGAAATGGTAGCTAATTTAACTATAGGGAATGTAAAGTATGAAGCAGTTCATGAGGAAATGAAGGGCATTCAAGAAAAGATGTGCCAAGTAAAAGAAGACTTTGTAGAGTATATTAATAAGGATAGTGCGGCTTTTATGAAGTTGATGGAAGCGTTTAGATTGCCGAAAGAAACGGATGAAGAAAAAGTATTTCGTAAAGCTGAAATACAACGTACGACGAAACAAGCAGCCTTAGTGCCTTATGAAATTGGTAAATTAGCATATACTTTATTACCCTTGACGGAAACAGTGATTGTAAAAGGAAATACCAATGCCATTACGGATGGGATGATTGCTGTGATTAATGCAAGAGCTGCTGTAAAGAGCGCCTTTTTAAATGTGAAAATCAATTTAGGGTCTATACAGGATACGGAGTTTGTAAAACAATTGTCTTCCAGCATGGAAGAGATAGAAGTGGTGTTAGATGCAGAAGAACAACGATTGTTAGGTCTTGCTAAGTTATAAGATGCATCGTAATGAAATGAAGGAAATCATATGGGGATAGAAATTCATTTATTAGGGACACCACGGATACAAGTAGATGGGAAAGATATCTTTTTTACCTATGGAAAAGTACAAGCGCTCATTTATTATATGGTGGTGAAAGGAGTAGCCCTCCGGGATGAAATTAGCGGTTTATTATGGCCGGAAAAATCGGAGGTCAATGCCAGAAAAAACTTAAGAAATGCCATTTATGAGGCAAAAAAGCTATTGGGGGCAGATGTATTTGTGTCGCCGAGGAACGCTGTATTACAATGGAATCCCACGACACATATCTATGTGGATATACATCAATTTCAAAGGAACCCTAAACAATATATAGATATTTATAAAGGTGAATTTTTACAAGGGTTTTATGTAAAAGATGCAGAGGCTTATGAAGATTGGTATTTAGGGGAACGAAGTCGTCTTAAATCTATGTACATGGAGGCGGTCTATGATTTAGTAGATACAGGAATTGAAGAAAAAAATATCGCTTGTATAGAAAGATACATTCCGGTGTTGTTATCTTATGATCCCTATAACGAAGAGCGGTTTAGTGCGATTTTGGAACTGATTATGAGCCAAGGTTTCACGACCATGAGGAAACAGTTATACCATCAACTACAATGTATTTACGCAGATGATTTAGATGAAAGTGTACCTAACTCTCTTCGAGAAGCCATGCATTTATCAAAAGTACAAAAGCAAGAGGCGGTGTCCTTTGTAGAACATACGATGTTGAAGGGCCGTGATGCAGAAGCAGGAGAGGTGCAGAAGTATTTGCACTTCTTTGAAGATACTCCCTTAGCTTTGCGTATCACAGGAGACACTGGAAGCGGTAAAACGAGCCTCGTAGAATATATACGAGATAAAGTAGAGCCTTACCGATGTGTGTTAGATAGCCAATGTTATGAAGAGGAACAAGGCTTGCTATTGCATGCGTGGATTCCTATTGTAGGAAAGATACTGGAAGAAATCGAATTACAAGGTCTGGAAAACATCGAATTACGGCGTATTTATGAAATCTTTCCACAGTTAGATCGCCGTATGGCTAGAGACTTGGGCTTTTTAGAAGTAACGGAAGCATTACCTTTTGATGTAGTGTACCAAGCAGTATCAAATCTGCTTGAACAGGTGTCAGAAGAAATTCCTTTTACATTGATCTTTGAGGATGTGCAATGGATGGACTCCTTAAGTTTTTCTTTATTGAGTTTATTGCTGTTACATCATAGTTCTGAACGTCTTATGATCATTGTTACTGACGTAGAGGAAGTAAAAGGCATGCATCAACGAACCTTGCAAAGTTTAGAACAGCAGAAAGCGTTGCAAAGTATTTCCTTGTTACCTTTACCAGATGAACGGATGCGAGCTTTTATCTTAGACCGAGAACCTGTGTTACAGGACACAGATATAGTGGATCAATTAGTGGAGGTCAGTCGAGGCAATCTGTTAGTACTGATAGAAAGTATGCAACTATGGAAAGAATATGGCTCCATTTATGGCTTGACCAAAGATATGGAACTGCTCTATAGCAAGAAATGCGATACGTTATCTGAAGAAGAACGTAAATTGGCGGAGTTTATCAGTTTATTCTATAATGAAGCGCCATTAGGGATGATTGAACAATATATGGGCTTGGATAAACTGCGTCTGTTGCAAACTTTAGAGGAGCTGGAAAGAAAAGGATTCATTGATTACCGTACACAACATGGTGAAGTGCAATATAGTTTAAAGCAATTCAAGTGCAAAGAGTATTTACGAGATCAAATGGCTATCGATCGCCGTCAAATTTTGCATGCCTATTTGGGAGAAGCCTGGGAAAAACGGTTAACACACTCCAAGGAAGATATGATTCGCTATAAGCAACTAGAATTTCATTTCCGTGAAGCAGGACAATACCAAAAAGCTTTAATGTATAAATTAAAATCTTTTATGCATTATTTAAATTTTAATAAAGATGCCTCTCCAGAACTTGGGGTAGGGGAATTATCCTCTGTCTATGCAGGGTATTTCATGGGAGAGGCCACACAGAAGGCATTGCGAGAAATTGAAGATGATTTGGAACATGCCTATGCATTATATGGTGATACACCGGAAATGAAGACTTTGGAATTGCCCTATTTATATGGTGTTGGTAAGTATTTTATGAGTCGAGGCGATGCAGGTGGGGGTGTACGATACTTTCAAGAGTTACTAGAAGAAAGTAAACTCCAAGATGCAGCGAACTATACATTGAAAGCCTACAAAGAGCTTATCTATTACCATTTGCAAAAGCGTCATGTTCTAGAGATACATCAATATACCACAAAGGCCCTTGCGTTGGCAGAGCAGTACCATTTCAAAAAGGAGATTGGGGTTATATTAAGACTGAAAGCGTTGGCTTTCATTATGGAAGGTCAGCCAGAACAGGCAATTCCCCTCCTAGAGGAATCCATACGATTATTCTCGGTAACCCAAACTGTGGCCCGCAGATATGCTATCAATATCGCAGCTGCTTACAACTACTTGGGAGATATTGAAAAAAGTCAGTCTCGTCTAGAGACGGCATTAGAGATGTATCAAAAAGCACTGGACTATTGCGATAAAGCAGAGCTATATAGTTCGTGGATTGTATTTGCCACCAATGCGGGTATGACAGCTTTTGCATTGCAGGAATATGAAGTAGCATCTACCTATTTTCAACAGTCCTATGAATTATGCTTGCAATATACCATAAGTCGACGAAGACCGACTATTGAGGCATACCTTGGTTTGTTAGCCCGAATTAAAGGAGATACGCAGACAGCTGTATCCTATTTGGAATCTGCCCGATCTCATGGTGTGGTCGAGCAACATGGACAAGAAGTTGGTCGTGTGCATTGGGCTATTTGTTTCCTTAAAACCGAATATCCTAATGCAGAGGTGAATCAAGTTTTTTCTGAAAGTTTGGACACCTATGGTACAATAGCATTGCAACAATTAGATGGCTATGGAGATGTGTGGGAACGGACGTACCTAGAACAGTTGCTTCAAGCCGAGTAAGTACAAAAGAAGGAGATCCTAAATGGATATAGTGTTAAACCCCATAGTGTTATCAGTCATCGCCATGTCAATTCTGTGTTTGCTGCGATTTAACGTGTTATTATCGGTTATCGTAGCTTCTTTGGTGGCAGGCCTAGCAGGAGGGATGACGGTAACCACTACCATCGAATCCTTAATCGGTGGTATGGGTGGCAATTCTGAAACTGCATTTAGTTATATTTTACTGGGAGCCTTAGCCATTGTTATTGGACGGTCTGGGCTAGCCACAGTAGTCACTAAAAAGATTACGAATATTGTAGGTACAAAAAAAGTGGCATTTACACTGCTCATCGCCTTTGTATCCTGTTTTTCACAAAACTTAATTCCTGTGCACATTGCCTTCATTCCTATTTTGATTCCACCCCTATTAGTGGTGATGAATCGTATGAAAATAGACCGTAGAGCGGTGGCGTGTGCCTTAACATTTGGTCTGAAAGCACCGTATGTATCACTGCCAGTTGGCTTTGGTTTGCTATTCATGACCATTATCAAAGATCAAATGGTAGCGAACGGTGTGAATGTATCGATTTCCGATATAGCTTCTGTTATGTGGATTGGTGGCATATCCATGGTGGTAGGATTATTACTTGCCATTGTGTACTATAGTCGAAATCGTGAGTATGAAGATATTGCGGTGGAGCAAGAAGAATCTACAGAGCATACAACTCGTATGACGGCGGATTGTTGGAAAGGATTAGCAGGAGCAGCAGTGGCTTTTGTGGCACAACTGTATTTTAAATCTTTACCAATTGGTGCGTTGGCAGGGTTAGCTGTATTCTTTGCTACAGGCCTTATCAAATGGTCTAAAATGGATGAAGATGTCGATGGTGGTATTCGCATGATGGGGACTATAGCCTTTGTTATGTTAATTGCTGCAGGTTATGCAAATGTACTACGAGAAACAAACTCTGTAGAGCATTTAGTATCAGCCACAGTATCTATTATTGATTCCAAACTAGTGGGGGCTATCGTGATGCTTATTGTGGGATTGCTAATTACTATGGGTATCGGTACATCTTTTGGTACCATTCCGGTCATTGCATCCATTTACATTCCTATGGGTTTGCATTTAGGTTTTTCAGTACCGGCTATCATCTTATTAATCGGTATTGCAGCAGCTTTAGGAGATGCAGGTTCGCCAGCATCGGATTCTACATTGGGACCTACATCGGGGCTCAATGCAGATGGACAACACAATCATATATGGGATACTTGCGTGCCAACATTTATATTCTATGACATTACCTTGTTAGTAGGTGGTGTTGTAGGGGCATTGCTGTTATAAAGTAAAAGAACTGTCACAGCATGTAGAAATACATGTTACGGCAGTCCTTTATTGTATAGAATTAGTATAAGAATGATTGTATTTCTGTTACAGATTGAGTGGAATAAAGAATAGGACGATGTACACAATAAATTAATTAAATAGGGCGAGCAAGAAATATCCAAGTACGATGAGAACAATAATGAACAGAATTAAAGAAAAAGCAAAAATGCCGATAGATTCGAATAACATAAATACAGTATCGATGAAAGAGATAAGGGTAGATAGAAAAAATTTAAACATGGGGTTACTCCGTGAACTGCATGTATTTTTCAAGAAATCAAGTTTAGAAAAAATAAAGTGATGTCAAACTGATGTCAAAAAGATGTCAACTTGAAAAAGTTACATCAATAAATTATGGTGTTATATAACAAAAGAACCGCACAGCTGTGCGGTCCTAACTATGGTGGAACACCAGGGGTTCGAACCCTGGACCCTCTGATTAAGAGTCAGATGCTC
>CAUQZV010000007.1:0-49918 GCA_963522415.1 uncultured Veillonella sp. | reverse complement strand
CTGGTTTAGATACAAAAGAAGTCTTATCTGACGTATTACCATCCTTGATTACAGGATTAAGTTTCCCTAAATCTATGCGTTGGGGAGATTTAGAAGAGCGTTTTGTACGTCCCGTACGTTGGTTAGTAGCATTGTTCGGTCAAGACGTGGTACCAGTGACATTTGCTAATGTAACAAGTACGAATGTAAGCCGTGGACATCGTTTCCTAGGTGAATCTGAATTGACCATAGCTGAACCAAAAGACTATGTGAATACATTATCTAAGAATTCCATTATGATCGATCAAGATGTACGCCGTGAAACAATCCGCAAACAATTAACAGAATTAGCAGCAACTAAAGGGGCTACTGTAGTATGGGATGAAGATTTATTAGAAGAAGTTACGTTCCTAGTAGAATATCCAACGGCTCTTTGTGGTACTTTCGATGAAAGCTACTTAGCATTGCCATCAGATTGCATCATTACACCAATGAAAGACCATCAACGCTATTTCCCAATGGTGAACGGCAAAGGAAAATTGCTTCCTATGTTCTTGACAGTTCGCAATGGGGATAGCAAATCCTTAGAGGTGGTAGCAGCTGGTAATGAACGTGTGCTTCGTGCTCGTTTAGATGATGCGAAATTCTTCTTTAATGAAGACCGTAAAACACCATTATCAGGTCGCTATGAGGCATTAACAAAAATTGTGTTCCAAGAAGGTTTGGGCAATTTGAAAGATAAAACAGAACGCCTCTTAACATTAGGTGCTGCATTAGCGAAGGAAGTAGGCTTTGCAGATACAGCGACCTTAGAACGTGCTACACATCTTGCAAAAACTGATTTAACCACAGGCATGGTGAGCGAATTTACTGAATTACAAGGCATCATGGGTAAAGAATATGCCTTACTAGACGGTGAAACACCAGCCATAGGGGAAGCAATTTTTGAACAATACTTACCTCGTTTTGCAGGGGATATTTTACCTGCTACCGATGCAGGCCGTATTTTGAGCATTGTAGATAAAGTAGATACAATTGTAGCTACTTTCAGCCGTGGTTTAATTCCAACAGGCTCCCAAGATCCATATGCATTGCGCCGTCAAACTATTGGTATTATCAACATCTTGATGGATAGCAAATGGTCCTTATCCATGCGTCCAATCTGGGTAAAAGCGATGGAATTATTGGGCGTGGCTAGTGAAAAACAAGAAGAATTACTAGGCCAATTAGAAAACTTCTTTATTCTTCGTTTGAAAAACATCTTGTTAGAACAAGGAATGCCATACCAAGTGGTAGATATTGTATTGAGCCAAGACACTGTGACTGTAGCGCTAGCAGAAGGTTTGGGACAAGCCTTAACAGCTAACCGTTTGGATGAAAATGAGCCATTAATGCAAGCCTACACACGTATTTTCAACATGGTAAAAGATGTGACTTTCACAAGAGTGGATGAATCCTTGTTAAAAGAAGATTCTGAACGAGCGTTGTACAAAGCGGCATTGCCTGTATATACAACAAATCGTAATGCCTTAGAGGCAGGGGACTATGTGAAAGCGGTAAGCCTTGCAGAATCCTTGGTGCCATACATTGAAACGTTCTTTGAGCATGTTATGGTTATGGATAAAGACGAAGCTGTGAAACAAAATCGTCTTCAATTATTGCGTATGACTTATGAAGTAAGTAATTTAGGCAAATTGAAGTAGGCTCTTATGATTGTTACGGTATTAACATTTTTTGCCAATTTGTTCATTATTGGTAGCATTGTGTATATGTACCAAGTCATCTTTGGACCTATTGATCATCCGTTTTTGATGAAAGCGATGGATCTCTTTCATGTGCGTATTAACCTGGAAAATATTAGCTATGCCGTAGCAGGTACCTCTGTGTTACTTGTGGCGGCACTAGCGCAAATTCCTTGGTTTCATCGCATTACCATGTGGCTCTACGGGGGACGTCGTCCCCTAGGGCAAGAGGTAGAGATTCTACAGATGATTCAGAAGGATATACAAAACCATACGGGCATCGATATGTCGCAATTCGATTGGTTTATCAAAAACGATGATTCCATCAACGCTTTTGCGATGGGGCATAATCGAATTTGTCTCAATACGGGTGCCATCATAAACTTGCCTTATGATGAATTACTGGGTATAGTGGCTCATGAAATGGGACATATTCACCATAAAGATGGGGCCTATGGATTCTCTTGTTTCTATATGAACTATTTGGGACAAATGTGTATTCGCGTGTATGAACTCTTTGCGCGTGTTATATTATGGATTCAATATTTACGACTGCCAGTAATTACATTCATTGTACAGATTTTTTATCTTCTCGTAGTTTTACAAATTCTATTTATGCAGTGGGTCATTAAGGCGCCTTTGGTCATTATTGACTTATTCACAGGTAGACGAGCGGAGTACCGAGCTGATAAATATGCTTATGAAATCGGCTTAGGTGCTGAACTTCATAATGCATTGATTACCTTACGCAACTATACAGTTGAAACTGGTGAAAGTGGGCTCATGAGCAAACTCTATAGCACACATCCAGCTACAGAAAAACGTATCGAACGGTTGCGACAATATGTGGAGGGGAAGTAAGCTCTCATGTATTGGTGCTGAAAATATGATGGATGTATCGCATCTATAGTGTAAGAGAGGATACCTACTTATGAACAAAGAAATAACGAATAACGAATTTGACTATGCTAACGAAGAAGGTTCTGCAACAGAAGAGGAAGTTGTAGGCTCATTTTGTGGAAGTGTTTTACTTTCAGAAGATGTATGGGATAAAGAAAAATTAATTAGCGATTTAAAAGCGGATTGGGAAATTGAACTATCAAAAGAAGATACGGAAGATGAAGATACAATCGTTACCTATTTTGATAAGTATAGCATTATAATCAGTAAATTCCCTGCACCTGTACCAAATGAAGAAGCTGAAATAAGCGCAGAAAATAATTGGATGTGGGAAGAGGCTGTAGAGGTTACAAAGACTCATAAGGCTCACATTTTTGTAGGTGTTTTGGGGGATGAAGAAGATTTAATATCAAGGGGCATACTTTATACGAAAATCATGGCTACTTGCTGTAAGCAAGAAAACGCCATTGGCGTATTCACATGTGGTGTAGTATTTGAGCCTAGTTATTATATGCAATCTGCTGAGATGATTAGAGATGGGGAGCTTCCAATTTTTACCTGGGTATGGTTCGGCTTATATAGGACCAAAAATGGGCTATCTACCTACACTTACGGAATGAAAACTTTTGGAAAATTAGAGCTTGAAATCTTAGATGTCGATGAAGAAGTAGGAAAATTGCTATCATTTATATCTTCAATTTCATCATATGTATTGCAAGATGATGTGGAATTTAAGGATGGAGAAACAATAGGACTTTCTGCAGATGATATCCATCAAATCACATGGAGTAAAGGCGTTGCTCTTCCTGATCAGGACACACTGAAAATTTCTTATTAATATTCTTAAATAAAAACACCTAGCTCCATGAAAGGATTCGGAGCTAGGTGTTTTTTATATATTTAGGATGATAATATGGATTGGTTAATTATAGAACTAACATTTCCATACATTATAATTATAGAAGTTATACGGAAATGTAGTATAATAGTAGGTAAATTAAAACAGTGTATTTAAATGGGAAAGAGTGCAAAATATATGTAATACACTCTTTCTGAAAATGATATAAAAACAGTTTAACTCTTTTGAGTCCTAGGTTGGGGGATTAAACATGAGTACAATTAAAAGTAAAATTGAAATGACAGAAGAAGATATAAAGCTACAGTTTATTACTCCTGCTATACTTTCTAAGTGGGACATAAACAAAATTACTATGGAAACACGAATTACGGATGGAATGATTAATATTCGTGGTAATAAAGTGTCTAGAGCAGAGGGTAAAAAAGCTGATTATATTCTCTATTTAAACCCGCAAAAACCGATTGCTATCGTAGAGACGAAGTCTAATAAATATAGTATTTCACACGGACTTCAACAGGCTATGGACTATGCTAAGATGTTAGATGTGCCATTTGCATATAGTTCAAATGGAGATGGATTCTATGAACATGATTATCTAACAGGGATGGAAAGAGAATTGGGCTTAGATGAATTTCCGACGGAAGAAGAATTAGTAGCAAGATTAATAGCAGAATCGAATCTAATAAGGGTCACGGATTAGATCCAGCAGTGAAAAAAATAATAGATCAGCCCTACTACTCAACCCAAAATACATATCCACCGAGATATTATCAACGTGTAGCGATTAATAGAACTGTTGAGGGAATTGCACATGGAAAAGACCGGCTTCTACTTGTTATGGCAACGGGAACAGGTAAAACATATACAGCATTCCAAATTGTATATCGCTTACTGCAAAGTGGGATGAAACGTAAAGTACTATATTTAGCAGATAGAAATATTTTAGTTGATCAGTCTATTCAACAAGACTTTGCACCACTAGAAAAAGTGATTCACAAGGTTAATGTTGCAAAAGATGATCCTAATACGATTACATCTTATCAAGTTTACTTTTCACTGTACCAACAGTTAGTCGGTGATGATGATAAAGAGCATTTTTCTGAATTATTCCGACCAGACTTTTTTGATCTTATCATAGTGGATGAATGTCATCGAGGTTCCGCAAAAGATGAATCGAAATGGCGAAAAATATTAGAGTATTTTTCTGCGGCTACACAAATCGGTATGACTGCGACCCCAAAAGAAACTAAGTACATTTCTAATTGCCATTATTTTGGTGAGCCTATTTATACATATTCTTTAAGAGAGGGTATAGAGGATGGCTTTTTGGCACCATTTAAAGTGATTAATATAACCACAGATATTGGCAATGGCTGGAGACCGTTTAAAGGGCAACGGGATAAGTACGGTAATATAATTGAAGATAGAATTTACAATAATCTAGACTATGATTACAATATTATCCTTGAGGATAGAACAGATCAGGTTGCATCTGAAATCACTAACTATCTAAAATCTACAGATAGAATGGCGAAAACGATAGTATTCTGCCCTACGGAAGAGGCCGCAGAAAGAATGCGAATAGCCCTTGTGAATCATAATGCAGACATGGTAAAAGAAAATCCAGATTATTGCGTTAGGATTACTGGGAGTGATGACTATGGTAAAAGTAAGTTAGACTATTTTATTTCCGTTTCATCACAATATCCAGTTATAGCAACAACATCTAAACTTCTTTCCACGGGTGCAGATTGTAAGATGACAAAGTTAATAGTTTTAGATGAAATGATTGGTTCTATGACTGAGTTTAAGCAAATTATTGGACGTGGAACTAGGTTACGTGAGCAAGATGGTAAAACGCACTTTGTGGTTATGGATTTTAGAAATATTACGAGTATGTTTACGGACCCTGAATGGGATGGGCCAATAGAACCTGATGAGGATTATAAGCCAAATGGTGAAGGTGGGGGAAATAAACCGCCTAAAAAGAAGGACCCTACAGACCCAATAGATCCTAATATTAAGCCTATAGTAGATAAAAATGGATGCCGAGTTGAAATCATACATAAAAAAGTGTCTATCTATGACCCTAGCGGTAAGCTTTTAATTACTGAAAGTATCATCGATTATACAAAACACAATATTTTAAATGAATATGCAACATTAGACCTATTTATGGAGGAATGGCGTAAAGACCATATTAAAGATACACTTAAAAACCTGTTATTGGAGCATGGTATCGATTTAGAGGTAATTAAAAAGGAACAGCAAATGGAAGACGTAGATGACTTTGATTTTATTTGCCATATAGCCTTTGACCGTAAACCGCTGACACGAAAAGAACGTGCAGAAAATGTGATGAAGCAAGACTTTTTTACTAAGTATAGCGGTCCAGCTAGAGAAGTGTTGGAATTACTGTTAGAAAAATATAAAAATAAAGGAATTACTGAAGTTGTAAATGTAGAAGTGTTGAGCCTTGACCCTATTATGAAATTAGGAAAACCAAGTAAAATAGTTAGCTATTTTGGTGGAAAAGAGGGTTATATGAACGCAATCACCGACTTACAAAATGCAATTTATAATTATGGAGCAATATAACAAATGAGTAATTTATCAGGATTTATCAAACGCTTGCGAGATATTATGCGCAATGATGCGGGCATCAATGGTGATGCGCAACGTATCGAACAAATTGTGTGGATGCTTTTTTTGAAAGTATATGATACAAAAGAAGCGGATTGAGAGATGAACGAGGATACCTATGTATCTATCATCCCCGAAGGATGTAGATGGATGCATTGGGCCCATGATGATAAATCTGGTAGAGCCTTAACAGGAGATGCATTACTACAATTTGTTAATAACACCTTATTTCCTACGCTGAAAACATTGCCAGTAGATGCCAATACACCGATTAAAAAATCGATAGTGCAAACAACATTTGCCGATGCTAATAACTATATGAAGGATGGGGTGTTGCTTAGACAAGTTATTAACGTCATCGATGAGATTGACTTTGGTGATTACAATGAAAGTCATGCATTTGGGGACATTTATGAAACCATTCTGAAAGAATTACAAAGTGCAGGCTCTAGTGGCGAGTTTTATACACCTCGTGCAGTCACAGAGTTTATGGCGACTATGATTCAACCACAATTTGGTGAAGTGATGGCTGATTTAGCTTGCGGAACAGGGGGGTTCTTAACAAGCTGGCTAAAAGAGCTACAAAAAAAGATAACCACAGTGGCAGAGGCAAAGTTATTTTCATCATCGGTATATGGTATTGAAAAGAAACAATTCCCATATATGCTAGCAATCACTAACTTATTACTTCATGATATAGATATCCCCCGTATATTTCATGATAATGCATTGTTGAAAGATGTATTAGATTATACGGATAAAGATAAATTTGATGTGATATTGATGAACCCACCCTATGGTGGATCAGAAAAAAATGATGTAAAAAGTCACTTTCCACCTGATTTAGCTAGCTCTGAGACGGCAGATTTGTTTATGTCTGTCATTATGTATCGTTTAAAAGCTCAAGGTAGAGCCGCAGTTATATTGCCTGATGGCTTCTTATTTGGTACTGATAACGCAAAAGTTAATATAAAGAAAAAGTTGCTTAACGAATTTAATCTCCATACGATTATTCGGTTGCCATCCAGCGTCTTTAGTCCTTATACATCGATTACTACAAATATTCTTTTTTTTGATAATACAGGGAAAACGGAAGAAACTTGGGTGTATAGATTGGATATGCCGGAAGGATATAAACATTTTTCCAAGACAAAACCTATGAAATTGGAGCATTTTAAACCAGTTATGGAGTGGTGGGATAACCGAACTGAAATTGAAGAAGAAGGTTTTGATAAAGCTAAGAAATACACCAAAGAAGAGTTAGAAGGTAAATATAGCTATAATCTAGATCTGTGTGGATATCCACATGAAGAAGAAATGATTCTGGCACCTCACGATTTGATTCAAAAGTATCAAGAAGAACGTGCTAGTTTGAATGCTGAAATCGATAGAGTGTTAGAAGAAATAACTGCTCTATTAGGGAGGGAGTTAGAATGACACCTCAACAATTAAGAAATAGTATACTTCAGCTAGCTATTGAAGGAAAATTAGTTGAACAAAGACCAGAAGAAGGTACAGGTGAAGAACTCTATCAATTAATTCAAGAAGAAAGAGAAGCTTTAATACAAGCAGGTAAACTAAAAAAACAAAAGCCACTACCTGAAATTACAGAAGAAGAAATACCATTTGAGATACCTGGATCATGGAAAGGGGTTAAATTAGGAAGTGTAATTAATTATTTTATGGGAAAAACACCGCCTAGAGCTGAACCAGAATGGTGGGGAAGCGATATACCATGGGTATCTATTTCAGATATGTTTGAGTATGGATCTATTAAAATGTCAAAAGAATTGGTCTCCATAAAAGCAATAAATGAAAAGTTTGCTAGAATTTCACGGGCAGGAACCCTTCTTATGAGCTTTAAACTTACCGTTGGTAGAACTTCAATATTAGATGTAGATGCTGTACATAATGAGGCTATTATATCTATATTGCCATATGTAGATTTAAATAATTCTTTTAGAAATTACTTGTTTTATTTATTGCCAACCATGGTACAGTGGGGGGATTATAAAAATGCTATAAAAGGTAAAACTTTAAATGGTAAGAGTATATCTAACTTATATATTCCTTTACCACCACTAAAAGAGCAAAAACGTATAGTAGAAAAAATAGAAGCAATTTTCCCTGTAATAGATAGATACGAAAATGCCTGGAAAAAACTCAATGAATTAAATAAGAAATTTCCAAAGGAACTGCAAAAATCAATCTTAAAAGAAGCGATACAAGGTAAACTCTGTAAACAAAGAGATGAAGAGGAATCTACACAGGTTCTTATTGAAAAGATTTCGCTAGAAAAAGAACGGTTAATAGAATCTGGACAAATAAAAAAACAAAAAGCATTACCGCCGATTCAAGAAGATGAGATTCCATTTGATATTCCAGATAGTTGGTGCTGGGTACGATTAAATAATATTGTGTATAATAGAGGTCAAAAAAAACCGGATGTAGAGTTTTCATATATAGATATAGGTTCAATAGATAATATGAATCAGAAGTTAACTAATTTTAAAAAATATACTAACATCGAAAATGCTCCCTCTAGAGCTAGGCGTATTGTTGATGTAGGGGATATTTTATATTCTACTGTTAGACCATATTTACATAATATGTGCATTGTTGATAAAGTTGATTCCTGTGACACTATAGCGAGCACAGGATTTGCGGCTATGACGTGTCATCAAGGGATCTTAAATAAATATTTGTTCTACTACCTTTTAAGCCCAAGCTTTGATAAATATGCTAATTTAGCAGAAAATTCAAAAGGTGTTGCTTACCCAGCTATAAATGATAAGCAGCTTTACAAGGCGGTTGTACCGATTCCTTCCTTAAATGAGCAAAAAAGGATTGCAATAAAGATAGAAGAAGTTTTTGAAAAAATTTCTTTATATCAGTGTTTATTAATAAAATATAATATATGATAAATTTTTATATATTTATAAAAAGTCTGTAAAGTCAATTTTTATCTTTCTAATTCGCGGACTAGTAATAATTATCCAGAATTATGGAGGAAGGTTGTACGTAGATCATAGTGAATAATTTGCTATATATTTTTTCCAGTTTTTAATAATTTACTACTAATGCTTTTTATTATAATTATATAATTAAGGAAAAAGTGAATGAATAAATCAAGTAAAATCTCAGTTGAAAGGCTTTGTTGGATATTAGAACAAAATCAAGAGTGGATAAAAAACTGTGATACCAAAACAACTACGATTCTTGCTTTGGTAGGAGTTATAGCTACAGTGCTTTTTGCCAGTGATTCAATTTGTAAAATTATTCAGATTTGGACGATATTTTATTATAGTGAAAATGTATGTTTTGCAAGATTCTATTTGATTTTTACTGTTGTATCATGGTTGACTTTTACTATGGGAATATATTATTGGGGGTTAGTTTTATATGCTCGATTAAATAATAAAAAACATCACTATCATTCAGATTATAAATCAAATATATATTTTGGTGATATAATAAGTTGTGAAATAGATTTATATAGATCTAATATAAAATCTTTAGGAGAAGAAGAATTAAAAGATGATCTTAGTAGGCAGATTTATATATGTGCAGATATATGCAATCAAAAATTTATATATTATAATGATGGTATGAAGTACATGGGTCTAGGAGTTATATTGATATTATTACTTCTAGGTATTGGATATTTTTCAATTTAAAAAGGGGAGGATTATATGGAAGTGAAGAATCATTTGGTTTATGATATTGAAAAGAGTGCAGAGCGAATTCAGGAAATTTTAGATTCTAATAATTCTAATTATGAAGATAAAGATAATATAGTTCCATCTAGAAATTCATTAACCTACAATAATGGATATTATGTTAATGTAACGGCATTATTTATTGATGTTGTGGGCTCTTCAAAACTAATAGAGGAATGCAAGAGACCAACACTTGCAAAAATATATCGAAGTTTTATATCTGAATGTGTAGCAATAATATCCTCTAATTCTCAATGTAGAGAGGTAAGTATTCATGGAGATTGCGTTTGGGGAATTTTTGAAATACCTATAAAATCAAATATTAACAGTGTGTTTTCTGTTGCAGCTAAGATAAATAGTTTAGTGAAATTATTGAACTCGAAATTGGGTAAAAAAAATTATCAAACTATATCAGTAGGAATTGGCATTGATTATGGTAGGGCATTAATGATTAAAGCGGGTTATAAGGGAAGTTCAATTAATGATGTTGTTTGGATGGGAAGTGTCGTAAATAATGCTTGTCATCTAGCAAATAAGGCTGGGCGATTTTCAAGGGAGCCAATTATCATTAGTAGTGATATATATGATAGTTTAAATGAAAATAATCAATCACTTTTAACTTCGTATTATGATATTGAGCAAAATTGTACTAATTATGAAGGGAATATTATAAATAGCAGTATGAATAATTGGATAAAAAATAATAAATAATAAATAATAAATAATAAATAGGAAACTTAATTTCTAAAAGAAACTTCATACCGTGATAATAGGTGTATAAAGGCTTTGCATGAAATAAAAACTTTCGTTAAATGCATGTCTTCTTAAATATTTTGATTTTGGATTGATAAAGAAATTATTGAAGAATACATATTAAAAATTAATAAATTACAAATAAATCTGAGATACTTATTTAGATTTCCCTAAAATTCCTACTTGCATAAAAACTTTCTTTTATGATAGAATAATACTGTTAATTTGAGATGGTCCTCTGCTTATAAGGTGTAAGTAACGAACGTCTGCAAAATAGGAGGAAAAATCGTGAATATTATTGATGTATTAGAAAAAGAACAGCTTCGCTCTGACATTCCTGAGTTCCGCGCTGGTGATACTGTAAAAGTACACGTAAAAGTTGTGGAAGGTAGCCGTGAGCGTATTCAGGTTTTCGAAGGTTTGGTAATCAACCGTCAAGGTGGTTCCGTTCGTGAAACTTTCACAGTTCGTCGTATCGCTTCTGGCGTTGGTGTTGAACGTGTATTCCCACTTCACAGCCCACGTCTAGCAAAAATCGAAGTAACTCGTCGCGGTATCGTTCGTCGTGCTAAATTGTACTACTTACGTAACCTTACTGGTAAAGCTGCTCGTATTCGCGAAAAACGCTAATTTAAAAGGGTTAGCCATGAGACGTAAGTCTATGGCTAGCCTTTTTTTATTTCCATAAGTATATGATATAGATAATAGACGAATAGGTGAAATATGAGTCAAGAAATTTTTCCAGTGGTGCAGTGGTTCCCAGGCCATATGGCAAAAGCCACTCGCATGATTACGGAACATAAAAAGAAAGTAGATGTGGTTATCGAATTACTAGATGCACGGATTCCTCGGAGTAGTGCGAACCCTGTAATCCGTGAATTGATCGGCGATAAGCCACATGTAGTGATTTTAAATAAATGTGATTTGGCAAATCCAAAGGCTACAAAGGAATGGATTGAGTTCTTCAAAAGTGAAGGTATTCATGCCATTGCTATTGATTCTAAAAATGGTAAAGGTAATAAACAGTTAGTAAAAACAGTAGAATCTTTAGCGCAACCAATTATAGATAGATGGTTGAAAAAGGGCATCAAAGGTCGTACCGTGCGCACTATGATTTTGGGAATCCCCAATGTAGGTAAATCTACATTAATCAATAAATTGGCTGGTTCTGCTGCGACACGTACTGCCAATAAACCGGGGCATACACGGGGTCAACAATGGGTGAAAGTAGGCAAAAATCTTGAACTCTTAGATACGCCTGGTGTGTTGTGGCCTAAGTTTGAAGACCAACGAGCGGCCGCACGGTTAGCGATGACAGGGGCGATTTCTGATGATGTGTATGATTTAGATTCTGTTATTAAGCAGCTCTTGGCATATTTAGAAGAACATAAACCTACTTTACTGCATGAACGCTATAAATTGACGGAAGAGGAGCGTACATCCGTAGATACTATGTTAGAGGCTATTGGCCGTCGTCGTGGGTGTTTAGTAAGCGGTGGCGTCGTGGACTATGACAAAGTGCGCCGTGTGATTTTAACAGATTATCGAAATAATAAATTAGGATACATCACCTTTGATGGCGTCGATGAGGAACCGTACTATGTTGACGAAGAATGACTTTCACCAGCTGAAAGTAAAAGAAATTAAGGAACTGTTGCAAGGGGAATGCCCTTTTGACTACGTGCAATGGGCATTAGAAGATTTTCGTGAATCTGTTAAGAACGCAGCGGGTGTGTATTTACGAAAACAGAAAAAGGTCTTAGAAGAGCAACAACGGTTAGAAGCCATGTATGCCTATGAAGATAGCTTCTATGAAGAAGGAAAATTCTTAGTAGCTGGCGTTGATGAAGTGGGCAGAGGCCCGATTGCAGGCCCAGTCACGGTAGCAGCGGTTATTTTACCACCTCATTGCAAGTTAGTAGGTTTGAATGATTCTAAAAAACTAACACCAGAAAAGCGGGATGCCTTATTTGATCAAATCATGGAAGTGGCAGTAGCTGTACACTGTGTGTCTTATGAGGCGGAAGTCATTGATACACTCAATATTTATGAAGCTACGCGACAAGCTATGTATGAAGCCATACGCAATTTGCCAGTACAGGCAGAAGCTGTCTTGTCGGATGCCATGAAATTACCAGATTTAAAGGTACCAGTAGAATCTTTGATAAAAGGGGATTCGAAAAGTGCGTCTATTGCCGCCGCTTCCATTATAGCGAAGGTAACGCGGGACCGCTTCATGGAATCTATGGAAAAAGAGTATCCAGGGTTTGGTTTTGCTATCCATAAAGGATATTATACAGATGTACACAAGCAGGCTATCAAAGACTTAGGCATTACTCCATTGCATCGGCATAGTTTTGAACCGATTAAATCCATTGTAGCAGGTAAGCCTGTGGAAGAAATATAAACTGTAGAGTATTAGCCTAGTATAGGCTTACAGGTAATATCTTATCTGTCATCTCTATTGGTGATAAATAATAGTATATTGTTTTATAAAAGCATTCTTATAGATGATTCTATGAGAATGCTTTTTGCATATCGATAATTGTATATGGATTATAACACTCTTAGAGGAGTACACTCCTAACAGTGTGGGGTGCCCCGTTTACATTCTTTCGTAATGAAAGTAATGTAGAACTAAGGAGGTGCCTATGAACCACATTGAATTAGGAAGATACGGAGAAGATCTAGCGACAAAGTATTTAAAAAAACAAGACTATGATGTATTGGAAAGAAATGTACGCTATCGATTCGGTGAAGTAGATATTATCGCTAAAAAAGAAAATATACTTATTGTAGTAGAAGTGAAAACGAGACGTACCCAAACCTATGGAATGCCCTGCGAGGCGGTGCACTGGAAAAAGAAACAACACATACGTCATGTTATATCTATGTTCTTGGCAACTCGTGATATAGAGTATGAATCTATACGATTTGATGTGATAGAAGTATATATACCTCAAGCAGGAGATCCTGAATTACGGCATATGAAAGCATGTCATTTATAAGATAGGAGGAGAACTATGTATGCAAAAACCTATGGAGTATGTGTGAGTGGTATTGATGGCTATGTGGTGACCGTAGAAGTAGATATTAGCCCAGGCTTACCAAGTTTTGATATTGTTGGCTTACCAGCTACCTCTGTAAAAGAGGCAAAAGAGCGAGTCCGATCGGCTATCAAAAATGGAGGCTTTGAGTTTCCTATGAAACGAATCGTGGTCAATTTGGCGCCTGCACATATTCGAAAAGATGGATCATCTTTAGATTTAGCCATAGCCATGGGAATTTTAGCAGCCCAACAGGAAGGTAAACATAAGAAAAAGCAGTCTATACAATGGAATCACCATGTATTTATAGGCGAACTATCTTTAGACGGTTCTTTGCAACCCGTGATGGGTATGTTATCTATGGTGATGGGAGTAACAAATCAGGAGTTAGGGAATGACCATAGTTGTACTCCTATGGTAGAAGATATTATTGTACCGCTAGGAAATCACGATGAGGCGACTAGTGGTTCCTTTATGCCAGTGTATGGTTTATCTACTCTATCTGAAGTTGTTGAACTAGTAGAGCATCCTGAAAAGAAAGAAAAGCTGTGTGTACAGGTCCCGATTGCACCGTCAAAATATAGGTTGGAAATACTAGATTTACAAGATGTAAAAGGACAAGTGATGGCAAAGAGAGCCTTAGAAATAGCAGCAGCAGGTGGTCATCATTTATTGATGACAGGACCTCCAGGATCAGGCAAAACTATGTTAGCAAAGCGATTGCCTTTTTTATTGCCACCTCTTTCAAGGGAGGAACAACTAGAGGTAAGCCGTATATACAGTGTGATGGGTTTATTAAAAAGTGGTCGATTAATGGAAGAACGACCGTTTCGGAGTCCTCATCATACAAGCACCTTAGTGGCCATGGCAGGAGGGGGACAACCACCGAAACCAGGGGAGATTACGTTGGCTCATAAAGGTGTTTTATTTTTGGATGAAGCTCCAGAATTTCGTAGACCTGTTATAGAGGTATTGCGACAACCTTTAGAAGAACGACAAGTACATATTGCACGCATTGGAATGGCAACGACCTATCCCAGTGATTGCATTGTTGTCATGGCTATGAACCCATGTCCATGTGGATGGTTTGGAACGGAAGAAGATCATCGATGCACATGTACAGCGACACAAATTCAAAGATATCAAAGAGTGTTATCAGGTCCTATCTTAGACAGGATGGATCTTGTAGTTCCTGTAGAACGGCCTACGTTAACAGAGATATATGCACCAAAGAATCAAGTTAGTACGAAGCAAGTACGGAACCGTGTAATTCGTGCGAGAGCTATGCAAACTAAAAGGTACAAGGGTACGAGTATCAGCGTGAACTCACATTTAAGTCATAGTGATATTGAAATCTATGTGAAACTTTCTGAGGAAGCTAAAAATTTACTAGATTCAGCTTTTACTACATTGCATTTAAGTTTACGTAGCTATGACCGCATCATCAAAGTAGCAAGAACGATTGCTGATTTAGCAGATTCTGAGTGGATTGCCTCAGAGCATGTGGCAGAGGCCTTAAGTTATCGCCAAGTACAGGAGGGATTGTAAATGAAAGATGAAATCTATGCGAGTGCTCTCCAACATGTGGTAGGGTTAGGAAATGTTAGTTTAGGAAATTTATTTACTTATTATGAAAGCGCAAAGGAAGCTTGGCACCATGTGTTACATCACAATGTAGAACCATCGTTAGGTTGTAAATATGAATTGTTTGACGAAATTCGTCGCCCGATCAATGAAAGATTTCTATTACAATTAGAAGAAGATTTAGGGCGCTTTCATATGCATGTGATTACTTGGGAATCTCCTTACTATCCTAAATCGTTACTAGAGATTTATAATAGTCCCCGAGTGTTGTATGGGCGTGGAAATATAGAAGTGTTGCAGCATATGGATCGTTCGTTAGCAATGGTAGGCGCTAGAAAGTGCTCTTCTTATGGTGTACAAGTAGCTAGATACTTTGGCCGTGCTTTATCTAACTTAGGTATTATCGTTGTTAGTGGCGGCGCTATGGGAATCGATCGTGCTAGCCATGAAGGAGCTTTGCAAGGACAAACTCCAACGATTGCCGTCATGGGCTGTGGTTTAAATGTAACCTATCCAAGAACGAATCGGAATTTATTTTTAGAAATTTTAGAAAAAGATGGATTGCTACTTTCTGAATATGGACCTCATATACAAGCTAAGAGCCATCACTTTCCTTCTCGAAATCGAATTATTAGTGGTATGACGAGAGGCACCATTGTGGTGGAGGCAAAAGCTAGTAGTGGCTCTTTGATTACTGCTGATATGGCGATAAATGAAGGAAGAGATGTGTTTACCATACCAGGGAATGTATTGACACATACTTGTGATGGAAATCATTGGCTCATTCAGCAAGGGGCTACTGTCTTAACAGATCCTGAACAAGTATTGCATGAATATGGTTGGCAAAAAGTCGCAAAGTATAGTAACATGAATAGTGAAAAAGTAAACACAGTGAATGAAGAGGAACAACGTGTGCTAGAGGCTATGAATCCTGGTGGAAATACGACGATAGAAGAATTAGTACATACCACACAACTGCCTTTATCAAATCTTCATACATTGCTGTTACAATTAGAACTAAAGCAAATGATTACACATACCTCTCAGGGGTATGTACTACATACTTAGAGGAGGAAGATTTTTGGCCATTACTAGATCCTTCGTTACAGGGGAGAAGAAAAAAGACAAAGAAACAAAAGAAGCTGTCAAATCAAGCGCCAAAGCACCAGAGTCTAGACCTTTGGTTATGCGTCCAGAACCGATTACAATGGAACATAAACGGACTTTCAAAAAAAATGGAAAAACTTTAATCATCGTGGAATCTCCAGCAAAGTCAAAGACTATTGAAAAGTTTTTAGGTGATGACTATGTGGTAAAAGCTAGCATGGGACATTTGAGAGATTTACCTAAAATGCAAATGGGTGTATCCATTGCTAATGGATTTTTACCTAGATATTTGAATGTACCAGGTAGAAAGGCTGTTATCGAAGAGTTACGTAAAGAAGCAGATAAGGCAAAAGCTGTGTATTTGGCAACTGACCCTGACCGTGAAGGAGAGGCCATCTCTTGGCATTTAGCCCATATTTTGAATATAGATGGAACTACACCATGTCGGGTGACTTTCAATGAGATTACTAAGCATGCAATTCAAGAGGCGATAGCAACACCTAGACCGATTGATATGCATATGGTAGATGCTCAGCAGGCTCGTCGTGTATTGGACCGTATTGTAGGTTATAAATTAAGCCCTTTGCTGTGGAAAAAGATTTGCAAAGGTCTTAGTGCTGGACGTGTTCAATCCGTAGCCGTACGCATTATCTGTGATCGGGAACGAGAGATCCAAGCATTTATTCCAGAAGAATACTGGACTATCGAAGGGGTGTATCAAACCACTAAGAATGAACAATTTGATGTGGTAGTGACGCACAAAGGCAATGAAAAGTTAACGATTTCCAATGAAACAGAAAGTAATGCCGTATTAAGCGTTATTCGTGACCGTGAAAGTGTAGTTACTTCTGTAGAATCACGGCAACGTACTCGTAAAGCACCTGCTCCATTTACGACGTCTACGATGCAACAAGAAGGTGTACGCAAACTGAATATGAATGCAAAGCGTATTATGTCTGCTGCGCAACATTTATATGAAGGTAAAGAAATTGGTGGCTATGGTCACGTAGGTTTGATTACCTATATGCGTACAGATTCCACTCGGATATCGAAGGAAATGCAAGAAGCGGCTAAAGCTTATATTCTTAAGACTTTTGGGAAGGAGTTTTATCCGAGTAAACCAAATGTATTTGGAGCAAAGGCAAATGCACAAGATGCGCATGAAGCGATTCGCCCTACTATGTTGGAATTACCACCTAAAGCAGTAGCGTCCTATTTAACTAGTGATGAGCTAAAATTATATACTTTGATTTGGAATCGATTTTTAGCTAGTCAAATGGCTCCACAGAAAAG
Source organism: uncultured Veillonella sp. (assembly GCA_963522415.1). Lineage (GTDB taxonomy): Bacteria > Bacillota > Negativicutes > Veillonellales > Veillonellaceae > F0422. The sequence goes on along the minus strand of CAUQZV010000007.1, from coordinate 32,292 downwards.
TGAAACAGTAACTATGCACTTTCATGTAGATGAGTATACGTTGAAAGCTTCAGGGAATCGTGTATTATTTAAAGGCTTTACAGAAGTCTATGAGGAAGCTAAAAAAGAAGATGACCATATATTGCCAGCTCTAGAGGAAGGGCAAACTATTATGCCTGTCTCTATGGGTGGTATACAGCATTTTACGCAACCTCCAAGTCGATATTCTGAGGCGGGTCTTATTAAAGTATTAGAAGAACAAGGAATTGGTCGTCCAAGTACCTATGCAGCGACCATTGATACCATTTTAAAACGGAATTATGTGGAACGTAAGGATAAACAGTTTATTCCTACAGACTTGGGATTTGCTGTGGTGGAGTTTTTAACAACTCACTTTGAAAAGTTCATTAATATGAAATTTACAGCCTCTATGGAAGAAGATTTAGACTATATTGCACAAGGGACTAACTTCTACGAAGCCGTGATCCATTCATTCTATGAAAGCTTCGAGAAAGAATTATACACAGCTGAATCGGCTGAAAAGGTAGAAATAGAAGCAGAGAAGAGTGGCATTCTTTGTGAAAAATGTGGACATGATATGGTCTATAAATTAGGACCTTATGGTAAATATTTAGCATGCTCTAACTTTCCAGAGTGTCGAAATATTAAATCCATTACAGTTAGCACAGGGGTTACATGTCCTAAATGTAAATCTCATGAAATTTTAGAACGTAAATCTAAGAGAGGTCGTGTCTTTTATGGTTGCGAAGGGTACCCCTCTTGTGATTTTACTATGTGGGATAAACCTATCGATAAAACCTGTCCCGTTTGTGGTAGCTTAATGGCTGAAAAAGTATATAAAAATGGCAATAAAAAAGAGTTTTGTTCCAATCCTGACTGTGAAACAAGACCAAAACGTAAACCTAGAACAAAGAAAGAAGATAAAGAATGAAAGAGTTTGTAACTATTATTGGAGCTGGCCTAGCTGGCTCAGAAGCAGCCTATCAATTGGCTAAACGTGGCATTCCTGTGCACCTATATGAAATGCGCCCGAAGGTGTCTTCGCCGGCTCATCACACAGATCAATTTGCGGAGTTAGTATGCTCTAACTCCTTGCGTGCAAATACCATAGAAAATGCAGTGGGCCTTTTGAAAGAAGAAATGCGTCGCTTAGACTCCTTAATTATGGAATTTGCCGATGCTACTCAAGTTCCAGCAGGTGGTGCCTTGGCCGTAGATCGTCATGCTTTTAGCAAAAGGGTCACAGAACGTATTAAAGAACACCCATTAATCACGGTGATTCATGAAGAAGTGACTGAGATTCCGGCAGAAGGTGTTATTATTTTTGCAAGTGGGCCTCTCACATCAGAAGCATTAGGGACCAGGATTAAAGAGTTAACAGGTTCTAAAGATTTTTATTTCTATGATGCAGCAGCCCCTATTGTAACAGCAGAGTCTTTGAATTACGATAAAGTATTTGCAGCCTCACGGTATGATAAAGGGGATGCAGACTATTTAAACTGCCCTATGACGAAAGAAGAATATGATGCTTTCTATGAAGCTCTGACTACAGCTGATGTGGTACAACCCAAAGATTTTGAAAAAGAAATTTATTTTGAAGGTTGTATGCCTGTAGAAATTATGGCATCCCGTGGGGTAGATACATTGCGCTATGGACCTTTGAAACCGGTTGGTCTTGTAGATCCACGGAACAATATTGAGTGGCATGCAGTAGTGCAGTTGCGCAAGGAAAACAAAGAAGCTACTATGTACAATTTAGTGGGCTTTCAAACGCATTTAAAATGGGGCGAACAAAAGCGAGTATTCCAAATGATTCCAGGTTTAGAGAATGCAGAATTTATTCGCTATGGTGTGATGCATCGGAACACCTATATTAACTCTCCAGAGCTGTTAAACCACGCATTCCAATTGCAATCTAACCCACGATTGTTCTTTGCTGGTCAAATGACAGGTGTGGAAGGTTATTTAGAATCAGCAGCGGCGGGTATGATGGCAGCCATCCAAGTGGCACGTATGTTACAGGATAAAGAATTTGTTACATTCCCAAAAACAACAGCGCTTGGTGGGTTGAGTCATTATATCAGTGCTTATGAAGGTTCTAATTTCCAACCAATGAATGTAAATTTCGGTATCATGGAGCCTTGGGGAGCTAAAGTACGTAAGAAAAAAGAAAAGAATGCATTAATTGCGCAACGTGCTTTAGAAGAGTTAGATGCATTAATTGCGAATGAAGAGTTACTATCCTAATTCATGAATTGGTAACCAATAGGTATAGTGCTTTAGATGTACAAAGGTAAGGGAACTTTGTAATAATTGAAGTCTTATAAATATGAAAAAGAGGAAAGAAGTCGTCATGACATTCTTTCCTCTTTGTATTTCTTATAGATATGTTATTATATTGATGTTACGTCTATCACGATGTATGGAAGGTAATAGAATCTATTATTTTCCTTTTTTGCTTTTCCCTGTAGGGAATACATGTGTATCTGTTGTTCCTTTATAATGAAGGTAGAGCCAGATACCGAAGGATACAGCCATTACTATTAAGCTGGTAACTTGTGCAGATTTAAATCCTAATGTTAGATTCACATAATCTCCACGTAAAAATTCTAAGAAGAATCGTAAGCCAGAATACAAGAATGCATATAAGCAGAAGATTTGACCTTTTTTATGAGGGAACACGTTAGCCAATAGTAGGATAACAAACAAAATAATATCTACTTGACCTTCCCAAATTTCAGCAGGCCATAATGGTTGATTACCATAGGTACGGTATGCCAAGGTAGTTTCTGGATAAAGAATACCAAAGTTTCCCCCGGTAGGGTGACCAAAGGCATCACCATTCATAACATTCGCCATACGTCCTACAGATTGACCTACCATAAGGGCTGGTGCAAATAAATCAGCAAATGCCCAAGGATCTACCTGTTGTTTCTTTAAATAATAAATCCCTGCAATAGCACCTAATAATACGCCACCTTGGATAGCCATGCCACCTTGCCACACATAAGGGATTTCCAATAAGTGATTGTGATAGTATCCCCAGTCGAAGAAGAATACATCCCATAGTCGAGCACCAATGATGCCAGCGATAGCGACAGTAATGGTAAAGTCTACCATATGTTTTTCCCAACCACGACCATCTTTTTTCATAATGAAGTAGCCCACAATAGCAGCGCTTATAATACCTAATGCGAGGAGTAAACCATAGGCTCTTACAGGAAAGCCTCCAATAAAAAATAAATACTGATACATAGTACCTCCTATTATTTCTGTACACTATGTTTCTAATAAATCCTACTTTTGTAGTGTACCATAAATTTAAGAGAAATAGTATAGTGTTCCCAATATATGGACCGAATATGATATAATAAAAAAGTTAAAAGGAGCGATTATGAAACATTTACATTTTATGAAACACATGGTGCTAGGAATATCTGTATTTAGCTTGGCTGCTTCCTATCAAGTAGCAGAGGCAACAATTCATATTCCTTTTCCAGCACTTTCCAATACAACAACAGTAGCACCTACACAATATGTAGGTCCTATGTTACATGTCCCAGAGAAACAGGAAGTTACATTACCTATTACTATGGTATTTGATCCTATAGTATCAGAAACGGCGTATGATACAAAGTATGTGCAGAATGGTACATCAATCATGTCTCCAAGTTGGTTTGAATTGACTACGTATGGTCTAAAAGCTAGTTCTAAGCTATCTCATGACTATGTGAATAGTTATAAGGAAAAAGGCTATCGTGTATGGCCCTTGATTACAAACCAATTCGACCCAGATATGACTAGTAAAATCCTTGCTAATGAATCGATGTGGGAACGATACAAACAAGGTCTTATTAATTATGCTACAGAGTATGGGTATGATGGATATAATTTTGATTTTGAAAATGTACATTATAAAGATAAAGCACAGCTAACCAAGTTTGTGGATTTTCTTGCAAAAGGATTAAGAGATTATAATTTACATAGTTCTATTGATGTCACGGGGTATTCTAATAGTGAAAATTGGTCCTTAGTGTATGATCGTAAGGCTTATGCTGATTCTGTAGATTATGTGGTTTTAATGGCTTATGATGAAACTTGGGCATCTAGTGATACAGCGGGCCCCGTTGCTTCCTATCCATGGGTAAGGAAGCATACAGAAAAAATGATCTCAGAAGTACCCTCATCAAAACTTGTACTAGGAGTTCCATTCTATATGCGTGAGTGGGCTGTACCTGTAAAAGGGGATTGGGAAGGAAAAGCGAAAAGTAAAACTCTATCCATGACAAAAGCGCTGGATTTAGAGCGCGAGTACAGAGATGTGATGCGTTGGGACGATCGATTAAAAGGCAACTATTTGACGTTAACAAATAAAAATGGTGTTTATGGTATATATGATGAAAAGAAACCATATGAGGGGACACTTACAAAAATTTGGTTTGAAGACCCACAGTCTTTAGGCTATAAAGTAAGCCTTGTAAAAGAGTTACAGTTAGCTGGTGTAGCTGCTTGGCGCAAAGGTTTTGAATCAAAAGATGTCTGGCCTGTGCTAAGCTTGGCTTTGGATGGTGCAAATTCTGTTGAAAAGGAGCAGGCACTTTTAGAGACCAAAACTCAGAAAATAGAAACTGAAAAGGAAAACAAAAAGCAAGAGAAACAGAAAGATAAGAAAAAAGGTAAGAAAAAAGATAAGAAGAAACATAAAAAGAAATCTAAACATACTGAGGAATCAGAAGTAACCAAGTTTTCTAAAGATGGTAAAGAAATTGTGTTAAAGTTTAAGAAACAGGATAAACAGCCTGAGGAAACAGAAACTGTAATTGTTACAAAAGAAAAAAGCCTTTGCCTAAAGGCTAAAGTTTGAAGTATACTTAAAAGTATTAATGCATACGAATGAGGAGGCATAGCATGTACGAGAAATACGTGGCACAAGATATTGAAAAGAAATGGCAAAAATACTGGAAAGAGTCTGGTGTTTTTAAAACTAATTATGATCCAAACAAAGAAAAATATTATGTATTAGAGATGTTCCCATACCCATCTGGTAACTTACATATGGGGCATGTGCGTAACTATTCTATCGGTGATGTAGTGGCGCGCTTTAAAAAAATGCGTGGATTTAACGTTTTGCATCCAATGGGATGGGATGCCTTCGGTATGCCTGCGGAAAATGCAGCGATTAAACATGGTGTGTCTCCAAAAGATTGGACATTGGATAATATTGCCAATATGACACGTCAACAAAAAGAGTTGGGCTTATCCTATGATTGGGGCCGTGAAGTAGCGACCTGTAAAGAAGATTACTATCGCTGGACACAATGGTTATTCCAACAATTCTATAAACAAGGCTTAGCTTATAAAAAAGAAGCCAAAGTAAACTGGTGTGAACATGACCATACAGTATTGGCGAATGAACAAGTCATCGATGGAAAATGTTGGCGCTGTGACAATGATGTGGTGAAAAAGGACTTGAAACAATGGTTCTTAAAAATCACTGATTATGCTGATCGTTTACTAGAAGATTTAGATACATTAGATCAATGGCCAGATCGTGTAAAAGCAATGCAAAGAAACTGGATTGGGCGTAGTGAAGGTACACAATTTGCGTTCTATGTGCCTAAAATTGATAAAACTTTTGAAGTGTATACAACACGTGTGGATACTGTCTTTGGTGTGTCTTATGTGGTCTTGGCACCTGAGCATACATATGTAAAAGAATTGATTCAAGATGCTGCTAATAAAGCAGAATTAGAAGCTTTCATCGAAACATTGCGCAACCAAAGTGATATTGAACGTACTTCTACAGAAGCAGAAAAAGTAGGTATGTTTACAGGTTCTTATGCGACACATCCTATTACGGGCAAAGAAGTACCAATTTGGATTGCTAATTATGTATTAGCAGACTATGGTACCGGTGCTGTTATGGGTGTTCCAGCTCATGATGAAAGAGACTATGCATTTGCGAAAAAATATGATTTACCTGTAAATTGGGTAATCCAAAATAATGCCCAAGATTTGGATTTCCAAACATTAGACGAAGCCTTTACAGAAGATGGTGTATTGGTGAACTCTGGCGACTTCAGTGGTAAAACATCAGAAGAAGCACGCCAAGCATTGGGTGATTATTTCACTGAACAAGGTACTGGTCGTAAGACTGTTAATTTCCGTCTTCGTGACTGGTTGATTTCTCGTCAACGTTACTGGGGATGTCCAATTCCAGTTGTGTACTGTGAAAAATGTGGAGAACAACTAGTACCAGAGGATCAATTACCGGTAAAACTTCCAGAAGATGTATCCTTTGATGGGGGTGCTATTTCTCCATTAGCAACTTCTGAAAGTTTCTTAAATACTACCTGCCCATGCTGTGGTGGTCCTGCTCGTCGTGAAATCGATACGATGGATACATTTATTGATTCTTCTTGGTATTTCTTACGCTATACTGACGCTCGCAATGACAAAGAAGTGTTCAACAAAGAAATCGCGAAATACTGGATGAATGTTGACCAATACATCGGCGGTATTGAACATGCCATCTTGCACTTATTATATGCACGTTTTTTTGTAAAAGTATTACATGATATTGGGTTAGTAGAAGTAAATGAACCTTTCAAAGCATTATTAACACAAGGTATGGTGTTAAAAGAAGGCTCTAAAATGTCTAAATCCAAAGGCAATGTAGTATCTCCAGAAGAAATCATTGCCAAATACGGTGCAGATACAGCTCGTTTATTCATTTTATTCGCTGCACCAGTGGATCGCGACCTTGACTGGAGCGACCAGGGGGTAGAAGGTTCCTATCGTTTCTTAGGTCGTGTATGGCGTATTATCGACACATACCAACAATTAGGTGCATCTGGACATCATGATAGCTTATCTAAAGATGAAACTGCATTACGCCGTGAATTGCACCGTGCTATAAAAAAAGTAACAGAAGACTTAGATGGTAAATTCAATTTTAACACGGCCATCAGTACAGTTATGGAATTGGTAAATGCTATGTACCAATTTAAAGATAGTCATGACACAGTACAAAGCGAGTTAGCAAAAGAATTAGTTGAAAAATTAACATTATTGCTTGCTCCATTTGTACCACATATTACAGAAGAAATCTGGCATGAATGTGGATTTGAAGGTTCTGTACATGCTGCATCTTGGCCGACTTATGAAGAATCTGCTCTCGTTGTAGATGAGGTAGAAGTAGCAGTGCAAGTAAATGGCAAAGTACGTGATAAATTGACAGTATCTGTTTCTTTATCGAAAGAAGAACTAGAAGCAGCTGCAAAAGCATTACCACGTGTACAAGAGTTTACAGAAGGTAAAACTGTTGTGAAAGTGATTGTAGTACCTAAAAAATTAATTAATATTGTAGTCAAATAAAACGAGGATCCTATGGAAAAACGTAAGGACTATATTAGCTGGGATGAATACTTTATGGGTGTTGCCATGTTAGCAGGGCAACGCTCTAAAGATCCCAATACCCAAGTAGGAGCTTGCATTGTGAGTGATGATAATAAAATTTTATCTATCGGTTATAATGGTATGCCCTTAGGTTGTGATGATGATGATTTCTCTTGGAATCGCAATCGGGAAGAAGATAATAAATACTTTTATATCGTTCATAGTGAATTGAATGCCATATTGAATTATCGTGGTGGTTCTTTAGAGGGAAGTAAAATTTATGTTACTTTATTCCCTTGTAATGAATGTGCCAAAGCCATCATTCAAAGTGGTATTAAAGAAGTCATTTATTGGCGTGATGATTATAAAGATACACGAGAAGTACAAGCATCAAAGCGATTGTTTCAAACTGCGGGAGTAACGATTACGGCTTATGAACCAAGCGGTAGACAATTGTCGTTGCAACTATAATTGAATAGACTACATATGTATATAATAAGGCTGAACTTGAGGAGTTACTCCTAGGTTCAGCCTTTTGCATGTGCATAGCATAATCTCGAACAAAAGAACGGCTAATTCCAATTAGGAACTAGCCGTTAGTATGTTCGATATTTATTTGTTATTGCCTATTACTTTTTTGATAGCTTTGACACCTTTAGAAGTAATATTTTTGCCAGTTTTTGTTAATCGTGTCCGAGTTCGTGTTACTCGCCCCATAGCGGTAAGAGAAGACTGTTTACGAGGCTTCATATCTCTTTCGTTACCAAAGTCACCACGACGAATACTAGTAGCCTTTACTTTTTCAGAACCAACAGAACGTTGTAATTCTTTCATAATTATTTTTGGTTCTACAGATTTTTCAAATGTATATACATCGGCTGCTACATAACCTAATTGTGGGTAAGCATGAAGAATTACATGACAGTGATGGGATACGGCTACCAAGAAAATTTCATCTTCTAGAATTTGGCAGTCTATTTCTTCAACACATTGGTTTGTAATTGCTAAAGCATTCACAATAGCATCTTGTAGAACAGCCGGAGATTCTATTTTTTCGTCAATACATGAATACAAATCAATTAAAACATGTTCACCTAAAACGTGCATATTGTCACCTACTTTCATTAACTTTATATATTATATAAGATTTTTATATGTTTGTAAATTATCTATGCAATTTTGTAATAATTAAAATAATAAAAAATTATTACCTGATTTACTAAACAATACTCATATGGTAAACTATAGATAGGCATAATACTCTATGCAATCTCGAACAAGTCGTTCGGAGTAATATATTATTCTTTAATGCAGTAATGCTAGGAGGTCCTATTATGAAAGCACCGTTACGTTACGATTTTGCCTCTTTTTCCAAAGAAGCACAGGCAGTATGCCCTAACCGTGTATTTACTGATTTTTTACATCGCTATGCTTATGGTGTAGATGCGTCTTGCTATTCCTATGTTCCTCAAGTTGTAGTGAAAGCTAATAGTGAAGAGGAAGTAATTCGCCTATTGAAATTAGCAAATCAATATGGCACACCAGTTACTTTTAGAGCTGCTGGTACCTCATTATCAGGTCAAGCTTCCAGTGAAAATGTATTAGTAGTTGCTAATGATGGCTTCAAGAATATGGAAGTTCTAGATGGGGGTAAAGCTTTATGTTGTGATTGTGGTGTAATAGGCTCCGATGCAAATGATAAATTAGCTTCTTATGGTCGTAAAATAGGTCCTGATCCAGCAACAATTGCTAGTGCACTGGTAGGAGGTATCTTTAATAATAACTCTTCAGGTATGTGTTGTGGTACAGTAGAAAATTCCTATCAAACAGTAAAATCTGTAAGAGTTGTTTTGGTGGATGGTACAATCTTAGATACAAGTGATCCAGCTAGTATTCAAGCATTTTTGCAAAACCGAGGAGATCTTGTAAAAGGCCTATTAGATTTGCGCCAATGGATTTTTGATGACCCTGAATTGGTAGAATTAATTAAACGTAAATATAAAATTAAAAATACAACTGGATATTCCATTAATACATTAGTTGATTTTGAGGATATTGTTGATATTTTGAATCATATCTTTATTGGTTCTGAAGGTACATTAGGATTTGTATCTAAAGTTGTATATAATACGGTAGAAGATAAAAAATTCAAAGCCTGTGGTCTCGTATTCTACAAAGAATTGTCAGATGCTTCTCGTGCGGTTGTAACATTAGCGAATATGGGCAGAAAATATGTTGTATCAGCAGAAATGATGGATTATTTAAGCCTTAAGAGTGTTCAAAAATTAGAGCAAGTACCTGATTTTGTTCGCGGGGTTCCTGAAGGTACTAGCTGTATCTTATTCCAATCTGAAAGTAATAATGAGCAAGAATTAGCGGAACAAGTGGAATATATTAAAGAACAATTAAAAGATATTCCAACAATTATTCCTAGTTTATACTCTACAGATCCAGAAGAATACAATGCATGGTGGTATATTCGTAAAGGTTTATTACCAATTGCAGCAGGACAACGTAAATCTGGTTCTACGGTAATTACAGAAGACGTATGTTTTAAAATAGAAGATTTTGTTAAAGGTATAGGTATCATTACAGAGTTATTCCGTAAATATGATTTTATGGATAATGGTATTATCTTTGGTCATGCCTTAAGCGGCAATGTTCATTTTATCATTACTCCAGACTTGAATGATTCTAGAGAGCGTGATAACTTTAGCGATCTTGTAAAAGAGATGTCAGAACGTATTGCTGAGGTAGAAGGTAGTATTAAAGCAGAGCATGGTACAGGTCGTATGGTGGCGCCATTCGTTGAATTAGAGTGGGGTGTTAAAGCCTACCAAGTTAACCGCCGCATCAAAGAATTATTTGATCCTAATTACTTAATTAATCCAGATGTTATCATCACAGATGATCCAGATGTATATAAAAAGAACTTGAAAGCCATGGCTGCTATTGATCCACTGTTCAATATGTGTATTGAATGTGGTTTCTGTGAAAAGAACTGTCCATCCAAAAACTTGACATTAACACCTCGTCAACGTATTTCCTTGGTACGTGAAGAAACACGTCTTCGTCAAGAAGGTAAACATGCAGAAGCAGATGCCTTGGCTGAGGGATATCAGTATTATGGTGTGGATACATGTGCGGCATGTTCCATGTGTTCCATGCTATGTCCATTAGGCATTGATACAGCGCAAATCGCCTTATCTGTTCGCAAAGTAACTGCAAAAGGTCATGGTATTGCTGAAGCCATTTATGATAACTTCCCAGCTACTTTATCAGCAGCTCGTATGGGTGTTACATTAGGTGGTGCTGCAAGTAAAGTTATTACTAACAAATTAATTTCTAAGATCACTAAAGGCGCTCATGAGTTAACTGGAGTCACTCCATATGCACCAACAACATTGCCAAAAGCAAATCGTTATACGTTAAAAAATCAACGCAATACAGTGGGTAATGACAATGTGGTTTATTTCAGTACTTGTGCTAACCGCGCATTCAAACCAAATCAAGGACAAAAAGATACTCGTAGCTTGCAACAAGTAATGGAAAACTTATGTAAAAAAGCTGGCTATAATGTAATCTATCCACGCCACATTGAAAACTTATGCTGTGGCTTGAGTTTTGAAAACTATGAAGATATTGATAAACGTGCATTACGAGATTTAGAAAATGCTTTATTAGAAGCGAGCTGTGGTGGTGTATATCCTGTAGTGATTGACCATTCTGCATGTTTCTCCCATGCGTTTAAACATATCAAATCTGTGACGATTCTAGATGTATCTGAATTTTTGTACACGCATATCGTGCCTAAATTAGATATCGTGAAATGTAAAGAACGAGTTATTGTTCATAAACAATGTAAAATCAAAAAAGCTGGTAAGGAAAAATATATTGAACTTATTGCACGAGCATGTACTGATGAAGTATTCAATATTAAATCCTTTGCATGCTGTGGTTTTGCAGGGCAAAAAGGTTTCTTCACACCGGAATTGAACCACTCCGCTACACGAGACTTGGGAGATGAAGTGAATGAGTATGGAGCAACATTAGGAGTAAGCTCTAGCTCTACTTGTGAAATTGGTTTAGGAGAGCGTGCAGGCATTCCATTTATTGGTATTGCATACCTATTAGATGCATGTTCTAAATAAATTTTAAAGCAGTAAGTTTCTATATATTAGAAAAGCAGTCCTTTTGGGGTCTGCTTTTCTTTTGTATAAATACTGAAATAGAAAGATTTTTTCTAGTAAACAACGTTATCCTATTACTACAACAAATAGAAGGGTTAAAAGATATGGTAGGAAGATACGCATAGGTTTGATATAATACACATATCGACTATTTTGTGAATATAGAAAAAGGAGTTACAATGAAAGTAAGTAAAAAAGTACTACTATTAACAGCCATTATGGGGATGACATGGTTAGGATCCTTTGCTATGGATGGTGTAGCATCTGAAGAGAGGAATGGCGCTGGTGGAGTTAGTAGCACTTCTAGTATCGATGATGAATCCGAGGAAAGGCGTGGTATTAGTGGAGTTAGTAGCACTTCTATTATCGACGATGAGTCAGAGGAAAAAAATGATACAGGCGAAAAGCATTATGTATACTCCTTCACATTGGATGACTCAAATAATAAATTTGCAACTATTGAACCTAAAGAAGTGAGTGAGGACTATACTAGCTCAATTGCTAAGAAAACACAACTATATGGTATGGAAGCAATAGATAAGGAAGTAGAATCGGTATATCCAAGTAACACGTTACATACAAATTATGTGGCTCTTGAACGCTGGGACTTAGGAGGAACAGAACCACTCGATAAAGTAACGATTCATGATGGAGGGGATTATTACAAATATGTTACCTATGGATTAACCGAACTATATGATAAAGAAAGTAAAGATAAAACAAAAAGTGGGTTCGGTATGGAATTTACTTTTAAATTAAAAAAAGTTGCTTTTAAGGATGAAGAAAAAGAATTAAAAAATGTAGTAGGAGTTTTGCAGACTATTGCTAGAAGTACTATATTGAATGGAGAAATTTTTAAACCCTATGAGTTTGTCTATACAAGTCAAACTGAAGTGATGGATACGGAACAAAAGTCCAATATCAGCGGTTTTATTATAGTTCCAGATAAAGAACTTGAATCTCTAGATACTCTATATGGACGTATTGATTTCTTAGCATTTGTCGGAGTTACAAAGGAAGAGTTACTAGCGATTAGGAAGCAAGAAATCACCGTAAAAGAGTTGTATGAAAAACTTGGTACTGATGTGACAAGTTATACTAGAAAGTCTGTGATATAGTTTCGGTGAATAGCAACTTTCATTGCTATATCAAGTAATCTATGATACAATAAACTCATCTTATAAAGATAAGAATTACAATCAAATATATAAGTCTTTGAGGCAAGGTGCGAGGGGAACCTCAATTCCTGACCGGCGGTATAATAGTCCGCAAGCTCTTGAGAGCAGATCCGGTAATATTCCGGAACCGACAGTAAAGTCTGGATGGGAAAAGACAGTATATTGATAGCTATTGTGTATGCTATCAAATATTTGGAATGCTAAAGGGACTATGTATATAGTCCCTTTTTTGTGTAGAGGTGAGCCATGACACATATGACAACTGATGAAAAATATATGGCAAAAGCGATTGAATTAGCAGAAAAAGCGAGAGGGTGTACATCTCCGAATCCGATGGTAGGGGCTATCATTGTAAAAGATGGGCGCATCATTGGTGAAGGGTATCATCAAAAAGCAGGGGAACCTCATGCAGAGGTATATGCTTTGCATCAAGCTGGAATGGATGCCAGAGGAGCTACCTTGTATGTAACGCTTGAACCATGTTCACATTATGGAAAAACACCGCCCTGTGCGAAGCGGGTTATTGCCGCTGGTATTACTCGTGTTGTCATCGGTATGATTGATCCCAACCCATTAGTAGCGGGTAAAGGATTAGACATGCTACGAGAAGCGGGTATAGAAGTGGAGATTGGTGTCTTAGAACGGCAATGTGTGGAAATGAATGAAGCATTTATTACATACATCAAAACAGGTAAGCCTTTCGTGATTTTAAAATCTGCTATGTCTATGGATGGAAAGATTGCTACTGCCAGTGGCGAATCAAAATGGATTACCAACGAAGAAGCGAGGGTCGATGGGCATCGTATTCGCAAAGAAGTAGATGGTATGTTAGTTGGTGTAGGTACGATTATAGCGGATGATCCATTGCTAAGTTGTCGTCTTCCACAGGAAACGATAGAAAAGCAACCGCATTTATACATTCTAGATTCTCAAGGCAGAACTCCGCTAGATGCAACCATTTGGACAGTACCAAATCGCAATATCACAATATTTGTTGGCGAAGAGTGCGGGCTAGAACAAATAGGTGCTTTCAGCGATAAAGGTGCAGAAGTCATTGTAACGCCACCAAATGAAAGAGGCTTAGATATTTCTTTTATTTTGGAAGAACTAGGAGCTCGTCAATGTATGAGCTTGCTCATTGAAGGTGGGAGCCAAGTGATAGCTAGTTTTGTAGAGACAAAATCTTTTGATAAACTGGTAACCTATATTGGAAATCGTATCATTGGCGGTATTGGCGCAACGCCAGCTGTGGGTGGTTTAGGATTTTCTAGCTTGGACGAAGCAGTGCAACTAGACATTGATGAAGTGATGGCTGTTGGTGATAATATAAAGATAATTAGTTATCGAAAAGGAAGAGAAGGCGTTTATGTTTACGGGAATCATTGAAGAAATAGGTACCATACAGAGTGTAAAACGTTCCCAAAGTTCACTTACCCTTGAAATTGCAGGGACTGTCATTTTCGATGACTTAAGAATTGGTGATTCAGTGGCAGTCAATGGGGTGTGCCTAACAGCGACTACTATCGACACTAATCGATTCACGGCTGATGTGATGCCGGAATCTGTTAAAATGACAACATTGCTCAATCTTTCAACAGGAAGTAAGGTCAACTTAGAACGAGCTATGGCTGCCAATGGTCGTTTCGGTGGTCACGTTGTGGCAGGACATGTAGACGGTCAAGGTAAGATTATCGGTAAAGACCATGTGGGTAATTCTATTGTGTTTCGTATTGCTACAGATGATGTTATTCTACACTATGTCATATACAAAGGATCTATCACTGTGGATGGAGCTAGTTTGACCGTTTCCAAGGTGGGAACTGGATGGTTTGAACTTTCAATTATTCCTCATACAATTGGAAACACTATTTTGCAATATGCCACGATTGGCACTACAGTGAACTTAGAAACAGATATTTTTGGCCGTTATATCGAGCACTTTATGAAAGGAACTCATCGAGAATCTAGTAATACTAGTACAGTAACGATGGATACTTTGGTGCGTAACGGCTTTTTATAGAAAGGATGATACTCATGTCCTATACATTAAACTCTATTGAAGAAGTAATTGAAGACTTAAAAGCAGGAAAACCTGTGATTATTGTAGATGATGAAAGTCGTGAAAACGAAGGTGATTTAGTATTGGCGGCTGAATTTGCTACTCGTGAAACTGTAAACTTTATCATTAAAGAGGCTAGAGGCTTGCTGTGTACGCCTATGTTAGAAGAAGACTTGATCCGCCTTGGTATCCATCAAATGGTAGAAAAAAATACGGATAATCATGAAACTGCATTTACAGTATCTGTAGACCATGTGGATACAACAACAGGAATTTCTCCTGAAGAGAGAGCTGTCACAATGCAGAAACTAATCGATCCTAATTCTAAAGCAGGTGATTTTAGACGCCCTGGACACGTATTTCCATTACGTTACAAAGAAGGTGGAGTATTAGTACGCCAAGGCCATACAGAAGCGTCCATTGACCTTTGTAAACTAGCTGGATTATATCCTGCGGCAGCAATTTGTGAAATTACCAATGATGAAGGCTATATGTCACGAATGGATGATTTGATTGCTTTTAGTAAAAAGCATAATTTAAAAATCGCCTCTGTAGAAGCCTTAGTAGAATATAGAAAACGTCACGATAAACTTGTTTCTATAGCGGCAGAAACAAAATTACCTACTAAATTTGGTGAGTTCCGCATCATTGTTTTTAAAAATGATGTGGATCATAAAGAACATCTTATGATTGTAAAAGGTGATGTACGTGGAAAATCTGATGTGTTGATGCGTATTCATTCTGAGTGCTTAACTGGTGATGTGTTTGGTTCTCATCGTTGCGACTGCGGGGAACAATTGGAAAATGCATTGCGATGTATTGAAGAGCAAGGAGAAGGTATCGTTATCTACATGCGTCAAGAAGGACGTGGCATTGGATTAACGAATAAAATTAAAGCCTATACATTACAAGATGAAGGGTATGATACAGTGGAAGCCAATGTGAAGTTAGGATTCCCTCCAGATATGCGTGAATATTCATTAGCAGCACAAATGTTGCGCGAGTTGGATGTGAAAAGCGTTAAGTTGTTAACAAACAATCCCGAAAAGAAAGAGGATTTAGAGCGTTGGGGTATTACTGTATCTAAGCGTGTTCCTATTGTGATTAAGGCGAATAGTGTTAATGCAAAATATTTAAATACAAAAAAAGAAAAAATGCGTCATATGTTGTAATAAGAAATATGAAGTTAAAATTTAATGCACAACGAGCTTAGGTCTATATATGTCTTAAACTAATAAAGGAGAATGACAATGATTCAAGAAGGTAAATTAATAGGTACAGGTAAGAAGTTTGCCATTATCGGTTCCCGTTTTAATGAGTTCATCACATCTAAATTAATTAGCGGTGCAAAAGATGCATTATTACGTCATGACGTGCAAGATAGCGACATTACTACTATTTGGGTACCAGGTGCGTTTGAAATTCCTTTGATTGCTCAAAAAGCGGCAAAAAGTGGTAAATATGATGCTGTTATTTGTTTAGGCGCTGTTATTCGTGGTGCCACAACTCATTATGACTATGTGTGTAATGAAGTAGCAAAAGGTATTGCTCATGTATCATTAGATTCTGGCGTACCTGTTATGTTCGGTGTAGTAACAACAGAAAACATTGAACAAGCTATCGAACGTGCTGGTACAAAAGCTGGTAATAAAGGTTTTGATTGCGCTATGGGTGCTATCGAAATGATTAATCTATTGGAGTCTATGTAGAAAGAAGGATATCCGTGGATTTTATTAAACGTTATACAACAGCAGAAGGGTTGCGTCTATCTATTGCCGTAACCACTGATACCGTAGAAGAGGCGAGAGTTCGCCATGATTTGTGGCCTGTGGCAACTGCTGCTCTTGGTCGTACAATGACTGGGGCTATGTTAATGGCTAGTGATTTTAAAAATGATGAAAATGTAAGTATCCGATTGCGTGGCGATGGACCTTTGGGCATTGTTCATGTGGATGCATTCAGTAATAACACTGTACGAGGATATGTGGATCATCCTCATGTAGATGTACCTCTATTGCGAGAAGGGAAACTCGATGTAGGGGCCGCAGTAGGTCGTAATGGAGAAGTTCAAGTGACACGGTTTACTAAACTTCGTCAGAACTATACCTCCCAAAGTCCTATTCAAACAGGCGAAGTAGCGGAAGACTTAGCGTATTATCTAGCTATGTCTGAACAAGTAGGTTCTGTTCTTAGTTTGGGTGTACTAGTGGATCCAGATTACCATACAATTGTAGCAGGTGGTTTTTTAGTGCAAGCTTTGCCAGATGTAACGAATGATGCATTTGATAAAATTGAAGCAAATCTGAAAACCATTGGACCTGTGACTAATTATTTGAAAGCAAATCCTAATGCAGAACACTTGATGGAACGTATTTTGGATGGATTTACTGTACAAGAGGTCTATAGTGAGCGTATTCATTTTGCATGTCCTTGTAGTCGAGAACGATTTTTTGATCGCTTAGCAAGTCTACCAATGCATGATAAACAAGAACTAGCTCAAGATGAAGTGACAGAATTAACCTGTCATTATTGTAATGAAAAATATCATTTTTCTAAGGAAGATATGCAAACTTTATTAATCGAAGAAACACATTAATGCTACTTGTTTCTATGGAGGGAACAGTATGAAAAGTATTGAATGGAATGGATCAGAAGTTATTATCTTAGATCAAACGAAATTACCAACATCAGTGGAATATGTACGTTGTACTGACTGGCGTCAAGTGGCTGAAGCTATCAAAATGCTTCGTGTTCGTGGGGCTCCTGCTATTGGTGTATCCGCTGCCTATGGATTAATCCTTGCCTTCCGTGAAAGCTATCGTCGTGGTGGTGCTAGGGCAGAGATTCTATCTGAATTTAGAGCTTTTGCGGAAACATTACGTCAAACTAGACCGACAGCTGTTAATTTAATGTGGGCTATCGATCGCGTATTACGTGTGGTAGATACTTTCAAAGGAGATATTAGCGAATTAGATACGGTTCTTGTAAAGGAAGCTATCGCCATCGATACAGAAGATGTAGCCTTAAATGAAAGTATGGCAAAACATGGGGCTACCTTATTCCAAGATAAAGAATCCTATCGTATTTTGACACATTGTAATGCAGGAGCGTTGGCTACAGCAGGAATCGGTACTGCCTTAGGCGTGATTCGTGAAGTTCACGCACAAGGTAAGCTAGATCGTGTCTATGCAGACGAAACAAGACCATTATTGCAAGGCTCTCGGTTAACGGCCTTTGAGCTACATGAAGACGGCATTCCGGTCACATTGCAAACTGACAATATGGCTGGTTACGCTATGCAACAAGGTCTTATTGATGCAATTATTGTAGGAGCTGACCGTATTACTCTAGAAGGTGATGTGGCGAATAAAATTGGCACCTATAGTGTAGCCGTATTGGCCAAACATCATAATATTCCTTTCTATGTAGCAGCGCCGTACAGTACTTTTGATTTCTCCATGGAACAAGGAGCACATATTCCTATTGAAATGCGTAATCCTCAAGAAGTATTACAATTCCAAGGTGTACCTTCTGCACCACAAGGTATTGAAGTACTGAATCCGGCTTTTGATGTTACACCTCATGATTTAGTGACAGCTATTATTACTGAAGAAGGGGTATTACGGCCTCCATTTAAAGAAAGTATTCGTCATTTAGAAGAAAAGAAAATGAAATAGGAGTTAACTATGGTTGATGTTGTTATCACACATGTAGATGTGTTACAAGGAAATACAATTCTAAAAGATACTGCTATTGTTGTTGAAAATGGATATATCAAAGAGTTTGTTACCAATGATACAGTCCCTCAAGCTAAAGAAGTAATCGATGGAAAAGGCATGCTTGCTGCTCCAGGACTAATCAATACGCACACGCATATTGCTATGGGATTATTGCGTAATTACGCAGATGATCTAGAGTTAATGGATTGGTTGCAAACTGCCATTTGGCCAGCGGAAGCCAAATTGAATAATCACTTGGTCTATTGGGGTACACAGTTAGGCATTGCAGAAATGTTCCGTTCAGGTACCACTTGTTTTAGTGATATGTATTTCTTTATGGATCAAACTGCTGAAGCTATTAAAGAAACAGGTATTCGTGCCGTTTTATCTCGTGGTATGGCTGGTGTGGCGCCTACGGCAGAACAAGCGTTAGTAGAAAGTAAAGAATTGTTTGAAGCGTATCACGGTTACAACCAAGATCAAATCAAGGTGATGCTAGGACCTCATGCACCATATACATGCCCTGATGCGTATTTAGAACGAGTAATTCAATTAGGTCATGATTTAGGGGCGCAAGTTCATATGCATTTAAGCGAAACCAAAGGAGAAGTAGAAAATGTTATAAAAGCTACTGGTAAAACTCCAATTGCACATATGAATGACTTAGGTTTATTTGATTTAGGTTGTTTAGCCGCCCATTGTGTGCATATAACAGATGAAGATATGGATATTATGAAAGAAAAATCCGTTCGCGTGGCACATAATCCACAATCTAACTTAAAGTTAGCTAGTGGCATTGCACCAGTGCCAGAAATGCTTGCTAAAGGAATTGTGGTAGGTTTAGGTACAGATGGTTCTGCTAGCAACAATAATGCAGATATGTTAGAAGAAGTGCGTTTGGCAGCTATGTTACATAAAGCTCGTCTATATGATCCATTAGCTATACCTGCTCAAACAGCTTGGGAACTAGGTACCGTTATGGGTGCTAAAGCATTAGATTATCATGATTTGGGTGTATTAGATGTGGGATATCGTGCAGATATTGTGCTCTATGATACATCAGGATTACATTGGCAACCGCGGTATAATGATGTAGCATCCCTAGTGTATGCGGCTAATTCATCAGATGCAAACACTGTTATTGTGGGTGGTAAAGTAGTAATGAAAGATAAGGAACTACTAACCATTGATGAAGAAAAATTGCGTTATGAAATTGCACAGGCCCAAGCTGTATTTCAAGCGTAGTAGGAGCTCTTATGAAAGTATGTAAGAAGTTAGCACTAGGACTTGTTTTAGCAAGTGTATCTACCATGGTTACACCCTTTATAGTACATGCAGAAACACATGTATCTGCTGGCCTTGGTTATAATGGTGTAGGTTATTATCGAGGCATGGAATATGTGCGAGGATATTATGGAGGAAGAGCCTTTGTATTGGGGGCTTTTAGTAAACATATTGACCATCCTACAAAGAGTTATAAAGTTGCAAATGAGGCTAAGGCACTGGGTGATGTGCAATCACAAATGGAAAAACTTAGCCATGAGCCATACTATTACATTGGTAAATCTAAAGATGGTAATAGTATCCTATCATCAGAGGGACAACCTGTAATGGGACCTAAAAAAGAGTTACATATAGGACGCCTAGATAGTGCAGGAAAGCTAGATATTGTACTCTATGAAGATGCAGGTAAAACAGTATTAGAAACTGTGAATACGGGTTCTTCTATTGTCATGCCAACAAAGCATGTGGAAGTATCACCTACAGGATTAATCTATGCTATTAAAGGCGAGGCAACTAGCTATTATAATCTGCAAGGTCAAATGTTGCATAGTAAGCCATTTAAATTTGATAAAGAATTATATGGTGACTTGCATAGCGTAGGTACAAGCAATAAATTAGTAGCAATATTTAATGCTCGAACAGGAGAATATAAATCGGATGAGATATTTACCTCTCTAAGTTGGAATCAAAATACAGGTCTTATTTCCGGTTATCAAAGAGATGGATCTATTTTATATTTTGATGATGAAGGTAATCATGTAGAGTCAGCTACAGCTTTGAAAATTATCTCACAAACGGAAGGTACTCAATCCCGTAAAATACCAATGCCACAACAAGTTGAGGGTGAGCGCATCCAACGCGTATTAGCTCCTTTCAGTGAAGGAATTGCCTTTGTATTATTAGGCAATAAACAAAAGGTGGCTATTGATGAAAGTGGAAAGATACTATTTTCTGTGAAAGAGTATGATGAAATTGAACCTTACTTTAATGGCATAGCGCGTGTAACACGAAAAGCTCATGGGTTAAACTTTGGCGGTATCTTTAATACATTAGCCGCAGCTTTAGTGAAAGGTGCGTTCTATCATCAGGCAACCTATGGTGAAACTGACTATGCTTGGACAACCTCTAAATTAAAACGTGGATATATTGACAAAACAGGCAAAGAGGTCATTTCTTCTAAAAATCAGATGGTCAGTCCATTAACTGAAGCAGGAATTATGACTTATAAAGATGGTCGTTTTGGACTGTATACCAAAGAGGGTGTTGAAGTATTCCCAATGGTCTATAAAAATATTACATATATGCCAGAACTAGGAGCCTTTCTCTTACAAGATGAAGAAGGGCGTTGGGGTGTAAAACGTCAAGATAATAGTACTGTGCTTCCATTTGCGTATTCAAAATTAGAAGTAGTAGCTCCTACGGTTTTGGTTGGTAAATCTGGATCCTCTTATCGAATGATTTCCTTAGATACATTCCGTGAAATTGGTGAAAGTTATGATTCCATCACGGCGCCTAAACCATTCTATGGTATTTATAGTGGATTAATTGGTAAACGAGGAAATAATACATACCTTGTCAATCCATTAACAGGCGAAAGTCTATTGCAATTACCATCGGACACATCTAAGGTGGATACAGCTACTTTAGAAAGCGTAGTTTATAAACAACATGGTAAATATGGTGTTTTAGATTTTACAGGAAACACTATTATTGAGCCAAAGTATGAGTCTATACAAGTATTTGTTGGTAAAAGCAATTAGTATACACTATAAGATCTAACGTATAGTATTATCAATAGATATGAATTGATTAGATAAAACTAGTCTAGCTTGTCCGAAGTTAATTTTAATTAGCTATGGATATTTGAAATAAAAGAGAGGTCTCTATGGCCTCTCTTTTAATTGACAAAAAATTTCATTTATATTACTATGGAATAAATTGATTTAACAATTTGTAAATTTAAGTAACAAGTGACCAAGTGCTCAATATATAGTGTTCGGATAAGTTTCATTTTCCACAGGGAAAATGGATTTTTTTATTAGGAGGAAACTAATGCGATTGTGGAATGCAGTAGCTTGTACCTCTGTTCTATGCGGTTTGATGGCACTATCAGGGTGTTCTTGGACTGCTGATACGCCAACAGCAGTAACACAAGAGGCGGCAACAAGAACGGAAATTGACAGGACGGGAACTTCTGTGACCATGCCAAGTCATCCCAAACGGGTTGTGATCTTAAATACAGCCAATATTGATATGTATTTGGCCGTAGAAGGAACCATTGTGGGCCGTATGGATGCGGCTTCCTTATCAGGAGAGTTAAAAGATAAGGTGAAAGATATCCCGTCTATAGGGAATACATATAATCCAGATGTAGAAAAAATTATTAGCTTCAATCCTGATTTGGTGATTGGTATGAATATAGCAAATCACATAAAACTTCGGGAGGCTTTAACATCAGCGAACATTCCTTTGTATATTAATGATTTAGATTCCTTTGAAGACGTAAATCGATCCTTGCAACTATTCGGTGATCTAACGAATCATCCAGACATAAGCAAGATGCAAATAGAGAAAATCAATACTGTATTTGCAGACTATCAAGGGAAAATAAAGGATAAGCCACATCCTAAAACATTGTTGTTACTGGGTACACCAAGTAATCTAAACGTCAGTACAGATCATTCTTTCAGCGGTAAATTGTTGGATACATTAGGTGCCGATAACATTGGTAAATATATGAAGAGCGAAGCGCCTTATGTGCCACTGAGTTTAGAATTTATACAGAAACAAAATCCTGAGAGAATTATTTTTGTAGTTATGTATCCTGATCCTTCGATTAAAGAGTCTTTTATAAAAGAAATGCAATCAAACCCAGCTTGGCAACACGTACAAGCAGTAGAAAATGGTCAGATTCACTATGTTCCAGGTGGTTTATTCGCCTTAAATCCTGGAACACGGATTACGCAAACACTGGAATTAATGTACAAAGCAT
This sequence comes from uncultured Veillonella sp., assembly GCA_963522415.1. Lineage (GTDB taxonomy): Bacteria > Bacillota > Negativicutes > Veillonellales > Veillonellaceae > F0422. The sequence goes on along the minus strand of CAUQZV010000007.1, from coordinate 9,472 downwards.
TATATGAATAATTGTATTAGGAGGTTTTATCATGAATAAACTTTTAAAAGCATCCTTATGTGGAGCTATTTTCAGTACTTTATTAGCACCTGTATACGTAACACACGCAATGGATACAAGTGATAATAATATAGTAGTTATTACGGCATCAAAACGAGAAGAAACTATTAAAAATAGTCCTGCTGCAGTACAAGTTATTACTCAATCAGATATGAAACGATTAGGGGCAGATACAGTAGAAAGTGCTTTACAATTAGCCGATAATATTAATTTATCAGAAGCAGGCATGACTGGTAATCAGGTAATGATTCGTGGTATGGAATCACGCCATTCTCTTGTACTCGTAAACGGCCGTCGCTTAGCTGGTGAAGATGCATCTAATACGACGAATGTGTACACTTTGCGCCGCATTAATTTAGACCAAGTGGATCGCATTGAAATTGTCCGTGGATCATCCTCTGCTTTATATGGATCAGATGCTATGGGCGGTATTATTAATATTATTACGAAGCAGCCTACCGATATGTCACAATCTTTTGGTGTATCTAGCGGTACTAAACATGAGCAAGCACATTATACGTTTAATAGTGGGACTCAAGGTCGTTGGAATGCAAGTTTCAATGTGAATGTAACGAAAGAAAGACCTATTAATCGACATATGGCAGATCAGACTTTCAATGCGAGAACAAAACAATTAACAGGCTATACAGAAGGATATCGTCGTATCATGTATGGACATAAGCAATCCTATAATAGTAGTGTTATTTATGATTTAAAAAATGCTAACCAAAATAAAATTAAAGTAGATTTCAGTTATTTTAAAGAAAAACTACAAACTGATAATGCCGATAAATATGCTACTGTATTCCATAAAAGTGGAATGGTATTTATGGCGGGTCCCAAAATGGTTCCAGTCAATTTGAATAAGCAAGAGTTGTTTGATAATAAGAGTATTCAAACTGGTATTACCTATACAGGTAAAACAGCAAGAAATGCCTATGAAATTTCTACTTATTATAGTCAATTAGACAAATCTTACCGTATGACAGATGGCCGCACTTTACCTGAAGGCGTTATCAATGTGATGATGCCAAGTAAACCACCAACACCACCAACATCATTGAAGTTTGATTATCAATCTTTATATCCTGCTAGTGATTATGATGCGGCTAAGTACAAAAATATTGTCCTCGAAGGAAAGGACACTATGTATGTAGGGGATCATCATAATGTAACATTTGGCGGTGAGTACCGACGTGTTATCTATGAAGGTACGCGTCTAGGTGGGTTGGATGCACATAAAATGAAACAAACTAAAAAATTTCATTATGATTCTTGGGCAACATACGTAGAAGATTTGTGGCAAGTCAATGCAAAACTTTCTTTTACACCAGCCATTCGTTATGAACACAATAGTCAATTTGGACATAATGTAACACCAAAGCTGGGTTTAGTTTATGGAATCGATACCCATACACGGATGAAATTCAACTTTGGTAAAGGATACAAAGCTCCAAGTATTTCAGAATTATACTTAAATATGTTCCATACAACACCAATGGGAGTGTTAAATATTATAGGAAATCCAAACTTAAAACCTGAAACTTCTACATCTTTTGATGTTGCTTTAGAAGCAGAACGGGGTAAAACATTTGGTAAAGCATCCTATTACCATACACGTGTAAGTAATCTAATTGATAGTCATCGGATACAATCTGATGTGCCAGGTGTATCACAACGTCATCAATATTACAATGTAGGTAAAGCGAAAATTCAAGGGGTAGAGTTGAGTCTAGGTCATAAAGCAACTGACCGTCTTACTGTAAAAGGGACCTTCAACTATATCGATGCGAAAGATATGACAACTGGCGAACGCTTAGGTAATCGTCCAAGATCAGTAAGCACGTTACAACTTATGTATGATGACCATAAACCGAATGGATACAGCGCAGTATTATGGGACAGCTTTACTCATAAATATGGCTTTGAAGAAGCGCGAAATCGCGGTGCTAATAGTTATAATGAATACTCTTTTAATACATTAAACTTCAGTGTCAATAAAAAATGGAATAATGGATTATCTGCCTATGTAGGAATTGATAACTTATTAAACCGTGAAGTACATGATTTATATATCGATGGTCGCATGTATCGAATTGGCATGGAAATGAAATTATAAGATAAATTCCTAGAAACTATAGGGGACTAGGCTTGACAAATATATGTCAACTGCTTATAATATCTATATGTGCGTATATAAATTACCTGCACTTCCATTATACGTTTTGGAGGGGGGGATATAGATGTCAGAAATTAAAGTCGGTAAAAATGAATCGCTTGAAAGTGCACTTCGTCGTTTTAAACGCTCCTGCCAAAAAGCAGGTGTTTTATCTGAAGTACGCAAACGCGAACATTACGAAAAACCAAGCGTAAAAAGAAAGAAAAAATCTGAAGCAGCAAGAAAACGCAAATTCAAAGCGTAAGTCAATCTTGGAGGTACAACATGTCCTTAAAAGATCAGCTTAAAACAGATATGAAAGAAGCTATGAAAGCTCGTGAAGCGGGTAAAGTGGCTCTTTCAGTCATTCGCATGGTAAATAGCGCCATAAAAAATACAGAAATCGACAAGAAAATTGAATTAGAAGATTCAGACATTCTCGCTATATTAGCGAAAGAGATGAAAATTCGCCAAGATTCTTTAGCTGAGTTTGAGAAAGGTCATCGTGATGACTTAGTGACTCAAGTGAAAGCAGAGATGGAAGTATTAGCCAAATATTTGCCTGCCCAATTAAGTGAAGAAGAAATTCGTCACATTGTGGTAGAAGCGATTTCCAGCCTAACTGCACCGATTAAGATGGGTGACCTTATGCCGTTGGTTATGCCAAAGACTAAGGGTTGTGCAGATGGCAAGTTAGTCAATGCGATTGTCAAAGAAGAACTTGCAAAAGTCAACTAATATGTTGACAGACTTAATTGATTATGTTACTATAATCACATAATATAATACTAAGTCAATGAGGACTCTAAGAAACCTAGTTTCTTGGAGTCTTTTTGTTTATTATGAGGAGGTTTATCATGAGCAAAGAATTATTATATTACATTCCAGCAGGCCAATATGGTAAAGAAGGTGTTCTTGCCTTACTAGAACAACATCCAGAAATTCGTTTTGTATCTTTAGTAGGGGTTGACCTTGCCGGTAATGATACAGATGAAAAAATTCCAATGGAGCAATTCTTTGATGATTATGAATCTTTCTTTGAAGGTCGCGCAGTACAAACAGACGGATCTTCTGTTGTATTGACCAATATTGCTACATTGAACAATGCTCGTGTCGATATGTGGGGTGACCCTAGTGTAAACTGGTTTGTTGACTACAACTATGAACACATTGATGAAGCTACAGGCAAACCAACTGGTACACTTCGTATTCCAGCATTCTTGAAACATTGCGATCGTTATGTAGACTCTCGTTCTATCTTAAAACGTAGCTGTGAATATGTAAAAGAAGAATTGATGAAATTATTACAAGCGAACCAAGTGAAAGGCATGGAATTTATCGATGCTAATGAAATCGCTGACGTTATCTTTACATCTGCTACAGAATTGGAATTTTGGGTGAAAACGCCGTCCAGAAATGTAGATGCAAAAGCGTTATCCGTATCTCAAAAATTACAAGAACAATACTGGCAACGTACACATGGTTCCGTTCGTACAGCATTAGAAAAAGCAGTATCTTTGTTAGATAAATATGGTTTACATGCAGAAATGGGCCATAAAGAAGTTGGCGGTGTAAAAGCGAAACTAGATGACGAGGGTAATGTAGACTGGGTATTAGAACAATTAGAAATTGACTGGAAATACACTAATAATCCATTGCAAACTGCAGACAATGAGTTACAAGCTCGTATCATCGTTCGTGAAGTATTCCGTGAAAATGGCTTAGATGTTACTTTCAATGCGAAACCAATCATTGGTGTAGCAGGTTCTGGTGAACATACGCATTTCGGTGTGATGGTAAAAATGAAAAATGGCAAAGTGTACAACTTGTTCTCCCCAGCTGATTTACGTAAAGAACATGCTAGCCCATTGGCATATGGTGCTATTATGGGTCTATTAAAACACTACGAAGCGATTAACCCATTCATTTCCTCCACAACAGACTCTTTAAACCGCTTAAAGCCAGGTTTTGAAGCACCTGTATGTATCGTTACATCCTTGGGGACAGATCCTGCGTTGCCAAGCCGTAACCGTACGATCCTTTGCGGATTAATTCGCGATGTGGATACACCAATGGCAACTCGTTTTGAATTACGATCTCCCAACCCATATACAAATACATACACAGCATTGGCATTGATTTATTTATCTGCTTTCGATGGAATGAAATATGTCATCACATCTGGTAAAGCACCAGAAGAGATTTTGGCGGAATTGTCCAAAAAAGAAGGGGAAGCAGCTGATTATCTAGAAGCATCTCGTGAATATCGATCAGAAGTTGATGTATTTGATGATTTCACAGCAGAAGAGCGTGATCGTAAATTTGGTAAAGCCCCTGCTACTGTATGGGAAAATATACAAGGCTATACAAACAATCCAGAAAAAGTAGCTTCCTTAACTTTGGGTGGTGCTTTCGAAAAAGATTTGATGGATTCTTTCATGGCTGGTGTAATAAATCGTTGGAAATTAGAATTGGCGAATCGTATTGTTCCAGCTAATATTCAATTAGTGCGTTCTTTGCAAGCTGTTCATGATACAGCAGATGCATTTGATAGTGCAAACTGGAATAAAGTCAATACATTACGTTTATACTTGGCAAAAGATAGTGTAGATAGCAAATCTTTATTCACGCGCATCACTGATGCATTGGCGAAAGGCGATTATGATACAGCATCTGCATTACAAGTAGAAATGAATGAAAAAGTACTTGAATTAGAAGCGTTGTATGTAGAGTATACTCGTAACATTTTATAATAGATTTTTACGTAGTGTTTTTACATAGCCCTATTCTATTGGTATGGCATATAATAAGAGTTCTAATATATATTTTGGGGATGACAATAGCCCCCAAGGTATATTTTTATGGAAAATAACATATCATACAGTTTGACTTACAATATAACTAAAGGCTTAAATAAAAAGGACTGAACACGAAATCGTGAACAGTCCTTTTTTATGTAGTATTGAGTTACTATGAATAATTTGCATATGATACAACTCTAATATAGAGAAGTCAAAACGCTATACAAGCGATTCAATTTTATAAACGCTCGTTGCTATTTGGCTCCTTACCATATCGTACAACTAAGACCAAACTAATGACTAATGCTAAAATAGCAGCAGACCATAAGAATAGATCCAGTGCTGATTCGTGAGATACGATGATCAGTCGAATGATGGCAGTAATGCCGATGTAGATAAAGTAGCGAAGAGGGAAGTGGAAGTTATTTTTAAAATATTTCACTACTAAAGATAAGAATTCAAAAAATAGGAAGAAATTAATAATTTCTTCTAAAAATGTAGTATATGCTACATCAGTTGTAAATAAACCTGGTATGAGCGTCACAATATAAAACGCTGTATTCAACACAGCTACGGTTAATACGATACCAATAGAAAATAAAGTGAAGTTTAGAACCCACTGAAAAAATGTAGACACCTGTTGCAAAAAATAATTCATATGGACCTTTCCAATAAAAAAGGGTGGAGTGACGAATCACTGCACCCTTATATACTTTGTAAGTAACGATTATACCAACGCTTTAGTAGCTGCCTCAGCTGCCTCAAAGTTAACAGCAGAAGTTACCTCTGGTACATATTCTACATAACGAACTACGTCGTCTTTGTCGATGATAACGATACCACGAGATAATAGGCGTAAGCCTTCGAGAATGAAACCATAGTTTTCACCGAAAGAAAGATCACGGTGGTCAGATAAAGTTTCTACTTGGTCGATACCAGCAGCACCACACCAACGTTTTTGAGCGAATGGTAAGTCTACGGATACAGTCAATACAACCACATTGTCACCTAATTTAGAAACGTTTTGGTTGAACCAACGAGTTTGCGCATCACATACGCCAGTATCCAAAGATGGTACTACGGAGATAACTTTTACTTTACCAGCATAATCTGTTAATGTTTTTTCACCTAAACCATTGTCTAATAATGTGAAAGCAGGAGCTTTGTCGCCTACTTTAACTTCTTTGCCCAATAAAGCGATTGGGTTGCCTGCAAATGTTACTACGCCTGTACGTTTTTCCATTGTATGTTCCTCCTTAAAATACGGAATAATATCTTTTGTATAATGACATTATAACATGGTACAATAAAATTAGTAAATAAACTTTATCGAAAAAAATCGAAATTATCATAGAATGGGGGTACGTATGAAAGGTTTTCACTTATTCCGATACTTTTTTAAAGAACATTCCTATAAATATATCATTGGTATCATTCTACTTTTAACAATTAATGGATTATTCTTGTTAGTGCCTACTTGGATGGGGGAAGCTATCAATACATTATATGTGGGAAAAGATGGAATTTGGTATTACGTTAGTTTGTTTGTACTGCTAGCTATTGTGATTACTGTGTTGAAATTTATTTCACGTCACATGCTCTTAGGATCTATACGCAATTTCGAGTTCTATTTACGTCGTGAGTTGTTTCGTCATGCGTTACGAATTCCTACTTCGTATTATGATGAACATGGTCCAGGGAAGGTTATGACATTAATGACAAATGATGTAACCTCTTTACGTGTTTCTCTGGGATTAGGGGTTATGTTATTTGTAGATGCCTTATTCTTTGGAGTCATTGCATTTTGTATCCTCGTTCAAAAAATGTCCTTATGGTTAGCAGTAGTAACTATATTGCCGATGCCATTTATTGTGTATGGTATGTTGAAGCTTTCAAAACATTTACGAAGTCGTCAAAAGAAAGCACAAAGTTCCTACAGTGATGTAACAGAATATACTCAAGAGTTATTCTTAGGGATGGCAGTGATTCGCGCATTCAATAAAGAATATACAAGCTGGAAACGTTTTACAAAAGTAAATGCAACCAACTATGAAAATAATCTAGATGTGGTGCGAATTGATTCCTTATTGACTCCATTAACATATATGGCACCCTTTGTCTGCTATGCTCTCAATATGTATGTGTGTGGTCAAGCTATTATCAATGGAGAACTAACGGTAGGGGAATTTGTGGCGCTTAACGGCTATGTCATGCTTGTTATAGGACCTATCATGGCGATTGGTTCTTTAACATCTGTGTTGCAAAAAGGTTTTGCCTCCTTGGAACGAATGGAAGAGTTCTTTGAACTCCCACAGGAAGAAATTCAAGAACAAGTAGGGCGTTTACCATTAGAAGATATACATATTCAAGGGTTGAATTTTGCCTATGCTACTAGTAAGGAACCAATTTTAAAAGATGTATCTATGCATATTTCAAAAGGATCGTTTATTGGTATTGTTGGTGGACCGGGGTCTGGAAAGTCTACTTTATTTAAGTTATTATTGGATATTCAGCATGCCCCTAAAGACAGTATCCATTTTGGTGGTACGGACATTCAAGATATTCCGCTTAGTACATTACGGAATAGTATTGCCTATGCATCATCCACTCCTTCTTTACTAAGTGTATCCATCCGAGATAATATTCAATTTGGTTATACAAATGGAAAAGATTTGTCAATGACTATTGAAGAAGCTGCTCAACGGGCGGGTTTGTTTAGAGATTTAGAGGAACGTATTGAAGGAAGTCGTAAGTATGATAACCTCGAAGAAGGTGGTACCGATGTATCTGGAGGACAACGACAACGAATTTCTTTGGCTCGTGCATTCTTTAAAGATGCTCCATACTTGCTGTTAGATGATGCTTTCTCTGCTTTAGATGCTCATAGTTTATGTCATATCTTAGATACATTGCGATCTAATACAGAACAAACTATTATATGCATTTCACAGCGTCTAGAGGCCTTAGAAGATGCAGATTGTATTTATGTGTTCCACGAAGGTCATATCGTTGAATCCGGTACGCATTCAGAATTATTACAACAAAAGGGTATGTATCATCAGTTGGTGATGTTGCAAAAGCGAGGAGATAGCCATGAGAACTAAACAAAAAACAGATTACCATGTGCTACTGCATTTGTGCACATTTATCAAACCCTATATGGCTTATATGTGTATTGGCGTTTGTATGTTGCTGTTAGTGCTCGGTGTACAACTAGTACGACCAGTTATTATGAAAGAATTTATCGATGTTGGTGTGGCAACTAAAGATATGGGGCTCATAACGAATTATGCAGTGGCCTATATTGGATTAATATTGTTTGGAATGATTGCATTAGGTGTTGAAAACTATGCTTTGCAAAGTTTTGGACAACGTATCATCTATGATATTAGAAATAAAATTTTTGAAAATATATTAACTATGAGTCCTAGAGAGTTTACGGCATATCCTGTAGGAAATTTAGTGACAAGAGTTACCAATGATACAGAGTCGATTCGCACCTTATACACAGAGGTTCTCGTAAAAATAAGTAGTAGTATCTTTCAGATTATTGGCATTTTAGTGTTTATGTTTCTTATAGATACTACATTGGCTACCATAGTGTTACTATTAGTGCCTGTATTTACAGGCGTTATCTTTATCTATCGTAAGTATGCTAGAAAAGCTTTCAGAGGTGTTCGTAGTAAGGTAGCAGCATCCAACGCATCCGTACAAGAAATGTTGAATGCGATTTTGATGATTAAAACCTATGTAGGTGAAATTATCATGGAAAAAAGCTACGATAAGGTAAGTCGAGAGTTTCTGGAGGCAGGTCTATTTGAGGTAAAAACATTTGCTATTTTTAGGCCAATTGTAGATGGATTATTTTTTGTAGCTCTGATTGCTATTTTTACTGTAACTGGATATTTTGATTCTATTACGGAGGCAGGCACTGTATTTGCATTTTTACAATATATTAATCGGATTTTTGAACCTATTAAAGAAATTGCTGAAAAATATGGTAACTTACAGTCTGCCTTAGCAGGAGCAGAACGCATTTTACCTATGTTGGAAAGTGAAACTAAGCAGGTACAAAAGAATATTGTGATACCAAAAGAATTTTCTGCGATTCATTCTATCGAGTTTGATCATGTCTATTTTTCTTATGATGGAACAGAAAATTACGTATTAAAAGATATTAATTGGTCCTTACAGGAGGGAGAATTCTTAGGAATAGCAGGTCCATCCGGTGGGGGTAAGTCCACTATGATGCAATTATTACTTGGTTTTGAACAGCCTACGAAAGGATGTATTCGTATTAATGGACACGATTTGAGTACGTTGGACCCAAGAATTATACGCCAATCTATGGGCTATGTATTCCAAGACTCCCATTTGTTTAAAGGTTCTATTGAAGAAAATATTTCCTTATTTGATAGTTCTATTACAGAAGACATGGTAAAAGAAGCTGCTA
>CAUQZV010000006.1:0-56453 GCA_963522415.1 uncultured Veillonella sp. | reverse complement strand
AAGCACCAAAAGTAACTCAGCAAGCACCGCAAAAGAAAGTACACGAATACCGTCGTAATGAAGATGGTGAAAGACGTGGACCTAAACAAGATAGAAATCATCGCAATGATCGTAATGACCGTGGTGAAAAGCGTGACCGCCCATTCAATCGTGATGGTAAAAACAATGGGCAACGCGATCAACGCAATGATAGAAATGACCGCGGAGACAATCGTTCTAACCAACGAAATGGTCAAAACCGTGATGGTCGTCGTCCAGAAGGTCGCAATGATCAACGTCAAGATAATCGCAATGTCGGTAATCGCCCTAACAATGGTGGCAGATTCGACCGTAATAATGATCGTAACAATGACCGCAACAACAATCGTAATACTGATCGTCGCAATGATGGACAACGTCGTGAACGTCGTTTAGAAATTCCACAAGTGGATCCAGCAATCACAGCGAAACCAGAAGGTCGTGATCGTCAAGCCAGCCGTGAAGTGGATCGTCAAAAAGAAAATCGCCGTTTTGAATCTGAACATCGCAACGAAAATCGCAATGAGCGACGTAATAAAAAAGATAAAAAAGGTAAAAAAGGCGAACGTACACAATCCTTGGTGTCTTCTGCGTTGCAAAAAAATAAAAATAAAGTTAAACAGCGTAATGAGCAACACATCAAACAAAAAGAAGAAGAACGTCGTAAAGCAGAAGCAGCGATTGCTACGTCTATCGAACTATCTGGTCCGTTAACTGTTAAAGAATTGGCTGAAAAGATGGGTCGTGAAGTCTCTGAAATCATCAAAAAATTGATGATGTTAGGTGTTATGGCTACGATCAATCAGGAAATCGATGTGGAAACGGCTATGGTATTGGCAGAAGACTTCGGTGTAGAAGTGGTGGAAGTGGAGCCTGAACAAGATCCTACAGAAATCATCGAAATCGAAGATAGCCCAGAAAGCTTAGTAGCTCGTCCTCCAGTTGTTACGATCATGGGTCACGTTGACCATGGTAAAACGTCTTTATTGGACGTGATTCGCTCTACCAATGTAACAGCCTCTGAAGCAGGCGGTATTACGCAACATATCGGTGCCTACCAAGTTCGTTATGAAGGTAATAAAATTACATTCCTTGATACACCAGGTCATGAAGCTTTCACAGCCATGCGTTTACGTGGTGCTCAATCCACGGATATCGCAGTCCTTGTCGTAGCTGCTGATGACGGTGTTATGCCACAAACTATTGAGGCTATCAACCATGCGAAATCCGCAGAAGTGCCAATTATCGTAGCCATCAATAAAATGGATAAACCAGGTGCTAACCCTGACCATGTAAAACAACAATTGTCCGAACATGGTTTGTTGCCAGAAGCGTGGGGTGGCGATACTATCATGGTTCCTGTATCTGCGAAACAACGTCAAGGTATTGAAGATCTATTGGAAACGATCTTGTTGGTAGCAGAAGTACAAGAATTGAAAGCGAACCCTAACCGTAAGGCACAAGGTATCGTTATCGAAGCCCAATTGGATAAAGGTCGTGGTCCCGTATGTACAGTATTGGTACAAAAAGGTTCCTTACGTGTAGGGGAAACAATCCTTGCTGGTGTGGCATATGGTAAAGTACGTGCCATGACCAATGAACGCGGGGAAAAAGTGAAAGTAGCTCGTCCATCTATGCCTGTGGAAATCTTAGGTTTATCCGATGTGCCACAAGCTGGTGAAGTGATGTTCGCTGTAGATGACAACGAAGCTCGTTCCATTGCGGAAAAACGTATTGAAAAACAACGCATTACTGAAATGAATGCGAAAACAAAAGTCACTCTTGATGATTTGTTCAACCAAATGCAACAAGGAGAATTGAAAGACTTAAATATTATTATTAAAGGTGACGTACAAGGTTCTGTAGAAGCGTTACGTCAATCTTTAGAGGGCATTAAAAACCCAGAAGTACGCATCAATATTATCCATAGTGCAGTAGGTGCCATCAACGAATCTGACGTAATGTTAGCCTCTGCATCGGGTGCGATTATTATCGGCTTTAACGTACGTCCAGATGCGAATGTACGTAAAGAAGCTGAAAAAGAAAGTGTTGACCTTCGTACATACCGTGTTATTTACGATGCCATCAATGAAATCGAAGCCGCTATGCGAGGCATGTTAACTCCTGAATTTAAAGAAGTTATCCTAGGCCGTGCAGAAGTTCGTCAAGTCATTTCTACGCCGAAAGCTATCGTAGCTGGTTCTTATGTAACGGAAGGTAAAATCACAAATAACTCTGAAATTCGCTTAATCCGTGATGGTATTGTTATCCATGAAGGTCATATTGATTCCTTGCGCCGTTTCAAAGATGAAGTGAAAGAAGTAGCGACAAGCTTTGAATGTGGCATTTCTTTGGAACGTTACCGCGATGTGAAAGAAGGCGACGTGATCGAAGCGTACAAAATGGAAGAAATTGCCCCAGAATTATAGGAGGTATCCATGAGCGAAGTTCGTGTACGAAAATTACAAGAGTTTATTAAACAAGAAGCAAGTCAAATCTTATTGCGTGGGTTGAAAGACCCTCGCATCGGATTTGTTACTGTTACCGATGTGCGTGTGACAGGTGATTTGCGAGAAGCTACGATTTACGTAAGCTTATTCGGCAGTGAGGCGGAGAAAAAGCAGTCTTTAGAGACTTTGCGCAGAAGTGCTGGCTATTTCCGTTCTGAACTAGGAAAGGTACTCCAATTGCGCCACATTCCTAGCATTGCCTTTGATGCAGATACATCCTTAGATTACAGTATGCACATCGAAGGATTATTAAATTCTATTAAACAAGAGGAACAATAATGGCAAAAATTAGTATTGATCAACTTAAAACCGCGATTGATACAGCCCATTCCATTCTTCTTACTGTTCATGTTAGTCCTGATGGAGATGCTATTGGTTCCATGCTCGCTATGTATGAAACCTTGGTAGCCCAAGGAAAAGCAGTCCGCATGGTCGTAGATGATGTGATTCCTGAAAAATTTTCTTTTCTTCCTTTATCTTCTAAGATTGAGCCTATTGAAAGTTTGGAAACCGGTTATACATCGGATATGCTACTTATTTTGGACGCTAGCACATTTGAACGAATTGGAGAAGTAGGTGTACGAGTGAGTGCACCTACTTTTAATATAGACCATCATATTTCTAATACAGAATTTGCAGACGGCTTATATTTACGTCCTGATTTTTCTTCTACTGGAGAAACAGTGGCGTACCTATGTAAGATATGGAATTGTGAAATCACTCAATCGATGGGACAAGCTTTGTACATGGCTATGGCTACAGATACAGGGTTCTTTAAATTCTCCAATACTACAGCCCATACCATGGAAATGGCAGGGTTATGTTTACAAGCAGGAGCAGAGCCACATGTGATTTCCGAAGCCATAGAAATGGTGGAACCAGGTCGCATCGAGGTGATGAAAGAAGTTCTAGACAATGTAAAGTTTCATCATGCTGGGCAAGTGGTATCTATGTCGTTAACATTGCCTTTGATGGAACGCATTGGGGATGATACCGATGGATTTGTGGACATGATTCGAAACATCAAAGGCGTGGATGTGGCCATCGTATTGAAAGCAAAAACTGATACCTTGACACGTGCTAGCATTCGTTCCAAAGTGCGAGATGCGAATCAAATTGCTAGTCACTTTGGCGGTGGTGGTCATATTCGAGCAGCCGGTTGCTCCATCGAAAGTCCTATCCATGAGGCCTTGGAACAAATCTTAGCGGTGATTGACTAATGGATGGTGTTATTTCTTTAATTAAGCCACCAGGTATTACGAGCCATGACGCCATCGGTATTTGTCGACGTATTTTGAAAGAGCGTCGTATCGGTCATAGTGGAACCTTAGATCCATTGGCGTACGGAGTACTGCCTATTTTTGTAGGAAAAGCGACGAGGGCCATTGAGTACACGGAATCCATTGGTAAAACCTATGTGGCAGAATGTAAATTTGGTGTGGAAACTGATACAGAAGATAGCACAGGAAATGTGCTACGGACTATGGATATCTCCAAGGCTCCTAGTTGGGACGAACTAGAACAAGCAGTGCAGTCCTTCCAAGGTTCGATTGAACAACGACCGTCAAAGTATTCTGCTATCAAGATTAATGGGCAACGCGCTTATGATTTAGCCCGTGCAGGGGTAGAGTTTGAATTACCAGCACGTTTGATTCATATCTATGATATCGAGTTACTCGCCTATGCATTTCCATTCTTTACCATTCGTGTACGGTGTTCTGCGGGCACCTATGTGCGTGCTTTGTTACGGGATATATGTCATCGATTGGATTTATGTGGTATGATGACACAACTATGCCGTACCGCAGTAGGACAATGCAATATTGAACAGTCTGTAACCATCGGAGAACTAGAAACGTTGGTGGAACAAACTGTACAGCCAGTAGATACTTTGCTAACGCACTTGCCAGCGGTGTATATCAACGATATTAACCGTACCCGACTCGTACAGGGCAAACAAGTACCAATCCATACAGTGAAACCGAATGGAACTTTCTGTGTGTCGTCAGATGAAATCTCATTAGATACATTAGTGAGAGCCTATGATGTGAATGGATTTATGAGTATCTTGAGACGACTGGATGATACTTTAAAGGTAGAAAAAAATATATACATATAACATACGTATAAGAAATGGTCAGGACCCTCATAGGACCTGACCATTTTCTTATGTATACGCTCTGATAGGCTGATGTCTTATAGAGTGTGAATCATACTAAAAAGGATATTACCAATAAAACAGTATATGGTAAAATTGTATTTCTTTCAGAGAAATACATGTATACACTTTCTATAGTCTACGGTTGTGTTATAATAAAGAGCACACTGAAATAAAAGTTCTATTTCATATTTCAAAAGATAAGGATTAGTATGAATATTTTATATACGATATCAGAGTTAGATACGATACAGGAACCCATAGTATATGGCATGGGAACCTTTGATGGACTGCACTTAGGTCATCAATCGATTATTAAGGAGGTCTGTGACAGCGCAAAAGCTTGTCACGGAGTTTCTGTGATTGTTACCTTCGATGCGCATCCATTTACTATATTACAACCAAAACAAATACCACCTCGTTTGTTACAACGAGAAGAACGGTATGATATGTTAAAGACTATGGGTGTGGATTATGTGTTGGAACTTCCCATGACTCAAGAATTAGTTGCTCAGTCAGGGGAAGATTTTATTCATGGTTTATGTGCCCATCGTGATGTACAGAAAATAGTAGTGGGTGCAAATTTTAATTTTGGATATAAGGGCTTGGGAAATTCAAAGATGATTCGAGAATTATATCCATCTATTGAAGTCCATGATCAAGAATTGGTACGCTATGATTGGATTGATGCGCCTATATCTAGCACTGCTATACGCAGTAGCATTTTACGTGGTGATATTGAATTGGCAAATCAAATGCTAGGTCGCCCGTATCGTTTTACAGGTACTGTAGTAAAAGGAGATCAACGAGGTCGTACTCTGGGATTCCCTACGCTAAACTTTCATTTTCCAGATACTATGGCAGCGCCTGCTGATGGTGTGTATGTAAACCAAGTATACATCGGAGGCAAATGGTACGGAGCAGTGGGAAATATGGGAGATAATCCAACCTTTACTAATCAATACCATCGCTTTGAAACTCATTTATTTGATTTTTCCGATGATGTGTATGGAGAAGTGGCTACGGTAGAATTTCTTGCTTTTATCCGTGGAGAAGTTAAATTTGATTCCCTACAAGCCCTTATTGATCAAATGGAAGATGATAAGACCTTTGCATTAGACCATTTACATAGTACCATCTATAAAAAATTCTAAGGAGTATGTCTATGAAATTACAAGAAAGTCGCAAAAAAATTGATGCTATTAATAAAGAATTAATTCGATTGTTTGAGGAACGTTTGAGCATCGTCGTAGATATTGCCAAATATAAAGAAGAACATCATATGAAAATTCATGACGTGCAAAGAGAGCAGGAAATCCTTGCGTCGGCTGTACAAGCATTGGAAAACCCTGAGTTAGAGGATTATGCAAAAGAATTTATGAATGAGGTAATTCGTATTTCTAAAGATTATGAAAAGAATCATATTCATCAACATATTTTCTTAATTGGTATGCCTGGAGCGGGTAAAACAACCATAGGTAAGGCCTTAGCGCAAGCATTGGGATTAGAGTTTTTTGATGTAGATACAGAAATTCAAGAGCGCACTGGAAAATCTATCCAAAATATTATTATTCATGATGGAGAAGATGAATTCCATCAATTAGAACTTAATGTCATTCAAGATTTGGTGAGCAAAAAAAGTGCCAGTGTCATTGCCACAGGCGGTGGTACGGTATTGTGTGATGCCACGGCTGAACTGATGCGTGAATCTGGTTATGTAGTATTGATTCAACGCGATGTAAAACAAATTCTTGATGATTTAGATATGGAAATTCGCCCATTATTGAAAGAAAGTATTGAATATATTTTCCGCTTGTATGAAGAACGTCAACCGATTTACGAGCGTGTGAGTCACATCAAAATTGAAAATATTAGCAATGTAGCAGACGTGGTGCAAGCTGTCATTTCTGCTTTACCTAATGCATCCCTATGATCACACTATTAGGGACGGTTTACCGTGTAATCTATAAGTCTCCTCAAGAGGATTATTGCATATTTGTATTACGAGACTATCAAGAAGATACCCATACTTGTACCGGTAATATTACACCTCCAAAGGTGGGGGAAGAAGTGGAAATAAAAGGTACCCATATCATCCATAAAAAATATGGCAAGCAGATTTCCGTTCAAAGCATACAACGTGTGATGCCAGATACCTTGGCGGGAGCCAGACGATATTTAGAAAGCTTGGGAGTGAAAGGCTTAGGGCCCAAATCATTGGAAAAACTGCTGGATTATTTTGGAATTTCGATTCTAGAGATTCTAAAAAAAGAAAATCCAATGGAGTTATTAGAAGTTCCTAATGTAGCGCTTAAAACAAAGCAAGAACTGTATAAAGTATTGCTTGGAGAAGGGGTTCTCCAGGAAATTAATGACTTTTTTGCTAAGTACAATATGAGTAATCGTTGGAGCCGCCAACTTTATGAAATATATGGTGCCAAAACGATTGAAATGTTACAGGATAATCCGTATTATTTGTTGACTGTAGATAATAATTTACCATTTCATGTAGTAGACCATTTTGCAGAGGAGTTAGGATTCCCTTTTGATAATCCGAAGCGTATAGATGCAGGTATCCGATTTACCATGGAGCAGATAGGATCTTCTGGACATTCTTGCATGCCCATAGAGGAATTGATGGTGCAGTTGTCGAATCTATTAGGTGATGACTATATAGATGTGACCGTAGACCGTTTAGAAACTTTAATTGAAACAAAACGATATGTACAAGTAGATCACGATGATGTACTGTATATCTACCACCCTACGGTCTATCGCGCAGAAGTAGATAGTGTGGAGTTTACAGACGCTTTTTTAGATGAAGATGTGCTACCTTTATTGGATGGTGATGATTTCTGTAAAAGTTACGAAATCAAACACTCCATGGTATTAGGTGAAGAGCAAAAAAAAGCTATACATATGGCGCTCAGTCACCGATTTTCTATTATCACTGGAGGGGCAGGTACAGGAAAGACCACTATTATCAAAGCCTTAGTAGAAGGGTTCCAGCAAGGGAATTTAAAACGTATCGTTCTCTGTGCACCAACAGGACGTGCCACAAAACGATTGTCGGAAGCGACGGGCATGGAGGCTTTCACTATTCATCGTTTGTTAGAACCAGAGTTAGAAAATAATGCGTATATCTTTGCTCGTAACCAGGATGAACTATTAGAAGTAGACGTAGTTATCGTAGATGAATCATCTATGCTTAATTTGGATCTTTATTATGCGCTGATACAGGCGATTCCACCTAGTGCCTATGTGGTACTTGTGGGAGATGTGGATCAGTTGCCACCGATTGGTGCAGGCTTTATCCTACGAGATATGTTGACTAGTTCCGTAGTGCCGTACCAAGGATTGACGCAAATTTATCGTCAACAAGAGGGAAATCGTATCATCGATAATGCCTATGCTATCAATCATGGTGAGATGCCAGAACTATCCAATTGTGATGAATTTCAATTTGAAAGTGCTCACGATGTGGAAAGCGTTCTTACAGCAATTACTAAACACTATAAAGAAGAGTTGCAGCATGTAGAGTCTGATTTGGATATTCAAATTGTTTGTCCTATGCGTAAAGGCCCTATAGGAAGTGCAGCAATTTCTAAATATTTGCAAGAGGAATTGAATCCGAAAAGAAGTGGCAAAGAAGAGCTGAAAGTAGATGGCACTGTGTATCGCATCGGCGACAAAGTGATTCAAATGGAGAATAATTACGATCAAGATGTGTATAATGGAGAAATTGGTGTTATCACAGATATACTTGGGAAACAAGTACATGTGAAGTTTCCAGATAAATCGATGACTCTTGACGAAGAAGATATGATGACAATGGCACTTGCCTACGCCATTACGGTTCATAAAGCACAGGGCAGTGAATACGAACGCATTATTCTACCATTTATTTCTGCTTATAATGTGATGTTACAGCGAAATCTACTCTATACAGCTATAACACGTGCAAAGGATAAAGTGCTAATTATTGGTAGTGAAACAGCTATAGAAATGGCCGTAAATCGAGTAGATACAAACTACCGCTATACTTTATTTAAGGAACGCTTAGAGGGGGCGATCTAATGAGATTTTGGGACTTACTTTGTCCACCTACATGTATTCATTGTGGTAAAGACGTATATTCACAAGGAGAGTGGTGTGATGAATGTTTGCAAGTAGTTATGCATGAACGCTGTATAATGGGACCAAAATACTCAGCTCTAGAATGTATATATATTCTAGCAGATTACACAGGTGGTATTAAAACCATGCTACACGATATAAAATTTAATAGAAAAAAGGAGCGAGCTCTAGGAGCCGCTCCTTTTTTACAACGTTTTACAATTACTTGTTCGGATATGAAATATATGCCTACTATTGTTGTGCCCATTCCCATTAGCGAAAGCAAACGGATACAACGGGGATATAATCAAGTAGATATGCTGTTTAAAAGTTGGGTTGATCAACAAAATTGGAAATGGGTAGATCTATTGGTAAAGTTAGATGGCTCGAAACCTATGTGGACATTGACGAAGGAAGAACGGCGAAAAAATATGAAAGGTCATTTCTTAGTTCATCCTGCTATGGTGGATGCCTATGTAGACAAAGAAATCAGTATATTACTAGTGGATGACATCTATACGACAGGGGCCACCTTATTAGAAGTGGCAGAGACAATCCATGCTGTTTTGCCTAGGGCAAACATAAAGGCTCTCACTTTAGCAAGTGGAGCCTAATGATTATCCTAATATTTCTATGAATGCTTTTACCACATCTGGATCAAATTGCGTACCAGAGTGTCTAAATAGTTCTTGTTTAATCTCGCTACGAGGTTGTAAACTTGTATCAGAAGCTGGGTCGATGGCTGTTACATAGTAATCAGCAATACCTATGATGCGAGCTCCTAATGGAATATTGGCACCTCGCAAGTGTTTTGGAAAGCCTGTGCCATCCCAACGCTCATGATGATATTTAATATAAGGAATAATAGGTTGGCAACATGGATAGTTTTCAATCATGCTAGCCCCAAATACAGGATGTTGCTTGTATTTGGACAATTCCTGACGGTTGAAGTAGGGAAACTTCATCAAGGTAGTGGTAGGTAAGCATATTAAGCCTAAATCGTGTAAACACGCTGCGTGACGAATCAATTCGATTTCACCTTTTGGCAATCCCATTTTAGCAGCAATGGCTACAGCATAATTGGCAACTTGCACTGAATGCACATATAAAGTTTGGCTTTTCATTTGAATCATTTGTAAGAGTTGTAATGTGACTAGCTCTAAGGTGCTTTTATCTTGTTCGTAAGCTCCTGATTCTTGAATTAAAGATAACATAAACATGCGCAAACCCTTCCTAACAAATAGAAACGGTGCACTTTCTTTTGGAAGACCACCGTTTTTATATTCTTCGTTTACTTAAGTACACATATTATACAATAATTTTCTACCCTTGAATATACCCTCTATAGTGGACAAAAATGTACTGGAAAGTTCTCATCATTACTGTGAAAAGTGAGAATGTGATAAGCATGGGGTGCAATAAAGTTAATGTATATTTGATGAAAAAAAGCAAGTCTTTTTTAGAATAGTATTATATAAAAATGATATAACTAGGGTGAAAAAAATCATCATGGTTCCTAAGTGACAAAAGTTGAAAATACGGATATAATAAAAGTACATAACGGGTCTGTGGTTGAAAGTCGAGGCCAGTCGCAGGCAAAACGATCCACATAAGCAATGAGAAATTGTGAGCATGGTGCGGCTTAGATGTAAGACCTGCCGACAAAATATGTCGAGAGGAGTAGTAGTGGGGAGCACGGCTTATGAGCGAACCTTCCAGCAGGCGAGTGTGGGGGCAAAGACCAGGTCAGCCGTATGAAACACAGCAGAAATTGTTCTGCTGTGTATTTTTTATGCTTTTTGAATGATTTCTTCTAATTAAATATATATAGCATCTATTTAATTTAACAATGATTAATAAAAATACAAAGTTTACGCAAAAATATGTTGACTAAATATTCAAATAGATGTATAATCAATGCATAAAATGTAATGTTGAGTATTTAATAAAGGGGTCAAATTATGAACACAAATGTAAAAAAACTAATATGTACTGGTTTAGTAGCCCTAGGGTTAGTAGCACTGCTAGGAGGATGTGGTTCTCAAGGGGGAGACCAAACACAAAAAGGAAGTGTATTAAAAGTAGGTACAAATGCAACTTTTATACCTTTTGAGTTTAAGCAAGAAGGGTCAGAAGAAGTGCAGGGCTTTGATATTGATGTAGCTAAAGAAATTGCGAAACGGACTGGCAAAACCATTGAATTTAAAAATGTTCCTTTTGATGCATTAGTGCCAGCCTTAGATAATGGAGAGATTGATTTAGCGGCATCGGGCATGACGATAACAAAAGCACGGATGGAAAAAGTTAGTTTCAGTATGCCTTATTATGAATCTGGTATGGCTGTAGTGGTAAAAGAAAATTCTGCTGTTAAAGGGTTAGATGATTTGACAGGTAAAACGATTGCTGTACAAATGGGGACTACAGGAGCAGAATTAGCTAGTAAAATCAACGGGGCTATGATAAAGAACTTTGACCATACCAGCGATGCCTTATTAGAGTTACAAAATGGTGGTGTAGAAGGGGCCTTGATTGATTTACCAGTAGCACAGTATTACGTGGCTAAACATAGTGATCAACACTTAACAGTGATTGCCTATCCAAATACGAAAGAATACTTTGGATTGGCTCTGAATAAAAAGAATAAGGACCTAGTAGATAGTGTAAATAAAGCATTGATAGAGATGAAGCAAGATGGTACTTTAAATAAAATATACCAATCTTGGTTTAAAACTGACATGCCGAAGGATATTCCCGTGACATATGAAGGAAAATAATGTACTATATAAGGAGGCTTTGTGCCTCCTTATCTGTATTGAATGAAAGGATGGATAGGTAACGATGGATTTTAATTGGCAGTTAATTGTCGACTCTTTACCCCTGTTAATTGGAGGGGCTGGAATTACGATTCAAATTACCCTCATGAGTGTGGGCTTTGGTTTCTTTATTGGACTTGTAGTAGCGTTGATGAACTTATCACGATTTAGAGTCATTCGTCTCATCGCCAAATGCTATGTAGAATTATTTCGTGGTACACCATTATTGGTACAAATCTTTATGATATACTTTGGTGGTCCTAAATTGTTGGGAGCTATTGTTAATGCTAACGGTGCACCAGAACCAATTGGACCGTATTTAGCAGCCGTCTTAGCATGTTCGATTAATTCTGGAGCCTATGTATCTGAAATTTTCCGTGCTGGTATCCAATCTATTAATAAAGGGCAAATGGAAGCAGGGCGATCTTTAGGGTTAACCTGGTTCCAAACGATGCGGTATATTGTCATGCCGCAAGCATTCAAAGCGATTATTCCACCATTGGGCAACGAGTTTATCGCTATGTTGAAAGATACATCTCTAGTGGCGGTTATCGGCTTTGAAGAGTTGACACGTCGAGGACAATTAATTATTGCTCGTACTTATGGCTCCTTTGAAATTTGGACAGCTGTAGCGATAATTTACTTGATTATGACATTAACCATTTCCCGACTCGTAGCGTACTTAGAAAGGAAATATAATATCAAATGATTCAATTACAGAATGTACATAAATACTTTGGACAATTGCATGTCTTAAAAGGTGTTTCAACAGAAATTGATGCTGGTGAAGTTGTGGTAATCATAGGTCCGTCTGGATCTGGTAAAAGTACCGTATTGCGCTGCATGAACTATTTAGAAGAACCAACACAAGGTGACGTGATTGTAGATGGTATGAATCTGAATGTGAAGGAAAATATTAACAATGTACGTGCTGAAGTAGGCATGGTATTCCAACGATTTAATTTATTTCCTCATATGACAGTGTTAGATAATATTACCTTAGCGCCACAAAAAATTAGAGGACTGTCAAAAGTAGAAGCAGAAACTATTGCTCATGATTTATTGGGAAAAGTAGGATTATCCGATAAAGCAGAGGCGTATCCAGAACAATTATCGGGGGGGCAGCAACAGCGTGTAGCGATTGCTCGTGCCTTAGCAATGAAACCCAAAGTGATGCTCTTTGATGAACCTACATCGGCTCTGGATCCAGAAATGGTCAGTGAAGTATTAGATGTTATGAAAGATCTCGCTAAAGAGGGGATGACGATGGTCATTGTTACACATGAAATGAGCTTTGCTAAGGAAGTAGCTACTCGAGTATTATTTGTGGATGGTGGAGAAATTTTAGAAGAAGGTACACCAACCGAAGTCTTTGATACTCCAAAACATGAGAGAACAAAGTCTTTCTTGTCAAAAGTGATTCGATAATTTAAGGTTTATCGTCAAATTTTGGTAGTAGTGATTTTAAACTCTTTCTTTTAAGTATCATTACTCTAAACAGTTACATACATATAAAATTACTCTATATGGAGTTTTCCATATAGGGTAATTTTTTTGTAGAGGTACTATACAACTTCTTATAAAGAGGAGATGTGAATGCTATTGTAGAGGTTAATACTATTAATCTTATGAAAGCTATGTATTTATTTAGTTTAAAAGAGATGAGCAAGTGGTGAATAAATTATGCAAAAAGAATAAATATTGTATTTTATCATAGTGATTAGTGAAGAATAATAATTATTAAAATGATGTACAATAGGAATAAATATAACGATTTGTAAAAAATCACCATATACAATCTTGATAATTGGCTGGTTATATAAATTTATAAAAATAAAATATAATATGAATATAAATTGAATTAGATAGTAAAAATATAGAGTCATAAATTCGTCATAAATGTTATATTATAAGTATAAATAGAAATAATTGATTAATAATTTTGATGAATTATATCAATATAGCATATACTTGAAAATAAAATAATATTTTGATTGACACTATACATTTATAGTGATAACATGAAAGCAAGATTTAGATACTCTAAATCGCTTGCAGTATTAAAGGTAGGAGGAATTATCATGCTTGGAAAAGTAAAATGGTTCAGCGCAGAAAAAGGTTATGGTTTTATTGAAAGAGAAGATGGTAGCGATGTATTCGTTCATTTTTCTGCAATCCAAGAAGATGGCTTTAAGTCTTTATCCGAAGGACAACAAGTAGAATTTGAAATTGTAGATGGCAACCGTGGTCTTCAAGCGGCTAACGTATATAAAGCTTAGTTCAAATGAAAAGGCTTAGGATATTCCTAGTAGGAGATCCTAAGCTTTTTTATTGGTAATTATTATAGTGAAATCTGTAATAAATCTATTGATTGTAGATATGGTGGCAATGGAAGAATGGAAGCATAGAATAACAAAGAGGAATTAGACTAAAAAATTTTTGAAAAATAGAAAAATAAAAAGGGTTTTAAAGATTTCTGTAGAACTATATAAATATGTACTTGTTTATAGGTAATACAGAAAGGATGAGCACTATGAAATTAACAGTACGAGGCAAAAATCTTGAAGTGACAGCAGCGTTACGTGAATATATTGAAAAACGAGTAGAAAAGTTATCTCGTTATTTTGAAACTCCAGTGACAGTGCAAGTTGTATTATCCGTGGAAAAAGAAGAACGTAAAGTAGAAGTGACATGCTTTGTAGAAAGTGTAGTATTACGTGGTGTAGAAAGCCATTTAGATATGTATGCTGCCATTGATTTAGTAGTGGATAAAATTGTTCGTCAAATCCATAAACATAAAACACGGTTAGCGAAACGATTCCGTAAAGAAACTGGATTCCATATAGATGTAACACCTGTGGAAGCGATTCCAGAAGAAAAAGAGTTAGAAGTAGTGCGTCGCAAAAACTTTACGGTACGCCCTATGAGCGTGGAAGAAGCGATCTTGCAAATGAATCTATTGGAACATGACTTCTTTATGTTCTTCAATGAAGATACTGAAATTATGAATGTCGTATACCGCCGTCATGATGGCAAATATGGTTTATTAGAACCAGAAGTAGGTTAATCAGTTTATACGAATACAATAAAGAGCTGTAACAACATGCAGATTGCATTGAGTTACAGCTCTTTTGTTATGTAAAACGGGAGTGCGTATAGGACTAATGCTTAAGGGTTACTAATTATATGTCATCTAATCCGGTTTGCTATAGGCTTATTCTGTAAAGTATTTGACTCCTGATGCAAAGATAGGCATCACAAGTTGTCCGTCTATATTTTGATGAACGCCGTATCCGATACGTTCTACATGTGCCATTTTTCCGAGTACACGACCATCAGGGCTGAGTAAACCTTCTACAGCGCCCATAGATTGATTTGGATTCCATTGTGGACTAGTGCTACTATTGCCAAAAGGATCTACGTATTGAGTAGCTACTTGACCATGTACATATAATTCGTGTAATTGCTCTTGGGTCACAAAGAAACGTCCTTCTCCGTGAGAAATAGGTACGATATAGATACTGTTTACATCACAGGCACTCAGCCATGGTGAAGCGGTGGATACAACTTTAGTATGAACCATGCTAGATATATGACGCCCACTGGTGTTGTACGTCAAGGTGGGACTGTTTTCAGTCAATGTTTGTATATGTCCTGTAGGTAGAAGACCTAATTTAATGAGTGCTTGAAACCCATTGCATATGCCAAGGACTAATCCATCACGATGGTACAACAAATTTTCAAGGGATTCTTGTAGATAGGGATTGTGAAACAGGGTAGCTATAAATTTACCTGACCCTGCTGGCTCATCACCGCCACTAAACCCCCCAGGGAAGCATACAATTTGAGCACTGTTTATACTGGTTGTTAAGGCTTGTATGGATTCTTGTAACTCTTGGCTACTTCGATTGCGAATGACAAGAGTTTCTACCTTAGCACCCTGTTCTATGAAAGCCCGTGCAGATTCGTATTCACAATTTGTACCTGGAAATACAGGGATAAGTACTTTTGGATGAGATATAGGAGGATCTTTTAACAATGATTTGCTCCGTATAGTGGATGATATTTTGTTATCAGCGGAGGAAAGTCTTGATCTATTGGTATCGCTTAATATATTTGATACATCAAGCTGTTTATAAAAGGTACTAGATTCTGTAAGCTGTAGTTCATTTGATATATGAGTTTCTATGAAATGTGGTTCCCTTTTAAGATTTGATATATTTCCTGTAAAGAAGTGTTCTTTTCCATAGATAGGAAAAATAGGTGCTAAGGTACTTTCATAGGAATTAGTTAAATCATCTAATGAGAGAGTGATATCTCCCATAACAATAGAAGGGTCTTCATGTGTAGTGCCAATGTGGTAGATATGTGGCATGGCTTGTAATGCTTGCGATGTCACAGTATCCACCTCTATGAGAAAGGAACCACGGTGAGGGTAGAACAACATATCTTCCACAGTGAGATAGGTATTAGTGCTATGATTCTCCGATGTATTGACACAAGGTTGAGTCATACCTGCTTGATTCGTTTCTCGTTTCTTATACATAGAAGTGATAGTAGTAGCTAGTTTTTGTAGTTCTTCTTTGTGGTAGATACAACCAATAGCATTGCCTAGACAAGCTTTCACAGTAGCTGGCCCTATGCCATCTTGTTCTACTACATATGCACTATACACTTGTTGCGAAATATTTTGTGAACGCAAGGTATCACAATGTGCTTTAAAGGCGGCCCAATCAGGTGTGCCATCAGAGTGCTCTGGTACATGCATAAATAGGATATGATGTTGTGCCTCATGAAAGTGTGGTGAGAGTATGCGGTGGATATCCTCGGTGGTGACAGCGAAAGAAATGAGCGTAGGAGGCACATGCAGATCTTGGAATGTACCGCTCATAGAATCTTTGCCACCAATAGCGGCCACACCTAATTGGCGTTGTGCCTCGTAGCCCCCTAATAGGGCAGATACGACTTTGCCCCAAGAAGTAGGGCTATTGAGCTTTTCAAAATATTCTTGGAAACTTAGATAGGCCTTAGAGACATCTCCTCCTAAAGCAGCTAATTTTGCTAGGCTAAGGAGTACTGCATACTGAGCGCCGTGGTATGGACTCCATTCCGATAGATATGGATCGAATCCGTGGGTCATGATACTTGTAGTCGTTGTAGTTCCCTGTAGGACAGGAAGTTTTGCTACCATCCCTTGAACAGGAGTTTTTACATATTTTCCGCTAAAAGGAAAGAGCACTGTATTCCCCCCCACGGTAGAATCAAACATATCTCGTAATCCTTGTTGAGAGGTGCTGTTTAAATTTTGTAAAGATTGATGAAAGCGACTTACTAAGGAGTGATCGATAGGTTTCCATAACTTAGGCGTAGGGGATAGAACATGAGCAGTAGCACATTGTATAGTACCATTAGTAGCTAAGAATTGACGATGCAAGTTAACGATAAATTCTCCGTGAGATTCCATTACTAGGCGCCCAGTATTGGTCACTTCCCCTACGATAGTGGCATCTAGGTTTTCCGCGATACAATAGGACTGCAAGCATTCCCAGTGAATAGGGTCTATGATACAAGCCATTCGTTCTTGGGATTCTGAGATAGCTAGCTCTGTACCAGTGAGGCCAGCGTATTTAGTAGGTATTGTATCTAGGTGAATGTGAATACTATCTGCAAGCTCTCCAATTGCAACAGCTACACCGCCGGCTCCAAAATCGTTGCATCGTTTGATGCATTGTGTTACTTCTGGGATGCGGAATAGGCGTTGTAACTTTCGTTCTGTGACAGGATTTCCTTTTTGTACTTCTGCACCACATGTATAGAGGGAGTCTTTCGTATGCGTTTTAGAAGATCCCGTAGCTCCGCCACAGCCATCACGGCCGGTCTTACCACCTAATAATATAATAAGGTCTCCTTGGACAGGGCTTTCACGACGTACATGAGAACGTGGTACTGCACCAATGACGGCACCTACTTCTAATCGTTTTGCTCTATAAGACTCATGGTAATATTCCCGTACTTCCCCTGTAGGAACCCCAATTTGATTGCCATAGGAAGAAAATCCTTTGGCGGCAGTAGTAGTGATATAGGATTGTGGTAATTTGCCAGGTAAGGTATGCTCTTGTAAGACTAAAGGGTTTCCAGAACCTGTAATACGCATGGCTTGGTATACGTAGGCACGACCACTCAGAGGATCTCGAATACAACCGCCTAAACAAGTAGCAGCACCACCGAAAGGTTCGATTTCAGTAGGGTGATTATGGGTTTCGTTTTTGAACAATAATAACCATTCTTCCTCTGTATCATCGACCTGTACTGGAACAATGATGGTACAAGCATTGATTTCGTCCGATACATCTAATTGATGTAGTTTACCTTGATGACGGAGTTCTTGCATTGCCATTGTGGCCATATCCATTAATGTGGGCGCAGTGTTAGCTGATGGATTCAGTTGTTGTTTTGTTTCAAGATAGGCTTGGTAAGTATCTCGAATCGGCTGGGTAAGGGGAGACTCATCAAAGGCAATCTCTGTTAGTTCCGTGTTGAACGTAGTGTGGCGGCAATGATCTGACCAATAGGTATCTAATACACGAATTTCGGTGATCGTTGGATTGCGGTGTTCTTTTTGAAAATATCTTTGAATGCATAGTAGGTCTTCTAGAGTCATGGCTAATTGCATGGAGTGAAGGAGTTGTTCTAGTTCCTTTTTCGACAGAGTGATAAACTCCTCTATATGCGAAGTTTCTGGCACCACTGGTGTTGCTATATCTAGCGTTGTAGGAAGCTCCATGGAGCTTTCACAGGTATCGATAGATTGTAAAAGATATTGGCGCGCTGTATCTATATGTGTATTGGAGAGACGGCCAGTCAATACATAGACTCGGGCGGTACGCACAGTACTATGAGTATGACCGGTCAGAATGGATAGGCATTGCTCCGCAGAATCAGCGCGTTGGTCATATTGTCCTGGCATAGGAGCAATCGCAATAGGGTAGTCTTGAGAGGTCAGAGGCAATGTGGTATAGGTAGTCTCTAAGGGAGGCTCAGAAAAGATGAGAGTTTTGGCTCGTTCAAACTCTGATTCTGTAACTCCAGAGATATCGTATCGTTCGTAGATCGTGAGGTCCGTGAGAGGTATCCGTAAATCTTGTTCAAAGATCATACGCAATTGTTCTGATTCTTGTGAAATAGTTGTGCGAGGAGTGACGAATAGACGAAATATGTGCATACATAGCCTCCTTTAGGTGGATAGGATGATGGCATTTTCCACACATCCTATAATGTGTTTATTAGCGTTCCATAGATGCGTTGTTGTATCTTAAGTATATCACGTTTTTTGTTGATTCCCTGGGTTTATATTGAAGATAGCTGTACAGCAAGTTATAATAGAGATAGTTTGATATTTGATAATCTGTCCGAGTGCACGATATGAGCAGGGTATGACTCTAGGGGGCATAATGAAATATGATGGAGTGTTAGATACATGGCATGAGGAATGCGGGGTCTTTGGACTCTATGACAGATCCTCTACCATCGGGACAACAATATATGAAGGGCTTATGGCGTTACAGCACCGAGGGCAAGAGGGCGCGGGTATCGCTGTGGTTCATGATACACAAATAGATGTGGTGAAAGGGTCTGGACTGGTGAAAGAGGCCTTACATGATGTTTCTACCTTAGCAGGTTATATAGGGATTGGACATGTGAGGTATTCCACGACAGGTATAGAGAATCCTGATGATGTACAACCTCTAGTAGGAACATCGCAATGGGGGACCTTCGCGGTAGCTCATAATGGAAATTTGACAAATGCCCTATTGTTACGTCGTGAATTGGAATCGCAAGGCTCTAAGTTTACGACAACTATGGATTCAGAAGTAATCGTCCATTTGATCCAGCGGTCCAATGAATTGACAATTCTAGGTGCTATTCAGCAAGCTTGTAGAAGATTAGAAGGGGCGTTTTCTTTAACGATTGCTATGAATGCTATGCTTATCGGTGTACGAGATCCTCGTGGGTATCGTCCTCTTTGTGTAGGACATACGGCGCATGGGTATGTCCTTGCTTCAGAAAGTTGCGCCATAGATGCTATAGAAGGGACTTTCATTCGTGATGTAAGGCCTGGAGAAATGATTCTTATTGATGGGACAGGTTTCCGCAGTATACCGTGTCACTCTAGTATGGGATATGAAGTCTCGGACTACGGAAAAATCGAGGGTGGTATACAGAGTGCTGCTATTTCTCAAGATGGGGCTGCGGAATTAGAAATTAAAGAAACGATAGAAACAGTAGATGCAGGAAGTGTTAGCATAGAACAACATACTTGCGTGTTTGAGTATATTTATTTTGCGCATCCTACTAGCGTTATAGATGGTCAAAGTGTATCAGAAGCAAGGGTGGCTATGGGTCATCAATTGGCAAAAGAAACCCAATATGAAGCGGATATTGTTATGCCTATACCTAACTCAGGGACATTATCGGCCCGGGGATATGCAGAAGTATCTGGTATACCCTATAGGGAAGGATTAGTGCGCAATCCGAAGGTATTGCGGACTTTCATAGAACCGAACCAAATGAGTCGAGAAGAAGCGGTACGTAAGAAGTTTAGTGTTATTTCTGAGGTGGTACAAGGTAAGCGCATTGTTCTCATTGATGACTCCATTGTACGAGGTACCACAAGTCGATATATCGTTTCCATGTTACGACAAGCGGGAGCGAAAGAAATATATTTGTGCTTAACTTCTGAACCTGTTCGGTACCCTTGCTATTTTGGTATTGATACATCCGATGCAGAAGAGTTGCTAGCTCATCGATATTCCATAGAAAAAATCCGCCAATACATTGGCGTTGAGCATTTATATTATTTGTCTCACGAAGGATTGATACAGTCCATGAAACAATTAAAAGTGCAACATTTATGTATGGCTTGTTTTACTGGAGAGTATCCAAGTCCTGTAGGGAAAGAGTATACCAAGGGAGGTACTTATGTCTGTCGATAATACACCTGTTACTTATTTAGATGCTGGCGTAGATGTGGAAGCCGGCAACCGGCTCATTCAAAAGATTAAAGACCGTGTGGAACGCACCTATACACCAGGTGTACTAGGGTCTTTGGGAGGCTTTAGTGGACTGTATTCTTTGGTACAGTATACTATGAAAGAACCCGTTCTTGTATCTAGTACGGATGGGGTGGGGACGAAAATTCGTTTCGCTGTCCTTATGAATGAGCACCGCCAAATAGGTCAAGATTGTGTGGCTATGAGTGTGAACGATGTGGTAGCACAGGGGGCGACGCCTTTATTTTTCTTAGATTATATTGCAGTGGGGAAATTGGAACATGATCATATTGAAAGCATCATCGATGGCATTGGCGAGGCCTGTGAAACATGTGGTTGTGCCTTAATTGGTGGAGAAACATCGGAAATGTCTAGTTTCTACGGTGATGGTAATTATGATTTAGCCGGTTTTGCAGTGGGGATTGTAGACAAGGATCAATGCATTACGGGAGCCTCTATCGAGGCAGGGGATATGGTTCTAGGTTTACCTTCTTCAGGCTTGCACTCTAATGGATTTTCTTTAGTACGTCATATTATTTTAGACAAAAAGCAAATGCCATTAGACAAGTATATAGATGAGTTAGGTTGCACGATAGGAGAAGAAGTATTACGACCAACAAAACTGTATGTAAAACCGATTCTACCATTACTGAAAGAACAGTTAGTGAAAGGGATGGCTCATATTACAGGAGGATCTTTCTACGACAATATTCCTCGTATAGTACCGAAAGGATTGTCTGTCACGATTCATAGTGATGCTTGGCCAGTGCCACCGATTTTTAAACTATTACAAGAATGGGGACATGTGGAATCAAAAGAAATGTATCATACCTTCAATATGGGCATAGGCATGGTGCTTATAGTGAAACCGGAACTGGTAGAACGAGTTGTAGAAGTGTTGCAAGAACAAGGAGAAGTGGTGTACTCTATTGGACTTGTTACAGAAGGACAGGGCGATGTGACGATTCTTGGTGAGGCATTCCATGCATAAACGATTTGCTCTATTTGGTAGTGGCAGAGGGTCCAATGGTGAGGCTTTGTATAGAGCCATGGAAAGTGGTCACATCAATGGGAAAATTGTACTGATTATTAGTGATAGACCAGATGCAGGGATCGTTCATAAAGGATATGCATGGCACATTCCTGTACAGGTAGTAGACCCTACTAACTATGGTAATTGGGAAGCGTGGACACAGGCTATGCTAGATATATTGCAGGAATATGAAGTGGACGGCATTTTGCTAGCTGGGTATATGCGTATATTACTTCCTACATTTGTGCAAGCCTACAGAGGAAAGATTTTGAATATTCATCCCTCATTGTTACCATCTTTTACAGGCTTACAGGCACAGAAACAAGCCTTACTAAAAGGCGTAAAATACACGGGATGTACCGTTCATTTTGTAGACGAAGGTATGGATACGGGACCTATCATTGCGCAGGCAGTAGTGCCTGTCCATGAAGATGATACGGTGGACACCTTATCAGAACGAATCTTGTATGAAGAGCATCGCATCTATCCAGAGGCGGTGCGCTTATTTTGTGATGATGCTTTAGAAATCGTAGGCTCTCGTGTTGTCGTTAGAGCGTAAGTTGTTACTCAATAGTTTATCTTGAGAGGTATCTATGAAAGTATGTATTATTGGCAATGGTGGCCGTGAACATGCATTAGCTTGGAAATTACATCATAGTCCATCTGTAACAGATGTCTATGTAGTGTCAGGCAATGCGGGGATGACTTCCATAGCCACTATAGTCAACTTAGACTGGAAGAACCGAGACACTTTACTTGCTTGGTTATTAGACTATAGGATTGATTTGGTTGTTATAGGGCCTGAATTGCCTCTTGTAGAGGGACTTAGCGATGCCATCCGATCTGTGGGGATTCCTGTATTTGGACCATCCCAGCAGGCTTCTCGAATAGAAGGGTCTAAGTCTTTTGCGAAAGATCTAATGCATCGTTATAAAATTCCTACAGCAAATTATGAGGTTTGCGAAGATGTAGAAACAGGAACACGCATCATTCATCAATGGGGCGTGCCCATTGTGTTAAAGAGGGATGGCCTATGTGGTGGGAAAGGTGTTACCATTTGTGAGACTTTCACAGAAGCAGAACGAGTGTTGGAAGAGATGCTGAATAGTTCCGAAGAAAGCATTATAATTGAGGAATATATGCGAGGACAGGAGCTATCCTTGTTGTCCTTTGTAGACGGCACACACGTATTGCCTATGATAGGGGCAAGAGATCATAAACGATTGTTAGACCACGATGAAGGCCCTAATACGGGTGGTATGGGAACCTATGCACCAGTGCCAGAACTGAATGATACTTTGGAACAAGACGTGGTAGACACCATAGTAAAACCTATCGTGAAGGCTATGGCGGAAGAAGGACATCCCTATGTAGGTTGTTTGTATACAGGTCTTATGCTTACCGAGGAAGGTCCGAAAGTAGTAGAATTTAATGCCCGTTTTGGAGACCCAGAAACACAAGTGGTATTGCCATTATTAGAGAGTGATCTAGGAGAAATCATGTATGCCACGGCTACGGGTCAGTTAGAGGGGATGACATTAGAGTGGTCTAAACAATTTGCAGCATGTGTTATCTTAGCCTCCGAAGGATATCCATATCAGCCATTGACAGGTCGAAGCATCATCGGTGATTTACACACGATAGATACTAGGTCCATGGTATTTCACTCTGGTACAGCGTATGAAACAGACCATTATGTAACACAAGGCGGTCGAGTGTTAGGTGTTGTAGGATTGAGTGATACCTTGGAACAATCCTTAGAACATGCCTATGAACGGGTGGCAACAATTGGCTTTCAGGGAAAACAATACCGTAAGGACATCGGTAAATCGAGTTTGGATTTTGTATACATGTACGATATTGAAAATTTTCGATAGATAAAGAATATAAATAGTGATATAATAACAAGGACATATTTTACTTATTCAATGATATATATTACATAGTAGAGGGGTAATTATATGAATCGAATTGTATCTTTTTTTACATCACCATCAGCAGGGGGCGTACTACTCTTTGTAGCTGCTGTGGTAGGAGTGCTATTGGCAAACTCTCCAGTAGAAAGTTTGTATCACTCTTTACTTCATGCTAAATTAGGACCATTGCCGATTGAACTATGGATTAACGACGTGGCCATGGCGGTATTCTTTTTATTTGTAGGGCTTGAAGTAAAACGAGAAATGATTGCAGGGGAATTGAATACGAATGCGAAACGATTTTTGCCAGGTATTGCTGCATTTTTTGGCTTGTTGATGCCGGCGTTAATCTATTATTTCATCGTTGGTTATCATCCAGAATACATTCATGGATGGGGGATCCCAACGGCTACAGATATCGCGTTTGCCATTGGTATCGTTTCGCTCCTAGGAGATCGAGTGCCGATTGCGATGAAAGTATTTTTAACCACCTTGGCGGTTATGGATGACTTGATGGCTATTGTTATCATTGCTTTCTTCTATACAGCAGAGTTAAACTTTTTTTACTTATTTGTAGCAGCTATCATTGTGTTTGTGTTACAATACGTAAACCGCATGAACTATACGCGACCAATTCCTTACCTAGCCTTAGGCTTTGGCCTTTGGTTCTGTGTGTTCAAGTCTGGATTACATGCTACCTTAGCGGGGGTTATTCTAGCGGCTTTTATTCCATATCATGGCATTCGTGATGGAAGACATGTATCTCCTTTGTCGGAATGGGAACATACCTTAAGTAATTGGGTGACTTACTTGATTATTCCTATCTTTGGATTTGCTAATGCAGGAGTATCCTTCCACGGATTTACTTTAGAAAGCTTTGCTCATCCAGTTGTTTTGGGAGTAGCAGTAGGGTTAGTGTTAGGTAAGCAAGTAGGTGTATTTGGAACCTTATTCTTACTAGTGAAATCTAAACTAGTAGATATGCCGGCTCAAACCAATTGGGTTCATGTGTATGGTATCGCTTTATGTTGTGGTATTGGATTTACCATGAGTTTGTTCGTATCCTTATTAGCATTCCCTCCAGGAGAAGCACAAGAGATGGCAAAAGTTGGTATCTTCGTAGGATCTATCGTATCTGGTATCTTAGGATACACAGTATTGCGAATTGCAGGACGTAAACAACAAGTGAACGTATCTGAATACGATATGATTAAAGGACAACATATTTAATTACATAACTCATAGAGAGTAAAGACTTTATATAAGCTGTAGTGAAAGGAAACTTTCATTACAGCTTTTCTTATGCTAATTTAGTATAGCAACCCCATTTTTATGCATATTTACTATAGAAAATGTAGAAAACTAACATTTGGGGTGTACATATGTAGTAGCTGTGATTTCCTGTAGGGAGGGATATATACTATATGTGGGAAAAATATGATAAAAATGGGTAGTAAGTGGTAATAGAGTGCTAAAAAAGGCCTGTTTTTTTGACGTATCTCCCAAAAAATGGTAAAATGTATAAGCATTTAGATATGAGGTGAACATCGTGAAAAAAATAACTCTCATAGCGATTCTCCTTTTGGTATGTACCATGGTAACAGCCTTGGCAACATCTGGACGGGGTGATCGTGGTAAAGAGGTAGAAGAGTTACAAGCGTTGTTAGTAGCCCAAGGCTATTTGCTTGATACAGCAGATGGAGTGTTTGGGAATAACACAGAATACGCAGTGCTCGTCTTTCAGAAAGAACACGGGTTGACTCCAGATGGTAGAGTAGGTAAAGAAACTATGCGTGCTTTACGAGAGAATCAAAAACAATTTGAGGGGCAACAAGTCTCTTTAAATACCCGTAGTGTTGAGGTATCACGATTTGGTGATCGTGGTCGTCAAATTGAAGAATTGCAAAGTAAATTAGAAGATAGTGGTTTTTCTCCTGGTGCCATTGATGGTGTGTTTGGTAGTGGAACAAAAGAAGCTTTATTACGTTTTCAGCGGTATCATGGCCTTAGTGAAACCGGTATTTTAGATGCTACGACATGGTCTAAGTTATCAGGTACAAAACAAAATACTTTCAAAAAAAATCGTAAGCCAGTATCCTATAAAAAAACTATTGAAATGGAAGCGACAGCCTATACAAGCCAAGAGTCAGGTTCTTACACAGCTCGTGGCAACGCTTTGCGGCATGGGTATGTATCCGTTGACCCAAGAGTGATTCCTTTAGGTACAGAGGTGTACGTTGAAGGCTATGGCTATGCAATAGCAGATGATACAGGTGGTGATATTGTTGGCCATCGTATTGATTTAGCGATGGAAAGTTATGATGAGGCTATTCAATTTGGCCGGCGTACGGTGAAAGTATATATTCTAAATTAGAGAAAGTATTGATTTGTTGTAAGACAGAAAGAACATCTAATTGCAAACGTGTATTTACACAATCATAAGTATTCGGAAGCGTAATAAATTTAAGCTTCTAACATAAATGAAAGATAGTTGGGTGGAAATAGCTCAACTATCTTTTGTTTTATAAGGTCCTTATGCTATAATAAAATGTATTCTAAGTAGTAATTATAGGAGGATATGGTGGATATTACATCAACACAAGGTTTGTTAGCAATTTTACAAATTATTATTATTGATATATTATTGGCAGGGGACAATGCTATTGTTATCGGCATGGCTGCGAAAAACTTGCCTGAAACATTGCGCAAGCGCGCTATTTTTTGGGGCACTGCTGGGGCCATCGGCTTGCGTTTAATTATGGCAATTTTGTTCATTGAAGCTTTAGATAACATTCCAGCCTTACGCATCGTTGGCGGTATTATGTTGCTTTGGATTGGTTACTCCTTATTAAAAGATGGAGACAATGAGCATAACATTGAGGCAAAAGATAATATCTGGGGTGCTATTGCCACTATCATCATTGCTGATGGTGTCATGGGCATCGATAATGTATTGGGTGTTGTGGCAGCAGCAGAAGGACATTTCGGTCTTGTTGTAGCAGGTATGCTTGTTACAGTGCCAATTATTGTTTGGGGCAGTACGATTTTTGTAAAGCTAATCGATAAATTCCCTGTGATTTTATACGTAGGTGGTGGTATCTTAGGTTGGGTATCTGCTAGCATGATTCAACACGATCCAATGGCAGCACCATACATTGAACCATATAGTTTGCCATTCCACATCGGCTGCGTTGTATTGGTATTAGGTGCGGCATTGATTCGCAATCGTTTGGTGAAATAAACTGATATTAGTGAAAGTATCAGCTCAATGCACTAGAACATAAGGCGGACTAGTTCAGAATAAAGTGTAATACATAGGCATATAGTCTCCATGATGGAGGCTATATGCTTTTTCTTTTTTGAGAAGAGTAGGTTATAGGACAAAATAAGTTGGTTTTAATAACGATGAGTCTACCTGCATGCTTGGATAATTGAATTTTAAAGTTAATCTAAGGAACGTTAAGGTAGAAAAGACGTAGTAATACTTTCAGCAAATGGTAAATAGACATTGACTAAGGTACATAGTTTAATCATATAAATAGTGCACATGTGTGGGAATAATACTTGGTACTAGCTATATATAGACATGTTAGGAACGCATAAAAAATGATATAATAACTTAATGATAAAAACCAATTACATGCATAAAAGGATATATAGATGAGCGAGAAGAAGAAACAACAAAAGGCACCGGTGTGCGTTGGAACGACATATACAATAGAGATTCATGGCACTGGCAGTAGTGGCGAAGGGGTAGGCAAATACGAAGGGTTTACAGTATTTGTACCCTATGCATTACCCAATGAAAGGGTACAAGTAAAAATTAATGTAGTCAAGAAAAATTATGCCGTAGGTGACATCGTATCGGTTATAACACCTTCCGCAGAGAGAGTGAACCCACAATGCGAAGTATATGGCGATTGTGGCGGTTGTCAACTACAACACGCGTCCTATACAGAACAATTACGACTAAAAACAGAATCTGTAAAAGCCGTCATCGAACGTATTGCTAAATGTGATCCCAATTTGGTCTTGCCATGCATAGGACCAGAGGACCCTTGGCGGTATCGCAATAAAATGCAAATGCCTGTAGGTGGCACCGTCGGCAATATCCGCATGGGCTTTTACCAAAAAGGGTCCCATAGCATTATCAATCATGAGCATTGTCCTATCCAAGATGCGGGAAATGATGAGATTCGTAAAGTTTGTTATGAAGCCATGAACGAACTAGGTATTGAGCCTTATGATGAGCATTCTGAAAGAGGCATCATACGCCATATTATCGGACGCATTGGGAAAGACGAGTGGATGGTGATCCTTGTAAGTCGCACTGCTAGCATCCCTCGTGAATCAGAGTTTGTAGACCGTATTATAAATGCCTTACCAAAAGTAACATCTATTGTGGTGAATCACAATCCGAAGCAAACAAATGTAATATTAGGTCCTACGAATCGTACACTCTACGGGAAAGACCAAATTACAGATTATATTAAGGATTTGTCCTTTCAGTTATCACCGCATTCCTTCTTTCAAGTGAATCCAGAACAAACTACAGTGCTCTATGATACAGCTTTGGAATTTGCAGACTTGAAAGGCCATGAAACGGTGATTGATGCCTATTGCGGAACAGGAACAATCTCCTTGTTTTTGGCGCACAAAGCAAAGCATGTCATTGGCATTGAAATCGTGGCACCGGCCATCGAAGATGCGAAGAAAAATGCCTTTCGCAATGGATACGACAATACGGAGTTTATCGTAGGTGACGCAGCTGTGGAGATGCCTAAGTTGTATACACAAGGTATCAAGCCTGATGTGATCGTATTTGATCCTATTCGTGCAGGCTGTAAAGAAGATGTTTTGCACGCAGCCATCGGCATGTCACCACAGCGTATCGTGTACGTGTCTTGTAACCCATCCTCCATGGCACGAGATATAGAAATATTGACGAGATATGGCTATCAATTAGTGAAAGTCCAACCAGTAGATATGTTCCCGCAGACGTATCATGTTGAGGCTGTATCTTTGCTTACAAGGAGTGAAGCTAAGAAGTAAATATTAGATAGGCTCAAATCAGGGATGTCCAAGAGTTCGAGCGAAGCGAAGAAGGATTGGAAACCAGATAAAAACGAGTAATGAATAGGAGGAGACTGAAATGGACTTACGGTTAAATGATGTGTTGCACCTAACACAAGAAGAGATTGGAAATAGCAAAATTGAGCTTAATATGCAAGCTGGTAGTGGTGGTCAATCTTTTCTTGATAGATGGCTAAAATATTCAGAAAAAGAAAAATCTACAGGTACTTGTAAGGATTGCTCATACTGGGGTTGGTATGGTAAACAGAGAAATTTTTATCCAGGACAATGGGTCTTTAGTTTTGCAAGAATGCCAGAAGATGAATGGCTCCTTATTTCGGCTGCACAGATTATTGATACGCCAACTAATGATTGGGCTACTGTTCAGGTTTTAGAAAAGTATATACCTCTGTTTGGCAGATTAATCATTAAGTGTAAAAAAGGCGATACCTTTTCAAGATATGTATTTAACTTGAGTAAATACCTAGACCGTGCAATAGTCAGAGAAGTTCTTCCATGCGTTTATAGTGGTGAGAGGTTTGAAGGTTATGATAAGGTTCACTTACGATATCATAGATTAGATGATATTTTTTCTGGAAGAATTCTTCCAACATATTATGAGGCATTGAAGAAAATTACTGGTGTATATTGTTTAACGGATACTCATACGGGTAAATTGTACATAGGTTCTGCTACTGGGGAAGGAGGAGTTGCTCAAAGATGGGGTAATTACCTGGATTCAAAGCACGGTGGAAATAAAAAGCTAATAGCACTTTACGAGCAAAAAGGGGCAGAGTACTTTGAGAAGTACTTTACATATACCCTGCTTGAGTATTTTGGACTTTCGCATGATTCGATAAAAATCATCGAACGAGAGCAATACTGGAAACGCTGCTTTGACACCATCAATAACGGGTATAACGATAATTAATGCAAACACTTTGTTGTTTGTCTATACAGGCAATAAGAGAACTCAACAGTTTAGTTGGTTCGATATACCGATTTTAGTGCAAAAACAGGTGTTCCACAATTCCTGCGGACACTCCTTGAAATAGTGTTAGTTCAGTAAAGAAGCAAACCATGTTGAGGCCGTATCTTTGCTTATAAGGAAAGAAGCGACGCAGTAAGCATTAGATTGGCCCATGCAAGGGTGGACAAAGAATCATAAAGTGAGGTAAAGGAAATGAAATATCTTTCTGATTGTATAGAAGTTAAGTCCTACGGTGATGTGTTTCCAAAAAAGGGGACAAATGAAAGAACGCCATACGAGCACCAAAAAGAGGCTATGCGGTGTCTCGACAAAATTAATCAAGAGCCGTCCTACAGTACGTTGGTAGTACTGCCTACTGGCGGCGGGAAGACCTATACAGTGTCCATGTGGCTTTTGAAGAATGCCATTGACAAGAAAAAGAAGATACTTTGGATTGGTCACCGTCAAATGTTGCTGGATCAGGCAGCGGAATCATTTCAAAAGTTTGCTTATACAGAAGTGATACCGCATATTTCATCCTTTTGTTTCCGCATTATTTCCGGCGCGTCTAGTCATGACCGTACTAGCGACATTCGTCCCGAGGACAATCTTTTGATTGTCAGCAAAGACAGTATTG
This sequence comes from uncultured Veillonella sp., assembly GCA_963522415.1. Taxonomy (GTDB): domain Bacteria; phylum Bacillota; class Negativicutes; order Veillonellales; family Veillonellaceae; genus F0422. The sequence continues at coordinate 26,159 of CAUQZV010000006.1, read as the reverse complement.
GAAGAAATATTGACCGCCTGGACATATGGCTGAAAGATGAAAACGAGCTGTATCTTGTTGTAGATGAAGCCCATCATTCAACGGCTAAAACATATCGAAAAATCATTGAGTATGTAAAAGGGAAAGTGCCCAATTTGAAGCTCATTGGGCTGACTGCAACACCATTTCGGACAGCAGAAAACGAACAGGGGTTATTAGCCTGTATATACGGCGACGGTGTTAGAGATGGACAAGCTGTACATGATGATGTGGGTATTACATATCAAATCGGCTTAAAGGAGTTGATTAACCGACAGATACTTGCAAAGCCGATTTTTGAAAGCTTTTATACCGATGAAGAGTACGGTGAGCTACTTGGCGTGGATGCGTGGGAGAGCATCCAGCATTTGGATATTTTGCCGGATGAAATTGCACAGCAAATGGCACACAGTGCCGTCCGAAATAAGCTGATTGTAGAGACTTATACAGCGAAGCAATCCGAGTATGGACAAACCATCCTTTTTGCGGTCAATGTAGTCCATGCCATTCAGTTGACCGCCTTGTTCAAGAAAGCAGGCGTTTCAGCTGACTTTATCGTTTCCTCTGTGAAAGATGCTATTACTGGGGTAACAATCAGCCGTGAAGATAACGAGAGAAAGCTAAATGAATATCGAGATGGAAAGCTACAAGTTTTAATCAATGTCAACATACTTACAGAAGGTGTTGATTTACCACAAACGAAGACCGTTTTCCTTGCTAGACCTACGGTGTCATCTATCTTGATGACCCAAATGGTTGGTCGCGCATTGCGGGGGACAGCAGCAGGTGGCACATCCAGTGCTTATATTGTTTCTTTCATTGACCATTGGAATGAAAATATCGCTTGGATAAATCCTGAGAGCCTCTTTGAAGGAGGTAACGATTTCCACGATACTGAAATTGAACGGACAAAGCATGATCTTCGCATGATTGCTATTTCCAAAGTAGAAGAATTTGCTTCTATACTAGATGATGCAGTAGATACTTCAGCATTAGAAAAAGTACCTTTTGAACAGCGGATTCCGATTGGAATGTATGCGTTTTCTTATCTGGAGGAAAATGGTATGGATCACGCCTATCAGGTCATGGTCTACAATAGCACACAAGAGGCATACAAGCAGCTTATGGATTCCCTTCCATCCCTGTTTGACAGCTTTGAGGCAACGGAAGAATATCTGCATGACGAAGAACTTGAGGAAATGGAACGTCACTGTAGAGACTCCTTCTTCTGCGGAGAGCTTGTACCACCTTATGAGCCAAGAGATGTATTAAATATTCTTAAATACTATACACAGTATGAAGCAATCCCTCAGTTTTACACCTTTGCCGAGATAGACAGGAGCAAGCTGGATGTGACCGCTATCGCACAGCACATCTGGGATGAAGATATGGGACAGCGCAAGAAGTCGGAATATATTGACTCTATCTGGGACTCCGGTGATGATACTATGCTCAAACTATTCTTTGGAAGGAAATTATATTTTCTCCGTCAACTCGACATTGAGCTGATGAAACTATCCCAATCTTCTGATCTGTATGAAGACTGTAAAAGCAATGTGAAATACGGCACACGAGCATTGGAGGATCTGTCGCTCTATGAGATAGGGAAGATTGACCCTATGCTAGAAAAGCAACTAAGAGATCAGGCCTTTGAAAAGGCAAGGAACAAGCAGGGATTCTATGAGTGCGCTTGCTGTGGCAAAACAGGTCAATCTCGGATTTACTTTCAGGTGGATCACATCATTCCAATGAACTGTGGTGGTAAAAGCGTTGCGGAAAATCTTCAACTCCTGTGCCGTCAGTGCAACGGCATGAAGGGTGACAGCTAGTGAGGACGCTTTTATATTCAGCTCTTGACCTTGCCGTAATCATAAGTAGTATGGAGCTTACGTGTAGAGAGGAAAGCCATATCATTGATCTGATATGGGAAGGTGAGAAGGCCTTTTTTGCTGACAAGTATCGCAGGGACAAACGAAAGTTCATTTTGGACATTCGTTATTGGATGCATTATTTTTATGAAAAATCCATCCTTAACCAGGAATTTCCCGCCATACAAAAGGACCTTGCATGTGGCAAGCACACTGTAAATATGGAAGAGTACATAAGCGACTATTCTGATTTGGATTTGTTCTTTAAAAGTGTGCGTATCCGTATCCTCTATGGCAAGGGTAATGGGTATGTGAGAATCAAACTGCGCTCCTTGCTTACGCAATATGGCTATCAGCGGCGTTCTCCCTTTCTTCTTCAACATATCAACCGGTGTATGCTGTTTTATCATTTAGAAGCAACATTGCGTGGTGGTACCCCTTGCGACATTGAAACATGTGGGCTAGATAAGATGTTGACATTTCGAGTTGTATGAAAAGTTGAGCGGGGCAAATAATCAGTTTTATACTACATGAATTTATCGGTGGAGGATACATATGTCAGGTATATCAAAAGCAGTATTACAGGCAGCCCATAAAGACTTACTAAAAATGACTTAACCGAAGATAATTATAATGAATTCAGAGAAATTGAAACGTGGTTACTATTTAATTTTAAATCTACGATTACAAAGAAATTATATTAAGGGTAGTTACTAAGATAATTTTTTGTCCTATACATAATCTATCCTATATTAATAAACTAGAAAATAATCCCCCTTTTGAAGTAATATTAAAGTTAAAGATTGAAAAAATTAATGATTTGAGGTCGAAATGAGTAGAAAGTCAATTTCTGAAAATGTAAAACGTAGATTATGGGCAGAATCTATGGGAAGATGTATGAATCCTGAGTGTAAAATTGATTTATTTGCACAAGATACTGATATAATGGAAAAAGCACATATTAAAGCGTATTCTGAAACGGAAGATAATTCGTTTGAAAATTTGATAATTTTATGTCCTAGCTGTCACAAAAAGTATGATAAGACTAATTATATAAGTGAGGATATTGTAAGAGAGTGGAAAGCAACAAGACAGGGCGAATTGGATGAATTTTTTGGAATTAAACTTCGTTCATTTGAAGAATTAAAAAATATTGTGGGGCCTATATTATCTGAAAATTATGAAATATTTACTAACTATTATAAGGGGGATAAGAAGTCCTTATGGGAAAAGTTTGAGTATAAATTAATTGCGAATAATCAGAAGTTGAGATTGTTATTAAAGAATAATATTGAATTGTTTCAGAATCATTCTAATCCGAACTTTTCTAATGCGCAACTGATTCAAAAGTTTATAATTCATATTGATGAATTTCAACTTACTAGAGGAGATAAAGAAAAAAATAGAAAGATACTTTTTCCAAAAGAAGTAAACTCTATTTTTGGAATTACTCCTATAGAAGGCGATATAATACCTTCTGTTGAATCATTAGAATGTTTATTAGGTAAATATAAGAGTATAGGCCTATTTGATAGGGTTATTTTAGGAATAGAAAAGCCATATATATTATTAAAGAATAAAGAAAAAATATTTATTAATGATACACCTAGGCTAAGACAATTATATTATGATAATCACTGTTTTAGAAAGACTGGTGTAAGATTTGAAAGTTTAAACTTTATTTTAATTCATTTAAAATTAAAAGGGATAAATTTTGAGTATCTACATTCGGATATATTAAGAAAAGTTAAAGTAAATAATATAAATATAACATTTATATATGAATACTGTCTGAGCAAGGTTAGTTTATGTAGTATGGCTCCGGCTCCAAATTCTATCATTGTAAACTTACATACTTGGAATGGAAAAAGTTGTATATCAAAAGAGGCATTAGAGTATGCAAAAATCCTTCAGGTTCAGTTACTTACACAAAATGAGTTTTATGAATATGTTGACAACATTAAATAAAATAGATCTTATTAATTTAATTTATGAGCAAATTGATTTATTTGCTAGTTTTAAAAAAATCTATCTTTTTGGATCTATCCTACACAGTAATGAAGATATAAATGATATTGATATTTTACTTCTATATGAAAAGTTTTCTACAGGTATTCTCACCAATATTAATTTTATTGAAATGTATATAGAGAAGAAAGTACATTATCCTGTAGATATAACTGCATTAAGCTTTGAAGAAGAAAAAGAAATCAGATTTATAGATAAACTTAATAAAAAGTATATTTGTATAAAATAACTTTCATCCTATATATTTGTATTATTCTGAAAAAAATATATCTATTCAGTCATAGAGTGGTTGATGTAAAATACAATTAACATATCAATTTTAAAGTCTATCCAGTATAGAACTTTAATATGAATACATGTTTTATACAAAGGAGTGATACTATGATTTGGTCATGTATTATTGGTGGATTTATAGGTTTTTTAGCGGGTTCGATTACTAAAAAAAGAGGGTCGATGGGAATTATTGCTAAGGTTGTAGCAGGTTTATTAGGTTCCTCTATTGGACAAGCAATTTTTGGCACTTGGGGTCCAAGCTTAGCTGGAATGGCATTGATTCCATCCGTATTAGGCGCAACTATTGTGATTGCAGTAGTATCCTTTTTCTTTGAAAAGAAAAAATAAAAATTACGTATTGTTGATGATTGAGATAATGTAGAAAAGTGTATTAAGCTTTTTATCGCTGTAGATTATAACTAACTTTCATGTAAAATATATCCTATAGAAGTGGTTTATCACTGTTTTTATTGCGCCACTTGCCGTATAATGAGTACGGCAAGTGTTTTTTATTAGAAAGGATTGAGTAATTTTATGATTATTTTATTCGGATTTATTCTATTGTTAGCTTGCTTAATTGTGGGTGTAAGACATGGTGGCTTAGGATTAGCCGCTGTATCTGGTATCGGTCTTGCTATTTACGTATTCGTAATTGGTCTTGTACCAGGTAAACCACCAATTGATGTAATGCTAACGATTATGGCAGTAGTAACATGTTCTGGTTTCTTACAAGCCTCCAAAGGTTTGGATGTTATGCTTGTATACGCAGAGAAATTTCTTCGTAGCAATCCAAAACAAATTACAATTTTAGCGCCAATCACAACATGGTTCTTAACTGTGTTATGCGGAACAGGTCACGTAGTATATACGATGTTCCCAATTATCTATGATATTTCCATCAAAGAAGGGATTCGTCCAGAACGACCAATGGCGGTGGCATCTGTGGCGTCTCAAATGGGGATTTGTGCGTCTCCCGCATCTGTTGCGGTTGTTTCCGTAGTAGCTATGTTAGGGGCAGTCAACTTCCCAGCTAGCGTGGTAACCATTTTATCCATTACGATTCCAGCTACCTTTGTGGGTGTTATCGTAGCAGGTATTTGGAGTATGCGCCGTGGTAAGGAATTGGCTAATGACCCTGATTTCCAAGCTCGTATTCAAGATCCTGAACAACGTGCCTATATCTATGAAGAAAATAAAGAAGCTAGTGTTGTGAAAGAGCTTCCTCGTACAGCATACTGGGCAACTATCATTTTCTTGCTAGGTATTTTGGTTATCGCCTTGTTCGGTAGTTTCCCTAACCAATTGTTGCCATTAGTTCCTAATGCAAAAGGTCTATGGAAACCATTATCCATGACTCCTACTATTCAAATTGCAATGCTTGTGATGGCATCCTTGATTCTTCTTGTATGTAAGGTAAAAGTGAGCGATGTAACAAGTGGTTCTGTATTTAAATCTGGTATGATTGCCGTTGTATCTGTATATGGTGTAGCTTGGATGGCAGAAACCTATTTCGGTGCCTATATTCCACAATTTAAAACAACTTTATCGAGTGTGGTAGTAGAGCATCCATGGACCTATGCACTTGTATTATTTATCATCTCTAAATTGGTTAACTCTCAAGCAGCAGCACTTGCTATCGTAGTACCAATGGGCTTGGGCGTAGGTGTGGATCCATTGATTGTATTATCTTTCATTCCTGCCTGTTATGCGTATTTTGTATTGCCAACGTATCCATCTGATTTAGCATGTATTGGTTTTGACCGATCTGGTACAACACGAATTGGTAAATTTGTTATTAATCATAGCTTTATCATTCCAGGTTTAATTGGAGTATTTACAAGCTGTGTAGTTGGTTACTTTATTGCTCATGCTATGTTTTAATTGGATATAATTGAGAATAGAATATCTAACGTTCAATAGCTATGGCAATCTAGTAATGCTATAATTTTACGCGGGTAACTAAATTGTATGAGCCGATATAGTTTAGTTACCCTTGCTAGTATATAGCATTTGTTTAGTATTAGTTTAGTTACCCTTGCTAGTATATAGCATTTGTTTAGTATTAGTTGAGTTAGCACAAGGGTATAAGGAGAAGTACTATGTCAACTAACAAATTAGGCCTTTTAAGTATCATACTTTTAGGGGTCAACGCAATCATTGGAACCGGGATTTTCTTACTGCCTGGTAAAGCCGCTGCCTTGGTAGGGGTGAACAGTTTATGGGTTATCGTATTTGATGCTCTATTGGTTATGTCTATTGCATTATGCTTTGCAGAGATGGGCGGCATGTTCAATAAGAACGGTGGTCCTTATGTGTATGCCAAAGAAGCATTCGGTAACTTTGTAGGTTTTGAAGTTGGTTTTATGAAATGGGCTATTGCAACGATTGCATGGTCTGCTATGGCAGTAGGATTTGCCACAGCGCTTGGTGCCGTTTGGGAACCAGCTGGCACAGAGATGGGCAAAAATGTCATCGCTACATTGATTATCGTGGTACTTGGTATCATGAATATCATGGGTGTTAAGATTTCTAAAATCATTAACAATATCGTAACTATCGGTAAATTATTGCCGTTGATTTTCTTCATCCTTGTGGGTATTTTTTATGTGAAAGGCGTTAACTTTGCGCCAATGGAATCTGTGCCAGATATGACGCAAGCAAGCTTTGGAGCGGCAGCTTTAATTATTTTCTACGCTTTCACAGGTTTTGAATCTATTGCGGTAGCAGCGGAAGATATGGAAAACCCTGAACGCAATGTGCCAAAAGCAATTATTCTTGTATTAACACTGGTATCTATTGTATATATCTTAATTCAAGCGATTTGTATTGGTATCATGGGTGATTCCCTTGTTACATCTAAAACTCCTGTAGCCGATGCAGCCTTTGTGTTCATGGGACCTTTGGCGAAAGCAATTGTTACAGCAGGTACACTGATTTCTATCGGTGGTATTAACGTAGCTTCTTCTTTCTTGGCACCACGTTCTGGCGTAGCCATGGCAGATGATGGATTGATTCCTAAAGTAGTGTCTAAACGTAATCAAAAAGATGCTCCTTATGTAGCAATCATCGTCACTGTCGTATTTGCAGTGGTATTATCTTGGACGGGTAGCTTTGAAAAATTGGCGGCTATCTCTGTAGTATCTCGTTTTGCTCAATACTTGCCTACATGTTTAGCAGTACTAGTATTCAGAAGTAAACGCCCAGATATGGTGAGAACATTCCGTGTTCCATTGGGCCCAGTTATTCCAGTATTAGCAGTTGTAGTTAGTATTTGGTTGATAACTCAATCTTCCTTGGAAAAAGTATTCTGGGGACTTGGCGGTTTAGTAGTAGGTGCTGTGTTGTACTACATTATGAACCGTAACGGAAAACAAACGGCTTAAGAATAGATTGGCAGATATTCTATTACGACTAGCTATTAGCAAGTAGGGGAAGTGTACTGGATAGTACCGCTATTTGTTAAGATAAAATGTCTATCAATTATAAATCAAATTAATATAAGAAACATAAGTGAGTATAGGTGTGTAGTCTATTTAGATAGCTCCAAATACGCTTGCTTATGTTTTTTTATTTTTATTTCTCATAGGGTATACTTTTGTATTTTTTGCCTAATTTTTGTTCTAGTGTATAGTGCGATCCATACAGCGTATGATAGTGAAAAAGGAGATTGTATATTTGATATGGGAATGCCAATGCAGAACAGAAGAAAGCGATTTTGGAAGGCTAACAAATACATGTAAGAACTGCTATGTTAGATAATATTGCAAAAAAGAATAATTTTCACTGATTTTTCATGTATAGGACAGGTAAGTATGGTATAATTAATATACTGTCTAAAGGAAGGCTATCCAGTACAATAAGATTGGAGTGAGATATTTGCGTAAATTATTTGCCTTATTGGGCATGTTACTATTAGTGTTACCAGTTCTATTTGGAACTACGAAGGCTGCAAATGTGACAGATCTTCATTGGGTGACGAGAAATGATGCACCGATTCCCTTTGTAAGAATGGTCTTTAGTTTATCTAGTCCGGCTCATGCAACAGCATCTATCAGTGCCAATGGTACATTAACAACGTTAGTACTGAAAGATGCCATCATTGCCGGAGCACCTACATCGATTGTGATGGACGATGGAATTGCTAAAAGTGCTACACTTTCACAAGATGGACAAAATACAGTAGTAAAAATTGAAACACCGAGTGCTATTGATGTAGAAGATTTAAAAGTATTTACACTGAAAAAAGATACAGTGAATAACAAACCATATCGTATGGTAGTGGATATTCAGAAAAAAGGGGTAGCACCTCGGGAAAACTATTATGGGAAGAAACCTGCGGTTGAACAAAAGGCATCTTCAGCGGGGAAAGCGATAGAAGCTAACCCAGCGATACCGAAGGAAGCGCCTAAAGAAACACCAAAGCCAGTAGCTAAACCTGTAAAGGTAAAGGCGCCAGTCCAATCTGAGTCTAAGCCCGTGGCAAAAGCACCTATTGTATTGCCCACAGTACCTGAAAAGCCGATTCCTGAAGTGGTAAATTATCGTACAACGGGTGGTATTAGGGGCAAGATTATAGTGTTAGACCCTGGTCATGGAGGTAGTGATCCTGGTGCCATTGGTCCGACAGGTTTGCAAGAAAAGCAAGTCACACTACCTATTGCTGAGTATTTAAAATCCATCCTAGAAGCAAAGGGTGCTAAAGTCATTCTAACTCGTACTACAGATGTGGATGTGTATGGACCGCATGCAAGTGGTGTTGATGAATTGCAAGCACGTGTCAATGTGGCGAATGGTAATCAAGCCGATGCGTTTATCAGTATCCATATCAATTCTTTCTCGAACCCGAATGTAGGCGGCATTGCTACCTATTATTTCGATGGATCGGAGCAGTCCAAAAAATTAGCCTCTTCCGTGCAAGAACAAATTGCGGAACACAGTGGCTTTAATGGTGACAGAGGGATTCAACCAGGAAATTTATATGTCCTACGCCATTCCTTGATGCCATCTATTTTGGTAGAATTAGGCTTTATTTCCAATCCGAAGGAAGAAAGTCACTTAAAAGAATCATCTACACGCCAAGAGTTTGCTAATGAATTAGCAAAAGGTTTGGAAGTATATTTTGGAGGTTAATTCATGAAACAATCATTACGCTATGGCTTAGTGGCTATGATGAGCGTATGTGTCATAGCTTTGGCGGGTTGTAATTCCCAAGATTTGAAGCTAGATTTAGGAAAACAAACGACAACGCAAACATCTACATCACAAGATAAGAAGGCCGCGGACAAGATGACAAAAATCGTGGTCTATGTACCGCGCCAAGATGGGAAAGGCGTTATGCCACAACCGATTACAATCGAGAAAGAGCGTAAGACTGTGAAAGAGGCCATAAATTTGATGATTGAACAAGATGGTCGGGCAGAGTATCCAGTCTTTGCAAAAGGCACAAAAGTAGTAGAAACGGCGAAACATGATGATACAGTGACCGTGGTATTAAATGATGACTTTCTACAAGATGCAACAGGCTTAACGGCTACACTTCGTATCGCCGCTATCGTCAATACGGCGGTGGAATTTGATGGGGTGCATAAGGTCTACGTGAAAGTTAAAGGCGTTACCTTACCGACCTATGGTAATATAGATTTAACACATCCATTGAAACAAATGAAAGATAAGATCGTAAAAGATTAAGCAGTATGTTGGGGGACTCTTAGCAAAGAGCATCCAACATTTTTATACCTTAAATTCATGGTAATTTAGTATGATAATTAATGAAGAAGTTCTAGAAAGGGAGGATTTGATGATACAAAATATACTTGAAGAGTTTGGAAAAAACTCGAACTTTTATGGAGGGCTATTACTGGAGCATATAGGAATTACTTTCACAGCAGTTATCATTGCTACGATTTTGGGGTTGGCTATAGGTGTATTTATCGCACAGAAACAGAAATTGGCTAATTCTGTTATTTCTGTGGTAAATATTGCTTATACTATACCCTCTATTGCATTGTTAGGATTTCTGATTTCTTTCACTGGCGTAGGAAATACAACAGCTATTATTGCACTTACTATCTATGCGTTGTTACCTATCGTGCGTAGTACTTATGTAGGAATTACCACTATTGATCCAAAGATTATTGAGGCTAGCCGTGCCATGGGGAGTACGGATCGACAAATTTTGTGGAAGATACAGTTACCGCTAGCATTCCCTGTTATCTTTGCAGCTATCATGAACATGGTGACTATGACCATTGCCTTAGCAGGGATTGCCTCCTTTGTAGGGGCAGGGGGCCTAGGTGTTGCCATTTACCGTGGGATAACTACTAATAATGAAATATTGATTTGGATTGGAGGCATTTTAATCGCTGTGTTAGCCTTGGTTATAGATGGCATACTAGGCTTCATGGGTAAACTAGTAGAACAGCACAAGGTGCACACCGTAATGAATAAAAAGATAGGCTATGCACTGGGTGCGTTCTTAGTGATTATCTTGGGTATCGTGGGAATGCAGCAGTATAGTAAAAATGATACCATTCACATTGCATCAAAACCCGTGTCGGAAGGATACATTTTGGCGGAAATCGTGGGTACTCTTATTGAGGCAGATACTGATTTGAAGGTTAAGTACACCCATGGTGTAGGTGGTGGCACATCTAATATTCATCCTGGCATGGTGCGAGGCGACTTTGATATGTATCCGGAGTATACAGGAACATCTTGGCAAATCGTGTTGAAACATAAGGAAGAGTACAAAAATGACAAGTTCTCCATGTTGACTGGGGAATACAAGGATAAGTATCACTTTCTATGGAAAGGTATGTTTGGATTTAATGATACCTATAGCATTGGTATTCGTGCAGACTTGGCAAAGGAATATGGTATCCGAACATTTACTGATTTGGTGAAGTATGCAGGACAGCTAACATTTGGTGCAGAATATGATTTCTTTGAACGTGAAGATGGTTATAAAGCGTTAGCTAAAGCCTATAACTATCACTTTAAAAAAGAAGTAGATATGGACAATGGATTAAAATATCAAGCCTTGTTTGATAAGAAAATTGATGTGATGACTGTGTTTACTACAGATGGTCAACTGTCTGATCCACGGGTTGTAGTATTAGAGGACGATCGAAACTTTTACCCAAGTTACATGGCAGGCATGGTTGTACGTGAGGAAACATTGCAGAAACATCCTGAGCTAGAAAAGGTATTACATCGTTTGGATGGTATCTTAGATGAAAGTACTATGGCACAACTGAATAAAAGGGTAGAAATTGATAAGGAAGACCCGAAACAAGTGGCAAAGGAATTTTTGCAATCTAAAGGATTGGTGGTGAAATAGATGAATCAAATTATAGAATATAAAAATATTGGAAAATCCTATCAAGGGAAATGGGTGGTGAGAGATTTCAATCTTACCATCAATGAAGGAGACTTTCTTTGTATTGTAGGAACATCAGGGTCAGGAAAAACGACATTGTTAAAAATGATTAATGGATTGATTGTACCAGACGAAGGGGATATTACAATCTTTGGAACTCGTGTCATTGATCAGGATATTATTTCCTTACGTAGAAAGATTGGGTATGCCATTCAAGGGGATGGACTGTTCCCCCATATGACAGTAGCAGAGAATATTGGGTATGTGCCTAGACTAGAGGGTGCACCGAAAGAAGACGTAGATGCTATTGTAGAACGCATGCTTTCATTAGTGGGCTTACCACTAGATAGTAAGGAAAAGTATCCTAAAGAATTATCTGGAGGTCAACAACAACGGGTTGGCATCGCCAGAGCCTATGCGAACTCGCCGAAGATATTGCTCATGGATGAACCATTTGGAGCAGTGGACTCCATTACGAGGTATCAACTGCAAGAAGACTTGAAACAAATTCATAGACAAACGGATTGTACTATTGTGTTTATCACCCATGATATGCACGAGGCGTTTAAGCTTGGTACACATATTCTTGTTATGCACGAGGGTAAAATACAACAATATGGAACAACGGAAGAAGTAAAGAACCATCCGAGTAATGACTATGTGAAGCAATTGATTGAGATGACGAGGTAGTGACACTTACTTGGTGAAGATGATGAGGCAGAGGCACATAATTTGCAATAACATAATGAAAGGGGACTCGTATCGGAGTCCCTTTGTTATTTAGATAAATTTATCTTATTTTTAGTCCCTAGTATGGTACAATAAGAACAACATGTATAGAGTAAGTGATATGCAAATCAATAGTTAAATTGAAATAGTGTGGCGTTATTATCCGTAACGGCATAGATACGTTAGTTTGTTATTACACAATGAAACGAGGTGGTACGATGCATAAGGATCCTTTTGAGGAATATATCCGTCAAGGTGAAGCTAGTCAATATGAAAAAGCTCAAGCTTGGAAGACGGCTATTGGTTTACAAGCTGTGGATGGGTTGACGCCGTCTGCGTATTTGGTAGACTTAGCAAAGAAGAATATTGAAGGGCAGATGTCCCTACAGGTCCTTCATACATTATTGGAAAATTATTATGAATCCTATCCGCATCATGAAAATAGAACGGCAGAGGCGGATATAGTATCACTTCGTATATCGGAGATACTGTTAGAAAAAGCTTTCAGTTTCACGCCTACTGAGTACCTCTCAATTCATAGACAATTGTTTGTAGATATCTATCCTCATGCGGGAAATATACGAGATTTCAATATCACAAAAAAAGAATGGATTCTCGATGGAGATACGGTGACCTATGGTAGTGTGTCTGAACTAGGAGCGACTTTACTCTATGATATAGAGCAAGAAAAAACTTTTTCCTACGCTAACATAGATATGTCAGAGACGATTCGTCATTTGGCTACTTTTGTTGCCAGATTGTGGCAGATTCATGTGTTCGGTGAAGGGAACACGAGAACGACGGCGGTATTTTTCATTAAATATCTTAGAACCCTAGGTTTTACGGTGACTAATGATATGTTTGCTGACCATGCGTGGTATTTTAGAAATGCTTTGGTACGTGCCAATTATCAAAATTTGAAATTGGGTGTGTATAGAACAACGGAATATTTAGAACGTTTCTTGAGAAATTTACTACTAGACGAAGATCATGTGTTATTGAATCGGAGTATGCATATTCATAGTGGTAATGGTAAGAATGATGCCAACGATACTCACGACATTGACGATACTAATAGGAACAACAACTTACGAGAAAGTAGCATAGAATATACTGTTGATAAAGATACGATACTACAGAATGATACAAGTAAGGATACAGACTATACTATAAAGAATAGCTCTAATGCATCTAAAAATATGAGGTATAAACTTGACGAATTTGCTCTCATCGATAAATTAACACAACATAGTATTAACGATTCTACGTATGTAAAGGTAGGCGTCGGCGATGACTGTGCTGTGTATGATACTCCTCATGATGTAGATCAACTGGTTAGTACGGACATGATGGTAGAAGGCATCCACTTTAGTGAAAGCACCACCGCCCCTTTTGATGTAGGGTATCGATTGGGGGCAGCAAACATTAGCGACATAGCAGCGATGGGTGGTACCCCACGGCATATGGTGGTGTCTATTGCAGTGCCTAAGGGGCGATATACGTCTTATGTAGAAGAAGTGTATCAAGGTTTGCACGACATATGTGCGGAGTATAGTGTCAATATCATCGGCGGCGATACGGTGTCGACCGAGGGACCTTTTGTGATTTCTGCCACAGTGTTTGGAGATGTTCCAATAAATCAATCTGTCCTCCGCAGTGGTGCTCAAGATGGTGATGCAGTGTTCATCACGAATTATCTAGGCTTATCCTATGTAGGACTCCATAGTTTGTTAGAGGGTAGCGAGGACTATCCGGTGAGCAGGTCTATTCATCAGCGGCCCATTCCTCATGTAGAATGTGGTATAATAGCAAGAGACTTAGGTGCCACGTCTATGAACGACATCAGCGACGGCTTGTCCAGCGAGCTCAACGAGATTGCTAAAGCATCGCAGGTGATTATTTACATTGATGAAAGTGCGTTGCCAATCCATCCAGAGGTTCAGGCCTACTGTGAAAGTCACGATATGAGTCCGTACTTTCCTATGTGGACAGGTGGCGAAGACTTTCAGCTAGTGGGAACTATACCTGCTGAGAAAGCAGAGGAGTTGCCGGCTGAGACTTTCACCATCATTGGGTATGTTAAAGCAGGCAATGCACAGGTATTAGTAGACCATGATGGACAATGGATGAGAGTGGAACCTAAAGGATATAATCATTTATCGCATGATTGAGTATTGAATAGAAAATCCTAGTCTTATCTAGTGATCATGATGCGGTATGAGTATGCGACATAGGTAGCTTACTAATTAAAATTCAATGATAAAGGAATATTATGAACACCATACAATATACAACTCATTCCGTAGAGGAAACGTTGGCTCTAGGCCGTAGGTTAGGGCAATTTATGAAAGATTATGAAAGCCCTATTTGCATTGCTTTGGATGGCACACTAGGGGCGGGGAAAACTCATTTTTCTCAAGGTATCGCCAAAGGTTTTGGGGTCACAGAAGAAGTGACAAGTCCTACATTCGCCTTGATGAACACCTATGAAGTAGATGGTTCTTACCTGTATCACTTTGATTTATATCGAATGGACTTGGTAGAAGAGTTAGAGACCATCGGCTTTTACGAATATACAGAGGAAACGAAGTCCGTTGTGGAATGGGCTAGTAAGTTTGTCGATGAATTACCAGATACGACAGTGTGGATTGAGATTTCCGTCGGTGATGATGGATCTCGTCAGTTTACAGTTCGTACGGACTTACTTTCAGAGGAAACATTACAATGCATAGGAGAGAACCTATGATTTTAGGAATTGAAACGAGTAGCGCCATTGCTAGCGTAGCGGTAGGAAATGACAAAGAAATACGAAGCGAACTCATTGTACAGGCAGGGCTTACTCATTCTGAGCAATTGGTGCCACATATTGAAACGGTGCTGACAACGGGGAAAGTAAAGAAATCTGACATTACCGGCATTGCCGTAACCATTGGGCCTGGTTCCTTTACAGGCTTGCGCATTGGCTTGGGCACGGCAAAGGCCTTGGCGTATGCTTGGAATGTGCCCGTAGTAGGCGTGCTCACCACCGATGTGTTAGCTCAAAGTTTTATGTATTCTAACTATCGGGTATGCACTGTCATTGATGCACAAAAGAAACAGGTCTATGGCCGTCAGTATGAGTGGAATGGCGCGGATATGATTGCTTTAGATACAATAGAAGTACATCAAGTAACTGAATTGTTAGAGAAACTAGTACAGCTATCTGGAGATACTCCAGTGGTCATCGTAGGGGATGGTCTGAAGCGATTGGAAAAAGAATATGCCATAGGTGTAGAAGCAGGTCGTATTGACCCTATTAGACTTGTTATCGGTCATGAATCGAAGCAACGACCACGGGCATCTCATGTTATTCAAGTGGCATTACCACAATTCGTGAGTGGTACGATTCCTGATGCGCAGTCCATTGAGCCATTCTATATTCGTAAATCGGAAGCGGAAGTGGTGTGGGATGAGAAAAACAAAGATATCCTAGCCACTGGTACCTACGTGGAACCTACGGTAGTAGTCCGTGAAGCAGCAGGTGAACGATAATGGTCACATTACGAGAAGCCTTACGAAGTGATATTGAAGGTATCTACCAAATAGAGACGGCCTGTTTTTCAACACCTTGGTCAAAGGAAGCTCTATTAGATGATTTAGAAGTAGAAGATAAGCTGTACCTTGTGGCAGAAGCAGAAGATGGCAAGATTATTGGTTATGCAGGATCTTGGCTAGTTTTGGATGAAGGTCAGATTACGAATATTGCTATTCATCCTGAACATCGTCGTGCAGGTTATGGATCTAAAATGACTCGTAAGTTAACGCAAATGCTCCGTAAACAAGGTATGAAACATATTTTTTTAGAAGTGCGTGTCTCCAATATTGCGGCTCAAGCCATGTATCGTAGACTTGGCTTTACAGCGGTAGGAGTACGTAAACAATTTTATTCAGATCCAGTAGAAGATGGGCTAATTATGAGGAAAGAAATGGAGGAACTGGCATGAGTATCTACACACTAGCTATTGAAACTAGTTGTGATGAAACATCGGCAGCAGTGTTGCAAGATGGCAGAACGGTCGTTTCTAATGTAATTTCCAGTCAAGTACCCATACATAGAAAGTTTGGTGGTGTCGTGCCAGAAGTGGCGTCTCGACATCATATAGAACAGATTATGCTAGTTATTGACCAAGCTTTGGCAGATGCGAATGTAACATTAGATGATATGGACCATATCGGTGTCACTTATGGGCCTGGTTTAGTTGGGGCTTTGTTGGTAGGTGTGTCAGCGGCGAAGGCTCTATCTTTTGCAAAAGATATTCCCTTGATTGGCGTTCATCATATGGAAGGTCACATCTTTGCAAATTTCTTGTTACACCCTGATTTAGAGCCTCCCTTCTTGTGCTTAGTGGTATCTGGGGGGCACACTATGATTGTTCATGTGACAGATTATGAAAGCTTTCAGGTATTAGGACAAACACGTGATGATGCGGCAGGTGAAGCCTTCGATAAAATTGCTCGCGTATTAGGCTATCCTTACCCAGGAGGGCCACATATTGATGCGTTGGCGAAAGTGGGAAATCCGGATGCCATAGAGTTTCCAAGACCCTTATTAGAAAAAGGAAATTTTGATTTTAGTTTCAGTGGCTTGAAATCGGCTGTTCTTAATTATATCAATGGAAAACAACAAAAAGGTGAATCCATCTGTCATGAAGATGTAGCAGCCTCTTTTCAAAAGGCCATTACGGACGTATTGGTAGAAAAAATGAAAGAAGCGGCTCATACATTAGGAGAAACGAAGATTGCTCTAGCTGGTGGCGTGTCGGCTAACAGTGGATTGCAACAAGATTTACAAGCCATGTGTGAGACAGAAGGTTTGACATACCTCACAGCGGGATCTATGTTGGCTACCGATAATGCAGCTATGATTGGTTGCCGGGCCTATTATATGGCACAAGCTGGTAAATTCAGTAATTACACTTTGAATGCAAAACCGTCCATTCCATTGGGCAGTGATTTGTGGAAAGGAAACCAACATGGCTAGTTGGAAAGATATCCTAGACAAAGAAACAGATTTATATCCTACACAACAGGCGTTACTATTGCAGTTTTCTCAGCGATTAAGCTTTGGAAAAGCCATCAGTGAACAAGGGGTGTCCCTCTTAGTGCAAGCTAAGGACGGACACCTTTTACTTAGTGGCGCACTGGACAGTGGTCATACAGGAATGGTACAGAAATACGAAGTGCCTATGAACCATCCTATCCAGGAGATGTTACATAGTGGCAAACCTTATACAGGTCTCATGGACTGGGAGGAACGGACTGATACCGGTATCACAAAGGAATCGTACCATGCTTACGTGTATCCTATCGTAGATAATGGGGGCAAGTGCATTGGGGCTTGTGCCTTCACGAATCCGGTATCTGAAGTGTATTCCAGTCGCTATGACGAGTTTATGTCCATCGTATCACAGACGACCTTTCAAGGTATGTTGGTACCACAACTACAGCAACCAGAGTTGTATGAAGGCATTTCCGTCCTAGATGGAATTCTCTTTTTTGAACAAGACGGAACCATACTCTATGCAAACCGAGCGGCGAAAAAACTAGGAGATATTTTTGGTATCGATCGACGATTACAGGGAACATCTATTTACAGTAGTACCTTGAAAGTAGGTCGTATCAAAAAAGCGTTGGAAGATAGAGTAGGTACTATTGATGAAGAGTTATATGGTGATATTGCGCTGCGACAAGTGATGATTCCCGTTGTCCTTGGGGTAAAGTGGAAGCGTGGCATCTTGGTATTGCAAGACAAAACAGAACTGCGCAAGCGAGATCAAGAATTACTGGTGAAAAACTCTGTTATCAAAGAAGTACACCATCGCGTGAAGAATAACTTGCAATCTGTAGCGGGCTTACTCCGCATGCAAAGCCGCCGGAGCAGCTCCGATGATGTGAAACAAGCTTTACAAGACAGTATTCATCGCATTGAAAGTATGGCTCTCGTTCATGAAATTGTGTCGAACTTTGATGAAGATTATGTAGCGTTGCGCAGCATTATCGAAGAATTGTGGCGCTTGTTACGACAAGGACTGGGCTCTTCTGAACAGAGCATCGACATGGAATATACAGGGGACGATATCATTATGTCATCCCATAAGGCCAGCTATGTGTCCTTAGTGCTGAATGAACTGTTCTCCAATCTTTTTAAACATGCTTTCAAAGATAGAACAGAGGGACAAGTGCAGGTAGAGGTGCGAGAGGTGATGTCTCAAGAAAACCGAGATATGTTGCATATTATTATTCGAGATACTGGCTGTGGTTTACCAGAGGATTTTGAAGGCACTAGACAACGTCGCTTAGGGTTGCAAATTATTGACAACTTAGTACGGAATGAATTAGATGGAACGATTGCTTGGACATCCCAAGGAACTGGCACTGTGGTAGATATATGGATACATAAAGGAGAAGAGTATGCGCGTCTTAGTAGTAGATGATGAGTCACTCATTCGCATGGACTTACGAGATATATTGGAAAGCCAAGGCCATACCGTTATAGGTGAAGGTGCCAATGGAGTGGAAGCCATCCAACTATGCCAAGACCTTGCGCCAGATATAGTGCTCATGGATGTGAAAATGCCGACATTAGATGGCATTGAGGCAGCGCGACAAATTCGTCACAAACGATTGGCGCCAGTGGTGCTCTTAACAGCGTATAGCCAAGATGATCTAATTCAAAAAGCATCCCAATCTGGAGTATACGGCTATTTGATTAAGCCCTTGAGGGAACCGGACTTAGGTCCCGCTCTGCGGATGGCGACGGGTCGCTTTCAAGAAGAAAGAGACTTGCTAGAACAAGTAAAAGGTTTAACAAATTCCTTAGAAGAACGAAAATATGTGACGAAAGCGACGGGCATATTAATGGAGTTACATGGATTTTCAGAGGAAAAGGCCTATGAAAAAATACGAGCTTTCAGTATGGATAAACGCATTAGCCTCGTGGAAACTTGTAAAAAGATTATCGCAGCCCATGAGGCAAAATCGTAAAAAATTGTGGTGACCCATATGGCAAAATTATGAAAAGATTATGTCAGCCATGAAGTAAAATGTTAACTATGAAAAAGTATTTGGTCAAAAAGTCAAAAAAGACTTGCAAAAATTTTAAAATGATTTATAATAATATTTGTGATTAGCACTCACTAGTATTGAGTGCTAACATCGATATTATAGTGTATAAGAGAAGAGGTATAACAATGAAACCATTAGGCGATCGTGTCATTATTCGTGTATTAGAAGTAGAAACAAAAACGGAAAGTGGTATCTTTTTAGCATCTTCCACAAAAGAACGTCCATCTGAAGGTACGGTTATTGCTGTGGGTCCTGGTAAATTATGTGACAATGGCGAACGTGTAGCACCAGAAGTAAAAGTGGGCGATACAGTTATGTTCTCCAAATATGCTGGTACTGAGTTCAAAATTGATGGCATTGACCATTTGATCATCAGCGAAAAAGATATTTTAGCAGTATTATAATCTGACCAAAGAAGGGGACGACCCCATAGAGGAGGCTATACAATGGCAAAAGAAATTTTATTTAACGAAGAAGCACGCCGTGCATTAGGTCGTGGCGTAGACCAATTAGCAAATGCAGTAAAAGTAACATTAGGACCTAAAGGTCGTAATGTAGTATTAGAGAAAAAATTTGGTGCCCCAACAATCACTAACGATGGTGTGACTATCGCTCGCGATATTGAACTTCCAGATCCATTTGAAAATATGGGTGCTCAATTAGTGAAAGAAGTTGCTACTAAAACTAACGATGTAGCTGGTGATGGTACAACTACTGCTACAGTCTTGGCGCAAGCTATGATTCAAGAAGGTATGCGCAATGTAGCAGCTGGTGCTAATCCAATGATCCTTAAAAAAGGTATCGAATTAGCCGTTAAAAAATTAGTAGCTGAAATTCAAGCTAAAGCGATCGATGTAAACGGTAAACAAGACATCGCTCAAGTAGCATCTGTATCTGCAGCTGATGAAGAAATCGGTGCATTAATTGCAGAAGCTATGGATCGTGTAGGCAACGACGGTGTTATTACTGTTGAAGAATCTAAAACATTGCAAACTGAGTTAAATGTAGTAGAAGGTATGCAATTCGACCGCGGTTACTTGTCTCCTTACATGGTGACTGACCCAGATAAAATGGAAGCAGTTGTGAACGAACCATTAATCTTGATCACTGACCGCAAAATCTCCGTTATCGCTGATTTATTACCAGCTCTTGAAAAAGTAGTAAAACTTGGTAAAGAACTTGTGATCATCGCTGAAGACGTAGACGGCGAAGCATTGGCTACATTGGTAGTGAACCGCCTTCGTGGTACATTAAAAGCAGTAGCTGTGAAAGCTCCTGGGTTCGGCGACCGTCGTAAAGCTATGTTAGAAGATATCGCTATCTTAACTGGTGGTACTGTGATTTCTGAAGAAGTAGGATTGAAGTTGGACAATGTGGAATTAGAACACTTGGGTACAGCTCGTCAAGTTCGCATTACAAAAGACGAAACTATCATTGTTGATGGCAATGGCAATAAAGATGTAATTGCTCGTCGTGTTGCGCAAGTTCGTGCACAAGCTGAAGAAGCAACATCTGAATTCGATAAAGAAAAATTACAAGAACGTTTGGCTAAATTATCTGGCGGTGTAGCTGTTATCGAAGTAGGTGCGGCAACAGAAGTAGAATTGAAAGATAAAAAACTTCGCATCGAAGACGCATTGAACGCTACTCGTGCAGCTGTAGAAGAAGGTATCGTTGCAGGTGGTGGTACTACATTAATCGACATCATCCCAGCATTAGACGGCATCGAAGCTACTGGTGACGTATTGACGGGTGTGAACCTTGTGCGCCGTGCTGTGGAAGAGCCACTTCGCCAAATCGCTTACAATGCAGGTTTAGAAGGTTCCGTTGTCGTAGAACGCGTAAAATCTACTGAAAGCGGTATCGGCTTCAACGCATTAACAGAAGAATATGTAGACATGGTAAAAGCTGGTATCGTGGACCCTGCTAAAGTAACACGCTCTGCCTTGCAAAATGCAGCATCCATCGCAGCATTAGTATTAACTACTGAATCCATTGTAGCTGATAAAGTAGAAGAAAATGCACCAATGATGCCTCCAATGCCTCCAATGGGTGGTATGGGCGGTATGATGTAATTTCAGATTGCATATATTTGTGATACCATTGAACTAAATGAATCGTATAAGGACTATGGAAGAATAGATAACTATTTTCTCATAGTCCTTTTGTTACATATAGGGCTATAGATCAAAATGAGTTGGATTTAATAGTATTAAAAAAATCTAAATACTTGGGAAGATACTCTATACAGCGGTTTTTAGAGATGAAAGGTTATAGTTTTTTCTACTTAAAAAAGTGTTTAAATTTAACAAATTGATAATGTTATAGTTTTTAACATCAAAAATAATAAAAGTTAACGGAAAATCATTATTGACAAGATATGGAAAAAGTTTTATAATTAGTTCATAAGTTAACGGATAATTATTATCCGTTATAATAAAATATAGCTTTTAATTTTATTATCATATGTATAAGTTTACAAAGGAGACATTATGAAAGAAGAAAAATTGACAACAGCCTTTGGTGCTCCTGTCCCTGACAATAACAACAGTGCGACAGCTGGAAAACGTGGTCCTGTATTAATGCAAGATGTATGGTTGATGGAAAAATTAGGTCACTTTGCTCGTGAAGTAATTCCTGAACGTCGTATGCATGCAAAAGGATCTGGTGCATTTGGTACTTTCACAGTAACAAATGACATCACTAAATATACAAAAGCAAAAGTTTTCTCTGAAGTGGGTAAACAAACTGATTTATTTGTACGTTTCTCCACAGTAGCTGGTGAACGTGGTGCAGCTGATGCAGAACGTGATATCCGTGGTTTTGCTGTTAAAATGTATACAGAAGAAGGTAACTGGGATTTAGTAGGTAACAACACACCAGTATTCTTCATCCGTGATCCATTGCAATTCCCTGATTTGAACCGTGCGGTAAAACGTAACCCTGAAACTAACTTACGTGACGCTACTGCTAACTGGGATTTCTGGACTAGCTTACCAGAAGCAATGCACCAAATTACTATCGTCATGAGTGACCGTGGTATTCCAGATGGCTATCGTCATATGCATGGTTTTGGTTCCCACACATACAGCTTAATCAATGCGAATGACGAACGCGTATGGGTTAAATTCCACTGGGTATGCCAACAACCAATTAAAAATTTAACTGAAGACGAAGCAGCAGCAATCATTGCTAATGATCGTGAAAGTGCACAACGTGACTTGTTTGACGCTATCGCTAAAGGTGACTTCCCTCGTTGGAAATTGTATATCCAAGTGATGACCGAAGAACAAGCAGAAGCTCTTCCATATAACCCATTCGACCTTACAAAAGTATGGTACAAAAAAGACTTCCCATTGATTGAAGTAGGGGTAATGGAATTGAACCGCAACCCAGAAAACTACTTCCAAGATGTAGAACAAGCAGCCTTCGCTCCATCCACAATCATTCCTGGTATCGGTTTCAGTCCTGACCGTATGTTACAAGGTCGTTTGTTCTCCTATGCAGATGCGCAACGTTATCGCTTAGGTACGAACTATCCATCTATTCCTGTGAATGCGCCTAAATGTCCATTCAATTCTTACCATCGTGATGGACAAGGGCGTGTAGATGGCAACCATGGTTCTACAATTGGATATGCTCCTAACAGCTTTGGCCAATGGGCGAACCAACCACAATATAAAGATCCAGGATATGACGTATCTGGTAAAGCTTACCAATACGACTTCCGTGAAGATGACTCCGATTACTACACACAACCTGGTAAATTGTTCCGTCTAATGACTCCAGAACAACAAGAAGTATTATTTAAAAATACTGCTAATAATATGGCAGGAGTTCCATTGTTCATCCAAGAACGTCACGCTAAACATTGCTATGCATGTGACCCTGCATACGGTGAAGGCGTAGCAAAAGCATTAGGAATTACAGTAGACTTCAGTACACCAGCTGACATCGGGTAACACTTGCAGCGCTATTCAGTCTATGGCGTTCCTTTGAAAATAGCATAATAGTAGGAGTGCGACACATTCCCTCACAAACGGTATTTCATAATGTTTGTTCGGGAACATGTCGCACTCCTTTTGCGTTGTTATGATATATTGGCAAAGGGAACGCCATAGACTTCTACGGATAACTGCATTCAAAGATGGATAGGGGAAGATTTGGTACTTCTTTTGTTTTGTCTTGCTAGATTTTTAGCGGTAATGAACGTATAATAGATGGTATGTTCATTTTTTATTTTAGGTAGTTTATAAAAGATTGAGATAGTGTACATTATTATGGTAGTAAGTTGGGGATAGGTAAGTATGACAGAGAATGCTAAACAATTTCTTACAAGTATGACGAATAGTGAAGCACGTACTTTTTTTCTTAAGTCTGATTCGTATATGACGGTAAATTTTCCAGTGTATTTTAAATTTGATTATTTATTGGAATATGCGATTAATCTTCTAGGAACAAAAAGTATCAATAGTATTTGGGAGTGTTTGACAGATACGGATTATTCTAGGGTTCCTGATGTTAACTATACATTTCTGATGTCTAAGTCTAAGGATTCTTATCGAGAAAATACCTTAATTCATCCGTTATTGTATGTAGATTTAGTCAATTTATTGACTA
Organism: uncultured Veillonella sp.; assembly: GCA_963522415.1. Taxonomy (GTDB): domain Bacteria; phylum Bacillota; class Negativicutes; order Veillonellales; family Veillonellaceae; genus F0422. The sequence goes on along the minus strand of CAUQZV010000006.1, from coordinate 2,141 downwards.
AAGAGGAGAATTGGAAAGAGCTACAAGAACGGTATGCACACTTAGATTCCTTAGCGGGTTCACATATACGCTGTGAAAGTATGCCCTTTGAAATGCCTCTGTGTCAGGATCGTTCAAAATATGCCCTTCATTTTTGGGAACGGATGGAACAGGAATCGATTCGTTTAAGTATAGAGTTTTCACATTTGCTGCAAGTGGACATCACAGACTTTTATAGTTCTATTCATCTAAACATATTATCTTGGGCGCTTCATGGTGAAGATGAGGCAAAACAGAATTTTGGGAATCCAGATATGTTGGGTACGCAAATTATCGAAAAGTTACAAGATATGAACTATAGACAAACAGTAGGTATTCCTCAAGGGAATCAGTTGTCAGATTTTCTTGCAGAATTGCTCATGCGATATTTGGATGTCCGCCTTGTTAAACGATTGGCGCCGTATCCAATAGACTATCAAATTTTAAGATACCGTGATGATTATCGCATCTTTACGTGCACTAAAGAAGCTGAAAATCTTATCAAACGAGAATTGACAACTTTACTGGGAGAGCACAAGCTAAAACTAAATGCAGAAAAAACTAAAAGTACGTCAGAACTAGTGTTAGGAGCTATTAAAGAAGATAAATTATATTGGATTGAGCATGACCCTGTTATGAAAACAACGGCAGATTGGAAAAAGTTTACCGTAGTACATAATGAATATCGTGGTTTTTTACCAAATCGAATTTATAAGACAACGGTACAAAAACATTTATTAACGATTAAAATGCTGGCAGATAAATACCCTAATAGCGGTCAGTTAGTCAAAGCGATTAAGGAGTTTGAAGAGCGTATTGCTAATCTAACCTTAGATGAGCTGAAACATACAGGAGCAGATGTATCAGTTTTAATTGCTATTACTTTTGATTTGGTGAGGAATAATCCTAAGATAGTTGATGTAGGGGTGAAGTTATTATCTAGACTGTTTAGTAAAATTTTTAGGAGTATTCCAAGTGAAAACTATGTATCTTGTTTGATTGAGGATGGTCTTTCAGGGGCTGTATTGCAAGATATAATCCCTAGAAGCAATTTTCCTCCGGAATTAAATGTTTTAATAGCAATGGTTAAAATCTTATCTTATCATGATGATAATGCGTATTTAGAGCTTTGGTTACAAAGAATTGTGATTGTTCTTCTTCACGAAAAATCTATATTTAACAGTAATTATATACAAGAATCAAGAGATAAATTGGTACTATTAGCCAATGATATTGTACTTACAGATGACACTATAAATTATTTATTTAATGAATCTTGGGTGAAAGAAGAGTATAGAATCGATTGGAAGCCGTTTATCAATAAAGATGAAATTTTACTTTTAAATGGTATAATTAAATCATCAGAAATTAAAATTAAGGAATATAATATTTATTAATACGTTATTACAAATAGAGTGAGAAGGGATATACATATGATTCATTTTTTATTGCGAAGTAAGCCTACGTATAGTCAGTTTGGCTTATTGGTATTACGGTTAGCCTTGGGGATGTCCATGGTCTATCATGGGTATCTAAAATTTATGAGTGGTTCAACAGGTCTCTATAAAGTGGGGGCTATGCTAGCGCCATTAGGTGTGCCTGGATACTTTGAAGTATTTGGTACATTTGCTGCTTTCAGTGAATTATTAGGGGGTATTTTAGTAGCCCTTGGATTGTTCACGCGATTGGGAGCTTTACTACTATCTGCTATATTGTTTACGGCTACAGTATTACAGTTGGATGGTGGATTTTTCTTTTGGGACCATCCATCACAAATGGGCTTTGCGGCATTAGCAGTGTTCTTTATGGGCGGGGGAAGATATAGCGTAGATCATTCTCTATTTGGGAAGTAACTTGTGATGCTATGTAGCCTGTGGCGTTCTTAACTAAATAATATGAAGGGAAGAGCACGACATATTCCTACGCAAATTGACGTTAGACTGAGATTTGCTTCAGAAGATGTCGTGCTCTTCTTGGGGTTGTTTGATTTAGGTAGTAAGGACGCCACTAAGGCTACTACCCGTAACGGCGTTCCTTAGGGCTTCTTGGGGTTGATTGATTTAGGTAGTTAGGCTCTTTGTCAAATGTGGGGGCTACTCATATAAAGAGTTCTTAGCACGAGC
>CAUQZV010000005.1:0-59020 GCA_963522415.1 uncultured Veillonella sp. | reverse complement strand
TAATGTTGGAAGTGACACCGTAGTGGTGTCACCCCAACATTTATTATAGAGCCAGTAATTCTAAAGGGTGTAGTAATTTGCCTTCCAGATTTGGATGGGCGTTTCAGTCCCCGCAATGGGGAAGTAATTCTAAAGCTAGTTCTTGGAATATTGTGGGAGAGTTAATGGCGTTTCAGTCCCCGCAATGGGGAAGTAATTCTAAAGTTCTTGCCTTAGGGTATGAAAAAGAAGAAGTAGAGTTTCAGTCCCCGCAATGGGGAAGTAATTCTAAAGCCGTAGAAAAATTGCGTGAAGTGGCAGATCGCTTGTTTCAGTCCCCGCAATGGGGAAGTAATTCTAAAGGAAAGCGTACATCCTTCAATGGGGGATTATGAAACGTTTCAGTCCCCGCAATGGGGAAGTAATTCTAAAGTATTAGACGCACTCTGTGACACTAATAGTTTTTATGTTTCAGTCCCCGCAATGGGGAAGTAATTCTAAAGCTTGTGCGCAACTGAGTTTACTAGCTTAGAGCGTCGTTTCAGTCCCCGCAATGGGGAAGTAATTCTAAAGATTGTCTCTAAAAAATTAATTAATCATATTTGATAGGTTTCAGTCCCCGCAATGGGGAAGTAATTCTAAAGTCCAAGCGAAAATCGCTAAAGGCTTTTCAGAAATGTTTCAGTCCCCGCAATGGGGAAGTAATTCTAAACTGGCGACTTAACTAAAGTAGGGACCGTAGCTTTGTTTCAGTCCCCGCAATGGGGAAGTAATTCTAAAGCAGATGGAAAAATCCACTGGCGTTTTGTTGCCCGGTTTCAGTCCCCGCAATGGGGAAGTAATTCTAAAGTCAACGTCAAATCATTGAAACAATGGTTAGATTTGTTTCAGTCCCCGCAATGGGGAAGTAATTCTAAATTGCCCGAAATGGCGTTAAACTAAATTAATTTTGTTTCAGTCCCCGCAATGGGGAAGTAATTCTAAAGTAGTAGAATAAAAATCCTCGAACCTCAGCATGTCGTTTCAGTCCCCGCAATGGGGAAGTAATTCTAAAGACTAATAAAGATATTCGCGGCTCTTTAGAAGACGGTTTCAGTCCCCGCAATGGGGAAGTAATTCTAAAGTCGTATACACGATTACTGTTTATTTCGCTGGAATGTTTCAGTCCCCGCAATGGGGAAGTAATTCTAAAGGACTCTAAAATTGACAATATGTTTCTAACAAATGGTTTCAGTCCCCGCAATGGGGAAGTAATTCTAAAGTTGTCGGCATTGGTAATATGCATGACTATGATTTCGGTTTCAGTCCCCGCAATGGGGAAGTAATTCTAAAGGGTACCCTTAGAATCCGCATAACCAAGCCTTCAAAAATGCAGTTTCCGACGATCTCAGCTCATCTTGAAAAGTGATGTAACATCGGATTTCAAAAAGCACCTTCAACCCGCATGGTTACTGCACCGACCATCTTTTTGATTTTCTTTAGAATTTTTTCATAAAAGAGCTTATTAAGTAAATTGATTTATTTAATCCTTACTTAAGCCTTTCATTAATTAGTACTATACCATACAATAATAGAACATTCAAGGATTTTTTATTATTTTTGCTCAATCGCATCGTATATCGAACAATGATTAAAAATTGGACGATGCTATAATTTAAGGACCTTCTTAAATAGTATATATTTAGTTGGGAAATAATGTACTATCGGGACTTTTGTAAAATGCAAACTTTTATATGATATATACTATCTGTACAGGTAAGCTACAGACTCCATCAGGATGAAGTATATTGTAACTATAGTATGTTAAGTGAAAGGAGATTCTATGTGGAATAGTTTAAAAAAATTATTCTTTGGTACCAAGAGTAGTACAGATGTAAATACATCGCAAACTATGTTAGCAGATGATGAAAGAGAGAAAATGATTTCTCGGAAAGAACTTCCGTTTATTGAAGAAGTTAAAATGATCTTTGGCGATTATAGTCAACTCTTTAAGTGTGTCTGTATTATGGAGATGCCCGTTGTTGTGACAGATTATGAGGATGATGAAGGTGTGAAAGCTATGCTTGTTATTGGTAGAGATAATATCAGAGACAAGGTGCTAGTCATGTTTAAAGGCGTTATGGAATCAGGGAGTTTTTATGCAGAAGATATTCAAGAAATTGTGGAGGTTATAAGTAGTCAAGTGGACTATGCATCGGCTGAGTATGATGAAGAGGATGATGCTATAGATATTATTATGGGTGTGCAAAGAATCTTTGATATAAATGATGATACACAAGCTTTTATGGTGATGAATACATTTTCTAGGGCTGCGGATGACATAAAAACATATATGCCTGATATACGACGTCGATATGGTAGAGTCTAAGTTATAAGGTAAGGGAGGATAGATATTATGGCGAAACAAAGGCATACAACAGAAATGACACTATTGGATGAGTATATGAAAGCCTTTAAAGAAGAGGGGTTTCCTTTCACTGAATTTGGTAGACTATCTGAATCTAAAGGTGTTTTATTTGATTTGCCGTTTGCAGAAGAAGGACACATGATAGTTCATATGAGTGAAGTCAATGAGGATACAGTAGAGGGAGTTTTATATGATATCATTCCCTATAGATTTGTAGATGATGCAACAAAACAACAAATTTTAAATATTGTAAATTCAAAGTTAGGAGAAGATACCTTACATTACCATGAAAGAGTAAAACGCTTTTGTGTGATTATAGAACTTAAAAGGGGATTCATAAAAGAAGATAAAGGATTAGGTGATGGCTTACGAAGTGTATTGTGTGAACTGGGAGAGACTATTATATCTTGTCTTCAATAAATAGCTCATGTAACAGGATTAGTGTATCGTAGTTTAGGACAGGAGGATCACTATGCCATCCCTATATATAACGGAACCATCCGCAAAATTACGTAAAGATGGGGGATACTTTGTAGTGGAAGTAGGAGAGCAGGTGGTACAAAAACTATCTATTGAGACAGTGGAAGATATAACGGTTTTACATTCGGTCAGCGTATCTTCTCATGTCTTAACTGAATGTATGATTCATTCTATTCCCGTGAGCTGGATATCTAATTATGGATTACATTATGGATCCTTATGGGGTGTGAAGACAGTGGACATCGAGAAGCATATGCAACAGTTTCAGGTGGCAAGTGACTTTGACTTTTCCTTACAAATCTCAAAGGTGATGATCATGGCAAAGGCGAGGAATCAGTTGACTTTGCTGCGACGATATCATCGAAAGGATACAAAGGAAGAGGTAGAGGAAAAAATAGCGGATATGTTAGCTTTATTGCCACGTATTAGCACTGCCCATTCCATTAATCAATTACGGGGATTTGAAGGGATTTTAAGTCGTTACTATTTTGAAGCATTAGGTTCTATTGTACCAGAGGAGTTTGCGTTTACAACGCGCACAAAACGCCCTCCGGAAGATCCTTTTAACGCTATGCTAGGCTTAGGATATAGTATGTTGTTTAATGAAGTGTTAGCTTCGGTTATGCATGTAGGGTTACATCCATTTATAGGACATATGCATGCGATTCGCCGAGGCCATGCAGCATTAGTATCGGATTTGATGGAAGAGTGGCGAGCTCCCATAGTAGATTCGTTGTGCCTCACTTTAATTGGGAAAAAGATGATCACCCTTGATCATTTCAATCGGGTAGAACATGGTTGTTATTTAACGAAAGAGGGGCGAAAGATTTTACTGTATCAGTATAATAAAAAGTTGCGGTCCACCCATCAGTATTGGGGCGAGCCCTATTCTTATAGGGACTCTATTGGGCGTCAATGTCGGTCATATGCATCCGCCATGATGCATCGTAGGGTTCCTATGTACCTATCCTTTGAGATGTATTGATCTAGCACAGGGTTGAGAAAGGAGAGACTATGAACTTTTCATTGTTACAAGAGAACTATCCAGTATTATATGAATATGGAAATGGTGCAGAGATAGCTATGTATCAAGATTTACAAGTATATTTTGTGAAACTTTGTTGTTTTGCTGAAGCCTTTGTGAGCTATGTATTTGATGAATTGAATATTGTAAAAACAGAAGGGGAAACACTAGAAACTCGACTTTCACAGTCTGATTTTATGGATAGCATGCCTAAGGAGATTGTTAGTAAGTTACAATTATTACAACAGTGTGGCGAGTGTGCGGTCCATGGAGATGTACATGTGTTGCTCGGATGGCAAACGAAACGATCTCTAAAAGACGCCTACTTATTAGGGCGGTGGCTTTTCAAAATGTTTGTAGATAGTGAACGGGAATACCCACAGTATACGTTGCCTATGCTTTCAGAATCGAAAGAAATAGTAGAAACAATCAATGTGAAGGAGGAGTTAGAACGGGTCCATAAGGTAATTGGAGATGTTCATAACAAGATCCCTTATACCATGTCGCAGGAAGAGCGAAAAGCATGCAATCGAGAATATCTTTCTGAAGGGAGAGACGTGATTCGTCAAGATACTGTGGATTATGAGGTAGAGGAGACAAAACAATCCCTAGAAGAGTTTAAGTCTATGAACAGGGCCCTATCTGCAGGGGGCGACGGCCGTTTATCTTCTGATATAACAACTGATGGTATGCCTAAGGTTGATACAAAATCAAGTGTCATTAAGGGGCCTACACCAGCAACACGATTAGCGCTCAAGGATGTGGAATCTTTTGCTCAAGGAGTTCCTGTAGATGATTTTATAGATGATAAATGGGTTCAGCAACATGTAGTCACTCCTTGGTATGCTCTCCGCAAAGAAGGTCAAGGACTATGTCGGTTGCTAGTACGCATGTTAGGTGATAGATGGTATAAAATTTCTCATATTACGGAGTATGATTATCACATTATCTTTACGGTTAAAGGTGAGATAAGTCATGGTTCATATAAACTGTATTATAAGAAAAATGGTACCGTGTCTAGCGTCATGCAACATGAATCTATGCTGGATGAGGAATTGGATGAAATTATCATGGCTCTAGTAGGGCAATCTATATATGATAGGGTTGAAAGTATGGTTTCACAAGGAGAAACTTATATAGAATCCAGAGGTAATTGCAGGAAGAAACGAAGCGTAGAAGCAGTTCAAGATGTACCACAGGGTGTAGGTAGTGTCGTGAATGCTTTCACTTATCCAAGAGGTCCTGTAGAAGGCATTAAGCAGTATATGAGCTGGATAGAAGAAGAATTAGGGCAAGTACAGATTCGCATTGCCCGAATGGAAAAAGGTCAATTTTGTATTCGGACCACATTTACTTGTGGGCGAGATGTGGCTATATTTAATCTATATTATAATCGGCAAGGAATCATAACGAGTACAATACCCTTAGAATCTAAATCGACGAGTGTAGAGTTTATTGAAAGTGTATTAGAAATTATTAATCCTGCGCAAATGACCTATTGGATGAGTACATAGGCTCTCAGCCAGGGGATATTGCGTAAAAAGTATATGACAATATGAATGTTAGTGATTACAATATGTATATAGTATCTTATATGAAAAGATTAGAAGGAGAAAAAAGTATGGGAAACTGGGATGGAATGACAGTTCCAGAAACTGTTGAAATCAGTTCGAAAAGTGTATTTAATCTTCGTCGAGAAGGCAACATTGATGCAGCATATGCAGTAGCCTGTCAATTGATGAAGCAACCTAATGTGGGGGAGTGGGATATTAAGGCTTATGGATACGTTCTTATGTCCTTAATCCAACGATGTGTAGAACAGAATGATGAAAGCAATCTTAGCCACTATATAGAAGAATTAGGTAAACTTGTGGTACATGGTGATGATGTCTTTGCGAAAAACCAAGAAAAAGCCCTTCGGTTAGGAGATCGAGGGTATCAACAAGTAGAGAGTTTGGTGCAAGCAAAACGGTATAAGGAAGCCGCTCGTGCTGCTCGTGATGTGTACCAAGCGAATCCAAGTCATGAAGGGATCGAACGATTGTACTGCCAAGCACTCTTTAATGTGGTGAAAGAAGAGGCTATGAAACCGGCGCCTAAGGGACAATCCGTGAAAGCCTATTTAGATGCTTACTTTGGAGTGCTAGGAAAAAGTCGTGCTTTTTATGATGCTTTCATTTGGAGCCATATTAATAAGCTAGAAAATGACCAAGGGTCTTTGGATGTGGGTACCTATTATGTTTCTACTATGGCAATGGGCCTCCCTGTAGATGCGTATCGTGGGGAACGAAGAGAAGCCTTACCCAATGCAGCGCACAAAGGACCAGAGTATTGGCCATCGTTGTATGGAAGAATGACCAAATATGTGCTGGATTATTTAGGAAGCTGTCAGGATAAAGACTTGATAAAATCCATTTGTGAATCCGTTGCTAGTCATGAGTCAAGATTGCGTGAGGAGGAAGCTGTCATCATCAACTGGAAACGCGGGAAAGTCCTCATGGCATGTGGTGAGTATGCGGAAGCACGCCAGTGTGTCTTGCAAATGATTGAACGGAAGGGCAAAGAGTATTGGGCGTGGAGCGCATTAGGAGATACCTATTTGGTAGAAGATGAAAGCTTAGCGTTATCTGCATATTGTAAAGCCTTGTTATGTCATCCCCCATTAAAATTTGGAGCTCCTTTAAAATTGAAAGTAGCTAAGTTATTAGTGAAAGAACAGTGCTTGGAAGAAGCGAGCATTGAGGTGGCGGAAGTGTTAGCTGGACAAAATGAAGTAGGCAAAAAAAGCTATGAAGAGGCAGAACAATTAAGCCAATCTCCTTGGTATGTGCCCAACCCTAGTAAAGAAGGAAATAGAGACTTCTACCAAACTCATAAAAATGCAGTGCTAGGGGCAATGTATTCTGACATTTCCTGGGATACAGGGATGATGCTGGGAACATTTACAAATAACCAGAAGAAGTTCTACAAAATTGCCTTTGCCGGTCACGGAGAAGTGCCAATGGAAGTGACAGTGACCAAACAGGAGTTGGATGGAATTTCTTTCGAAGAAGGCAAATTTATACAAGCAAAGCTAGAATGGTATGTAGATGATAAAGGCCGTGAAAAGGCAAGGGTTTTTGTTATGGAAGAAACGGACTCCATAGAAGATTTTCTACCTGTGGAATCTGGGATTATTGGATATATTAATCAAGAAAAAGATGTGGCTCATATTGAGACCGAGGATGGTAACACGTTGTACTTGCCACAGTTTTCTTCCTATAAGCTACAACCATATACGCCTGTCAAAGTGACCTATACGGAATATTCAGGGCCGAGCCGGCAACGAAAAATGTCGATTCAAAGTGTAGAAGTGTTGCCTGAGGAAACCGTGCAGGATAGAAAAGCTCTTGTACGTGGTTGTATCACGCTAGAGAATGGCTATCGTGCTATTCTGAAAAGTTCTGACTATACTCGATTGGATGGAGGAAACAAGGAGGAAGAAGATATTCTTATTGATCATCGCTTAGTAGATGAACATGGCTTATCCTCTGGTGTCATGGTAGAAGGAATTGCCTTAAAGGTATATAATCGTTCGGGAAGTTATGCACGCTGGCGATTAATGGAAATTACAGACCTTAGATACGGCACGGAATCCTAAGATAAACCCTTGACAAGAGGGGATTCATAGCGTATACTAATTGAGTATTAACAAGTAGAAGCCATCCGCTTCTCACCTAATGTCATGAAATATTGGGTACAGATAGTTACAAACTATGCTCGGATGGCCTTGTGCCATCCGATTTTTTTATCCCTTTGGAGGTGACTAGTATTAGCAAAGATACACCGCGTATTAATGAAGAAATCCGTGCTCGCGAAGTTCGTGTCGTAAGTGCAGATAATGATCAGTTAGGTATTATGTCTGTTCGTGATGCTTTGGCTATGGCAGAAGAACAACATTTAGATCTAGTAGAAGTAGCCCCTAATGGTAAACCACCAGTTTGTCGTATTATGAACTATGGTAAATACCGTTATGAGCAACAAAAACGCGAAAAAGAAGCAAAGAAGAAGCAAAAAACTTTCACATTGAAAGAAGTTAAGCTTCGTCCTCACATCGAAGATCATGATTTTTATGTAAAACTTAAAAATGCAGCTAAATTCTTAGGTGATGGTAATAAAGTTAAGGTAACGATCATGTTCCGCGGTCGTGAATTAAGCCACCCAGAATTGGGGCTTAATGTGCTGACTCGTTTTGCTGGTGAATTAACTGACCAAGCGGTTGTTGAAAAAGAAGCGAAACTAGAAGGCCGAAACATGACAATGATTTTAGCTAAAAAAGGTAATTAGGAGGAAGAATAATGCCAAAGATTAAAACTCGTCGCGCAGCGGCTAAACGTTTCCAAGTAACAGGTAGTGGTGAATTCAAACGTGCAAAAGCTTTCAAAAGTCATATCTTAGAGAAAAAATCTCCAGCACGTAAACGTAATCTTCGCAAAGCAACATTGGTTAGCAAATCTGACTACAAACGCGTAGTAAAATGCTTACCATACGCATAAGATTCAAATATTTTAGTAACATATAACGATATTGGAGGAATACAATAATGGCAAGAGTAAAAACAGGCGTAACAGCGCATGCACGTCATAAAAAAATCTTAAAATTAGCTAAAGGTTACCGTGGTACACGTTCTCGCTTATTCAAAAAAGCAAACGAATCCGTAATGAAAGCATTATACTATGCTCGTCGTGACCGTCGTGCTAAAAAACGTGAGTTCCGTAAATTATGGATTGCTCGTATCAATGCAGCAAGCCGTATTAATGGTTTATCCTACAGCCGTTTCATCGCTGGTTTAATAAAAGCTGGTGTTGAAATCAACCGTAAAATGTTGGCTGACTTGGCAGTACATGATGCAGCTGCATTCGCTAAATTAGTTGAAATTGCTAAAAACGCGTAAGAAAAATAGATAATGATCTATACGATAGGTTGTGCATAGAAGAACAGTCCTTTGGGGCTGTTCTTTTTGTGTAGAATTGAGCTAACTAGCCATGCTGAAAGTAGGGTATTCATGGTACTTATAGATAGTGGTACACGAATGCGCTCGCAATATACTAAACTATATAAAAATACCCTTGAACGATATGATTCAAGGGTATTTCGCTATATTCATATAGAATTCTCTAAGATCTGTTCCACTAATGTGGATATTTAATTATCCTACAATGCCAAAATGGATCATAGTTAATTATCTAAAGAACCGTCCTACTACAGGTAATCGAGCGCCGTCATTTTTGTTAAGTCCTTTCAGTACAATCATGATTGCTACGTAGATGAAAGCACCGATACTAGCAGTAATCATGATGTTAAAGAAGGTTGGGATTGTTCCTTGTAAGAGTGGATAGAAATAATACATAAACACGCCCATGATGGAGGCGGAGATAATATTTTTACCCAATAAGATAAGGTCGATAAAGTAGCCTGTGTGACGATGAATCCAAATAAGATTCAATAGGGCAGCAAAACCGATATCAGCGACGGTGGCGTAAGCAGCACCACCAATGCCTAGGGCTGGGATAGCTGTTAATTCCCAGTTTAAAATGACTTTCACAATGGCTGCGATACCCATGTTAATAACGGGAATACGTGGTTTTCCTAAACCTTGCAAGATACCTGTGGTCACTTGGTGAAGACCTAAGAAGAAGATGGCCCATGCCAAGATTTGTGTGGCTTCTGCTGCACGTGGTGCATTATAAATGGTGGATACTACAGGTTCTGCCAAAATGTATAGCATCACCGTGAAAGGAATGGTTGCTACGAAAGTTAACCGCATGGAACCTGCCGTGCGATAGTAGACTTGTTTGATATCCTTAATAGACACTGCATTGGAAACAGCTGGCACAATGCTCGTTGCAATGGCCGCGGTAATGATGGTAGCCAAGTTGATAAGAGGTACCGCCATACCAGACAGATAGCCGTAGAGTTCCGTAGCTTCATGTAGTGGATAGCCGATGTCGATTAATCGTCTTGGAATAATCGCTACGTCTAGCATAGCTACAATAGGTAACATCATGCTGGCTAAAGCGATAGGAATAGATAGGTTGATTAAACGATGAATGATGGACTTGGAACTTTCAGGTGGTTCCGTAGTCGTTATCGGTTCATCTAACCGTTTTGGTAGACGATAATAGTAGTACATGAGCACCACTAAAGCACCAACGGCGCCGATACCAGCGCCTAGGCTTGCACCACCAGCAGCCACATCTAATCCGTAAGGAAGTAAGATATACGCCGCCCCCAGCATGACTACGACACGTAGTAACTGTTCTACAATTTGGCTGATTGCCGTAGGTGTCATCATTTGCCATCCTTGCAAGTAGCCACGATAGCAAGAAATGAGGGTTACAAAAAACACTGCTGGCGATAGAGCGATTAAAGAATAGTACGCCCTTGGGTCTGTAATAAAATTGATGTCGATGAGCCATTGGGCAGATCCGTAGACGGCGATACTGAACAATAGACCGAGAACAAATAGCATTTTGAAAGAAATGGAAAATACCTTCTTAGCTCCCAGTAAATCGTGTTTTGCTAATTTTTCCGCAGTCATAATAGAAATGGCAATAGGGATTCCTGCGCTAGATAGCTGTAGCGCCAATAAGTACGCTGGAAATGCCATTTGGTAGATACCGATACCCTCACCGCTGAGGACACGGGATAAGAAAATCCAGTTCAAGCTACCAATAGCTTTCACCACAAATCCTGCAATCGTCAAGATGAGCGTACCTTGTAAAAATCGATTAATCATGATATCTCCTATACTGAAAGATTCGATTGAATCTATGAAAGACTTACTTTTAATTGTACCATAGAATAGGCGTGTTCTCAATCATATTGACAACCTTTGAGAATATAGATTTTTCTTGAATCACTCTAGTAGATACTGTATAATAACAATATATAGTCATTAATAATGTATTTAATTATATGCTACAAGGAGGCCCATTATGCCATTAGTATCTACGAAAGAGATGTTTGAGAAAGCCTATGTTGGCGGCTATGCCATTGGTGCGTTCAACGTAAACGATATGGAAATTATCCAAGGTATTGTGGATGCGGCGAAAGTGGAGCAAGCTCCATTGATCTTGCAAGTATCTGCAGGGGCTCGTAAATATGCTAAACCTGTGTATTTAACTAAATTGGTAGAAGCGGCTTTAATCGATACGGATCTTCCTATCGCTTTGCATTTGGACCATGGTGATGATTTTGAAATCTGCAAAGATTGCATCGACAGTGGATTTACTTCCGTTATGATTGATGGTTCTAAACATCCTTTTGAAAAAAATGTTGAGTTGACAGCTCGTGTAGTGGAATATGCTCACAAACATGGCGTGGTAGTAGAAGGTGAATTAGGTCGTCTAGCGGGTGTGGAAGACGATGTCAATGTTAGCGAAAAAGATGCGCTCTTCACAGACCCAGAAGAAGCTGCTGAGTTCGTTCGTTTAACTGGGGTTGATTCCTTAGCGATTGCTATCGGTACAAGCCATGGTGCTTATAAATTTAAAGGTACTCCATACTTAGACTTTGACCGTTTACAACGAGTAGGCGAGTTATTGCCGAACTTCCCAATCGTATTGCATGGCGCATCCTCTGTGCCACAGGCATTTGTAGAAAAATGTAACTCCTTTGGTGGTGCTATTCCAGGTGCACAAGGTGTGCCAGAAGATATGCTTCGTAAAGCAGCCACAATGGCAGTGTGCAAAATTAATATCGATACAGACTTGCGCCTAGCTATGACAGCAAGTATCCGTGAAGTATTAACAAATAATCCTGCTGAGTTTGACCCTCGTAAATACTTAGGGCCAGCTCGTGAAGCGATTCAAGCTATGGTGCAACATAAAATTAAAAACGTATTAGGTTGCAACAACAAAATTTAAATTGATTTGAGAAAAGCTGGCATGTCTTTGATGGCGTGTCAGTTTTTTGTAAGGGTGCCTGATTGTAAAGACAGTAATTTCTCTTACAAATAATGTAGAATTGGTATATAATGAAGGTATCATATATATAATATCGATAGTAAATGAGGTGATAGTATGGAAGCCACTGTGAGAAAACTAAATCTTAGTGTAAATGTGGAAAAGCCCGAATCATTACGACGATTAACTAAAGAAGAATTGTACAAAAGTTTACGTGAAAGTTATCACTCGAGTATACATGGTAATGATGAAACCTTTGATGCTCGCGAAGTTATTAAAGGATTGCTAGTAGAGGTTTAGTACGGAAACTTATCAAGTGCGAATCAATAGGCGAGTTAAAAAGCAATTAAAAGAGATTGTTTATTATATAACTAATACATTATATAACCCTATCGCAGCTAAAAACATTTTAATGATCATTGAAAAAGCAATTGATTCCTTGGAAGTGTTTCCAGCTAGAAATCGGATATTTGATCCGATAGAGTTTCCTGGACTTTATAGACACTTAATAAAAAAATATGCAATTTATTATTATATTGACGAAGATAAGAAAGAAGTTATAATTGTTGGTATTTATAGAGATAATTGGAATGTCATAGGAGTTTTATAAATAAGCGAATAAAAAGGACTGTACCACATGCCTAGGCATGTGGTACAGTCCTTTAGTTACGTTAGTTGTATATCGCTGGTGGGGATCACCGATCTGACAGGTTCTCGCTTTTCGATATACCGTAGTAATAAGATACTGCCATAAACAATAGTTGTCAATAGGGAAATGGTTATTTTAAGGGATTTCCCTAAAATATTCCGGCAACGGTGCCTGTAATGCTATCCACTCTTGTATCATGGGATGTATAAAGTAAACCTCTGAGGCATGCAAGCATTGTTTAGTTTGCCACGTTAAGGATCCACCGTATAAATCATCGCCTGCTAGTGGATATCCTAAAGCACTAAGGTGAACTCGAATTTGGTGGGTCCGTCCTGTGTGCAGATAGCAGCGCACATGGGTATGATGTGGATGTCGTCGAACGACGGTTACATCTGTATGAGCAGGTTGCCCCAATGGGTGAGCACAACGTTCAATAATGCTACCTTCTAGGCGAGCAATGGGGAAATGAATAGATATCTGGTCGACAGGAATGATATCGTCTGTGATGGCATCGTACATTTTTTGAATTCGCGTATGTTGCTTGGTAAAAGCATGTTGAACTAAGGCATTCTTAGCAATGATGACGAGACCCGAAGTATCCTTATCTAGTCGATGGATGGGATGAAAGCTAGCATTCACAGCTTGTTCGTTAAAATATGCCAGCACGCCATTGGCAAGTGTATGGTATCTTTCAGAGGAAGTAGGATGCATAAGCATGCCTGCAGGTTTATTGATGACTAGCAAATATTCGTCCTCAAAGACAATATCCAAGTTCATTGGTGTGGGATCGATGTGGGAAGTTTTACTTAAGTGGACCTCCACAGAGTCGCCGGGATGCAGCAACGTATCCCAAGTGGCAGTTTTTTGATTCACAAGAAACGAGCCCTCACGACGAAGACGTCGGCGCATAGCCTGCGATACCTTTTGCTCACGGATAGCTTGGTTCATAGAGCAAGGGGAATGATCTAATGATAGTGTGAAATATAAAATAGGTTGCATAATTGTCCTTATTAGATAACTAGTTAGAAGTAATAAAAATATATTTTATCATATCATAGGAGAGAAGATAATTAAAACAAAATGATAGATTGCTGATATAAGAAATATATATGAGTTTGAGAGATGGAGGGCATGCTAAAAATGAAAATTCCTATAGAAAAATAGAAGCAAATACATTAATATATAAGTAAGAATATGTTTTATTTAGTAAGGGGGTACATTGTGTTTATTAATCATAGCAACCATCCTAGTGCACAGTGGGATGAGGCACAAAAAAATATGGCAGAAAACTATGGGCCGATTTTAGATATAGCCTTTCCAATTGTAAATCCAGATAGTACTGTGGAAGAAGTAGAAAATTTGGTAAGCCAATATGGAAAAGATATTTTAGAAAAGCACCCAACTGTTGTTATGGTGCAAGGAGAGTTTACCTATACCTATAAAATGGTAGACCTTCTAAAAAAACATGGTGTAAAAGTTGTTGCTGCCACTAGCGAACGCATTGTAAAAACATTGGATGATGGGAAAACAAAGCAAGTTGAGTTTAACTTTGTACAGTTTAGAGAATTTTAGGGAGAGAAAAGATGGCAGAGAGACATATATTATTGACTGCATATAGTGTAATTACATCGCGGGTTAAAGAAACACAAAAAACAGATACCAAAACACAAGAAAATATGAAGTTGTTATCGGACAATAGAATGCTGACTTGGGAACTTGCTGTAGAAAATACAGACTATGAAAGCTTATACTTGAATAGTGCTTATACAACGGCTGAATCCGCATTTAAAGAGCTTACGGTTCCTAACGATAAACGTACGATATTAAAATATGATATATATAAGAAAAAGCCTATTTATGATATAGAGGCTGTTTTCGCTTTTACAACAGCAGCGGTAAAATCAATGTTTACCATGAAGGATATATATTATCATGATGAGAAGCCGATTCCTTTAGTGAATGCTGATGGAGAACTAAGATATCAAACACATCAAGAGTTTATTGAAGATAGATTAAAAAAAGTCTATGCTTTTTCTACAGAAGGAGAACGAGAATTACTATTTAAGCATTCTTCAATTAGTGATGATGGTGTAAACCCTAATGAAAGTGTTAAAAGTGTGTTAGAAATGGTTAATAAGGTAGAAAATTATGCTAAACAGTATCCTGATGATACGGTGATTATTCATGCAGATATGAGTGGTGGATTTCGACATATTCCATTTATTTTAATGATGGTACTTAACATTTTGCAAAGAGCAGGGTATACCATAGGAGAACTTATCTATACGATGCTTTCAAAAGGTCATATAAGTGTAGAACGAATTAATGATATTTTTGATATGCAACGATTTACAAATGGTATTCATGAATTTATAGAATTTGGTAGTGGTGAGGAGTTAGACAGATTTTATTCTTTAAATAAAGAAAAAAGTGACTGTAAGGAGGCTAGCAGTGATTACGATAAAAAAATAGATACATTCATCAGTGCTGTAAAAAACTTTTCAGAAGCCATTACATTCTCAGATAGAACGATATTTCAAAATGCAGTAAAAGGTATTGAACAAGCTTGGAGAGAATTAGAAGGAAACATCACCGACACTAGTCTTGAAGATTTAGCATTAAAAAATAATTTAGACTTATTAAAAACATTTTCTCCAAGAATCAAAGAAGAATATGAATTGCTATGGAATCCAAATAGCGTTTTGGACTATATTCATTGGTGTTTAAAGCATAATTTTATTCAACAAGCATTGACACTATACATTGAATTAATACCAGAAGTTTTACTTAATAAAAATAAGTATCAGAAAGAGGATAATTCAAACTCTATTTTACAGGTTATCGATCGTGCAAAGATGGAACTTGAACACGAAAAAAGTGAATCGCCTTATACATTGGAATATTACCTATTGAATCAGTATTCTGCTAATGTTGACTCTAAAAGAGAAGAACAAGCTAAAAATAGTATCAAAGCTATTGGGAAAAAATATTTAGTATTATTAGAAAAATTTTTATCTGTTAAGCGCAATGAAGATATAAAATGGTTTGTAGATATAGGTGAAAATATCAGAGAAGATACTCTTGAAGAATTCTTTCAAGAAGCAAACCGTAGGTTTCATATAGATGATGAATTCGACTTTATATTGGGTACTATCAATAATAATAAAGCGGTAGTGAAAGTCGAGGAATGTAAAAATAACTGGGTTTGGTTACTTCAAATGATAACTAATCCATTAGAGGGATTATATAAAACATATAAAGAAACTTTAAAAACTTTAGAAATGGTATTGTCAAATATAGAGGCTGGTAAATATAAAGATGAAGCTAGTAAAATGACAGTTTCTTTTATAGAACGGATTTGGTATAAAGAATGCTTAGACTATATAACAAAGAAAGAGCATGATCGGTATGACAGTTTACTAGGGTATATTTGCTTGCACAAGACCTGGTCTAATAACTTGAAAACTTTAAGTGAAAATCTATATGGTTTTGACTTACTAAATATGGCTAGAACGGTACTCCATGAGTTAGATCATGAGATTGATACATTGAAAGCTAATGGTAAAAAACGTGAATTGCGTATTAATTATTTAATCGTCGGTCAAATTTCTTTGGACGAAATTAGTCCAATCATTTTACCGTATACTGTTAAAGAATATACAATAAGTCAAGAACCAGCTTTTGATAAAGAAATCGCCAATATGGATGCAAAATCTAAAGTTGATAATATTCAAGCTATGATAGATGGGGACGGCAATGATAAAAAGAATAACAATAGTGGAAAAATCATGATAATGAACCCTGAACTATTGAAAAAACTTTCATCGAAGCTAGATCAGCTAGAGTTTAGTTCAAATATTATTGCACTTATTGAGAAATCTATGGGAAATGAAGCATTTAATAATATCAAAGAGCACTATCAATGTCTAATTCCTAGTGAGGGTATCAATGAGGTATACGCAAAAGATATGTGGGATAGAGACACATTAAGTTTATTAGTTTTGCGCTCAATTTTATATCCATATTATGAACTTAAGCTAATTCGTAATGACTCTGTCCATGCTAGAGAGGTACGTCATAAAGAGATTACTAAAACAGATGTGAAAATTCTGATTGAAAAAAGTCTCAATACTATAGAGAAATATCTAGAGTTATGTAAAGGGTAGAGAGATATTCTTATCCGGTGTGTATGCATGTCATATCATATAACGGAAATATATACAATCAATAAAAAGGCTATAAGTTAACATGTTAGATGCTTATGGCCTTTTTAACACGGTATACTGTTAGAAAGGAATTGATAAATATGAGGCACTCTATTGTGCTGTTTCTGAGCACGATTTGGATTGATGATTCCAACGGCAGTAAATTAGATAACTTTAAACATACAAAGTATACAAATATACTTGAAGGTCAAGAGGTAGACTGTATCCAAACTAACGAATCTGCTGTACGATATATACAAGCAAGATTAGCGGAACAAGGGGAATCAATTTCTAAAATTTATCTATTAGCCAGTAAAGAAGTGAAGAAAGTGGGGGACCTTTCTCTATCAAGGTAAGAGATATTCTTGGTCTCATATTGAGGCAAAACGGTGGAACGGCACATTAACAGTCATTGAGAAATTAGAGGAGTATTATGGACGTAACAATATATAATGAAGAAGTACAATATAATGCCTTATTAAGGGAGTATAGTGGGTATGTACTATATGATGATCAGTTAGGATTCGTACGAGCGATTTCTAAATTTTTAAATGATGATACAAAAAGAGTATTTATATTACAAGGTTGCGCTGGCTCCGGTAAAACCTTTTTGATGAATGGTGTGGCTCGATATATTTGTAACAGTAAAAGAACTGTTAAGCTATTGGCGCCTACAGGTAAGGCGGCTAAGGTCTTATCGACAAAGAGTCAATATGAGGCGTTTACGATTCATAGACATATTTATAAGTTTAAAGAGTTAGAAGAAATAGAGGAAAAAAAGAGGCAAATTAAAGATGACTTTTTAGAGGCTCAGGTAGTTGGGGAACCAGATTTAGTTGTGCATTTTCGTTTATTATTTAATGAAGATGATGTGGATGCGGTATATATTATTGATGAAAGCTCCTTGATAGGCAGTGTAGAAGTTGATAATGAAACTGTACAATTTGGTTCAGGTAAATTGTTAAATGATTTATTGGAGTTTATTAATCTAAATTATAAAGAAAATAATAGAAAGATAATTTTTGTTGGTGATAGCTATCAGTTACCGCCTGTAGGGATGAACTACTCTCCTGCATTAGATGTAGATAGTATTTATGCTGAGTGCCCTTACTTAAAAAATCGTGATGCAATACAAACATATGCCTTAGAAACGGTAGTTCGACAAAAAGCAGACAGTGGGGTGTTGAAAGTTGCCACTTACCTGCGAGATAAATTACAAGTAAATAGATTTAATGAATTAAAGTTAGAGGAGCATCCTAAGGATGTAAAAAAGATTCAGCATAAAGACTTTATTTCTACATATATGAAGCATATATGTGAAGAAGGATTAGATAAAGTTATGGTAATCGCCTATTCAAATGCCTCGGTAGATATCTATAATCGCTTAATAAGAGAACAATTATTTCCACATCAACAAGAGCTAACAAAAGAGGATCGCTTGCTATTAACAAGAAATGTCAAAGTAGGTGATGAATATTTGATGAATGGTGACTTTGTTAAGGTTGCTGAAGTAGGGCAACGAATTGTTAGGGATGTTACAATGGAAACAGAAATTATACGCTTATATTTTAGAAAAGCTATGATTGAAGTTAACGAAGAGCGGCATAATGTGTTAATTATGGAAAACTTGCTAACATCAAATGAACGTAGTTTGTCAAAGTTGGAACTGAAGGCACTCTTTAGAGACTTTAAAATTCGGAACTCTGCAGCGATTCAAGAGGCAAAAAAAGGCAGTAAAAGTGAATATAAACAAAAATTACAAGAATTATTTTTAACGGATCAATATATTAACGCTCTACAAGTAAAATATGGATATGCCATCACCTGTCATAAGGCTCAAGGTAGTGAGTGGGATACGGTCTTTTTAGATTGTAACTTAAATCGTGGATATCGTAATCGAGAAACATTCCAATGGTTTTATACTGGAATCACACGGAGTTCGGGTAAGTTATATTTAGTTGACTTGCCTAGTGGTTTAACTATGGATGGAAATATAAAAACTTATATCCAACCTCATATGCAGTCTATACAAAGGAAAGATCCTCTTTTAGAATCAGAGGCTACTGGAATAGTGTCGTCCTCAGCTGAAACTACTACTGTAGAATTTAATCATACAAAGTGCTCACAACAATTAAAAGTGCCGCAGGAGTTGATACCGTCACGACTTACATGTGATTGGAATAGTATGAGCACACAAGCCCAACAAATTGTTAAGCATATACTTGGCGTTCTTGGTGATATTCCTTGTATGGTTACGGCTGTCATCGATC
Organism: uncultured Veillonella sp.; assembly: GCA_963522415.1. Classification (GTDB taxonomy): domain Bacteria; phylum Bacillota; class Negativicutes; order Veillonellales; family Veillonellaceae; genus F0422. The sequence continues at coordinate 40,060 of CAUQZV010000005.1, read as the reverse complement.
ATACATACCAAGTCATTGTTACTTTAAAAGTACATGATTGGGAAAGTAGAATATCTGTGTATTACAATGGTAAGGGAAAAGTTTCAAGAGTGAACTACATAGATTCAATTTCAGATCGGACCGTGGTAGATAGATTAGCCACACTGATAGGAAAGTCTACTATAGAGCAAGTAGCTCCTGTGACGATACATGGAATGGTAACTACAGAAAATGTTGATAGAGAAACTATAGAGATTCAAGAAGGTAGTTTAGAAGATATTAGTGTAGTGGATACCTTTGTATATCCACCAGAATATGAATACTTCTTAAAAGACTATATGCAAGGTCTTGAGGAAAAATTAAAGCCACATCATATACAAATTATGGAGATACAGTCTTTACAATTTTGTTTACGGGTGACCTTTACAAGACATCATCAAAGTACAGTACTAAATATTTTCTATAAGTCTAAAGGTTTGATTAGTACGGTATCGCCCCATGTACCGGGATGCAAAGATCTAGTCTTTAGAGATGAAGTGATTCGTTGTATTGTTAGATAAATACGTATAACGGCTAATTGTATTATGTATAACCTATGTTTATATCTAGCTAATTTCAACGTTTAGGAGTATAATGAAGTATACAAATGTCTATTCCAAATGGTAGTAATACTGGAATATGCAAAGTTGAGGAGGGATTATGATGAAACAAATACGCTCGCTATTAGTAGCAAATCGTGGTGAAATCGCTATTCGTGTGCTTCGTGCATGTAACGAAATGGGCATTCGCACAGTGGCTATTTATTCTAACGAAGATGCACTTTCATTACATCGCAATCAAGCGGATGAATCCTATTTAGTAGGGGAAGGTAAAAAACCAGTAGATGCATACTTAGATATTGAAGATATTATTCGTATTGCTAAGGAACATGACGTTGATGCGATCCATCCAGGGTATGGGTTCTTATCTGAAAATGCACATTTTGCACAACGTTGCGAAGAAGAAGGGATTACGTTCATCGGTCCTAAAGTAGAACATTTAGTGATGTTCGGAGACAAAGTAAATGCTCGTATTCAAGCTAAAAAAGCAGATATACCGATGATTCCTGGCAGTGATGGGCCATTAAAAGACTTTGCAGAGTTAGAAGCATTTGCTGAGAAATATGGCTATCCATTGATGATCAAAGCTGTTAATGGCGGTGGCGGTCGTGGTATGCGTGAAGTGACAAAATATGAAGAACTTCGCGATGCTTATGATCGAGCAAAATCGGAAGCAAAAATGGCATTCGGTGATGACGATGTGTACGTGGAAAAATTAATTGTAGAACCAAAACATATCGAAGTACAAATTATCGGTGACGAACATGGTAATATTGTACATTTGCATGAACGTGATTGCTCTATTCAACGTCGCCATCAAAAAGTAGTAGAAGTAGCGCCAGCGTTTGCCTTGTCTCGTGATTTGCGTGACCGTATTTGTGCAGCAGCTGTGAAAATCATGAAACACGTGAATTATGTTAGTGCTGGTACGGTAGAATTTTTGGTAACTGGAGATGGAAACTTCTATTTCATTGAAGTCAATCCTCGCATACAAGTAGAACATACAGTAACAGAAATGATTACAGGCATCGATATTGTTCACACACAAATTCGCATTGCCGAAGGTCATGCATTGCACGATGAAGCGGTAGCCATTCCTGCACAAGAGAATATTCGTTGTGAAGGGGTAGCTATCCAATGCCGTATTACCACAGAAGATCCAAATAACAACTTTATGCCAGACACAGGTAAATTGATTACCTACCGTAGCTCTGGTGGTTTCGGTATTCGTTTGGATGGTGGTAATGCTTTCACAGGTGCCGTTATTACACCATATTATGATTCCTTGTTGGTAAAAGCTACATCTTGGGCATTGACGACTGAAGAAACGATCCGTAAAATGCTACGTTGTTTACGAGAGTTCCGTATTCGTGGTGTAAAAACGAATGTGCATTTCTTAGTGAATGTATTAGAACATGAAGTGTTCCAATCTGGGGATTACAATGTTCATTTCATCGACGAACATCCAGAATTGTTTAATTTGAAAAAAGATAAAGATAGAGGTACAAAACTGCTTCGTTACATCGCCGATGTAACTGTGAATGGTTACAATGGTCATAAAGAAGAAGTACCAACGTTTGAACCTATCATTATGCCGTCCAATGTAGCTGGTGTACCAGTAGCTGGTACAAAACAAAAATTAGATGAATTAGGACCAGAAAAGTTCTCTAAATGGGTGCAAGAGCAACCAAAAGTATTGTTCACAGATACAACATGGCGTGATGCGCATCAGTCCTTGTTTGCGACTCGTTTGCGTACGGCTGATATGGCTCGCGTGGCGGGCCGTGTGGCGAAGGGATTGCCTAACTTGTTCTCTTTAGAATGTTGGGGCGGTGCAACATTTGATGTGGCATATCGTTTCTTACACGAAGATCCATGGGAACGATTACGTATGTTCCGTGAACAAGTGCCAAATATCTTGTTACAAATGTTACTTCGTGGTTCCAATGCTGTTGGATATACAAGCTATGCTGACAATGTAGTGCGTGAATTTATCCGATTAGCGGGGAAAAATGGTATCGATGTATTCCGTATTTTCGACAGCTTAAATAGCTTAGATAATATGAAAGTAGCCATCGATGAAGTGCGTAATCAAGGTAAAGTAGCAGAAGTTGCCTTATGCTATACAGGGGATATTTTAGACCCTCGCCGTGATAAATATAACTTGGCGTATTATGTGAATATGGGTAAAGAATTGGCAGCAGCTGGGGCTAATATTTTGGCTATTAAAGACATGGCTGGTTTATTAAAACCTCAGGCGGCGTACAATTTAGTAAGCGCTTTAAAAGATGCAGTAGATTTACCAATTCATTTACATACTCATGAAGGCTCTGGCAATGCGATTTATTCGTACGGTCGTGCTGTCGATGCGGGAGTAGATATTATCGACTTAGCATACTCTGCTTTTGCCAATGGTACAAGTCAACCTAGCATGAGCTCCATGTACTATGGTTTGACTGGTCACGATCGTCAACCAACTATGAATGTAGACTATATGGAAGAAGCATCCAACTACTTTGGTTCTATTCGTCCATACTACAAAGGGGTAGATCATACATCTTCTTATCCAAATACAACTGTATACAAACATGAAATGCCCGGTGGACAATATTCTAACTTGCAACAACAAGCAAAAAGTGTTGGCCTTGGTGAACGTTGGGAAGATATTAAGCGTGTATATCATGAAGTAAGCATGTTATTTGGGGATATCATCAAAGTAACACCATCTTCTAAAGTGGTAGGAGATATGACTTTGTTCATGGTACAAAATAATTTGACAGAGCAAGATATCTACGATCGAGGTGATACCTTGGATTTCCCACAATCTGTGGTAGAATTCTTCAAAGGGTACATTGGTACGCCGTATTTGGGGTTCCCTGAACGTTTGCAACAAATCATTTTAAAAGGTGAAAAACCATTGGATGGTCGACCTGGGGCGACACTTCCAGCTGTTGACTTTGAAGCGGTTCGTAAAGAATTGGCTGAAAAAGGTGCAGGCACTACCGATGAAGATGTAATTGCTCATTGCTTATATGCAAAAGTCTTTGATGACTACAGTGCATTCAAACGTGACTATTCCGATGTGAGTGTACTAGATACACCGACTTTCTTCTTCGGTATGAAACGTGGTGAAACTGTAGAAGTTACTATTGAACAAGGTAAAACTTTGGTTATCAAGTATATTCAGATGAGTGAAGCTGATGAAGATGGTACTCGCCACGTATTGTTCGAGTTAAATGGTCAACCTAGAACGATTAAAATTCATGATAAACACATTAAAACAACGGGTGTAGTTCGTCATAAAGTGGACCCAACAAAACCAGGTGAAGTAGGTGCTACCTTATCTGGCTCTGTGGTAAAAATCGTTGCACAAGTGGGTCAAGCTGTGAAAAAAGGAGATGCCCTTGTGGTAACGGAAGCGATGAAGATGGAAACAACTATTACAGCCCCAGTATCTGGTGTGGTAGGTGTAATCCATGTTCGAGAAGGTAGCCGTATTGAAAGTGGCGATTGCTTGTTAACTATTGAAGAACAAGCGCATGTAGCCAACTAATTGATACAATGCATGTTGTATCAGTATGCTAGAAGTCATGGGGCTAGTAGGCTTTATGTAGATGTATCATACATAGGTGACTTAGTATTACTGACAAGATATGCCATAGATGTACCGCAGATAAATGACAGATATATCGCAAGTTATAGTGTAAATATGCGGTAGGGTATATCATACGATATACAAAAACAGGAGCAACTCTGTTGCTCCTGTTTATCATATCAGTGAGGAAAATAGTGTGAAGACTATTTATGTACTTATAAAATATAAAAGGAGTGATTCTTATGGTATTCAAATTGCCAGAAAGGTCCATTAGTAAGGGACCTAATTTCATTCGAGATGTATTTGAACGTGGCGCAGGGATTCCTGGGTTCATCAGTTTTGGTATAGGAAATCCAGCGGGTGAAGTGGTTCCTGTAGAAGAAATCCAAGAGGCTTTTGATTATATTGTACATACGAATCCTCTAGAAATTTTACAATATGGTCCTATGCAAGGAGATGCGAAGTTAGCAGAGCAAACATTGCATCGTTTAGTACATGTTCACCACATGCCTACAGAGAACCAACAGTTGTTATTGTCCATCGGGGCAGGTCAAGACTTAGGGCTAGTACCACGTACTGTGTGTGATGTGGGGGATGAAGTGTACATGGATGCCTATACTTTCACCAGTGCTATCAATGCAGTACGCAGTGTAGGTGCCAAAGCCGTGGGCATTCCTACGGATGGGGATGGCATGATTCCAGAAGCCTTAAAAGAAGCGGCAAAATCTGGAAAGGGTAAATATATTTATTTGATTCCAAACTTTCAAAATCCTACGGGTATTACCATGCCATTAGAACGTCGAAAAGCGATTTATGAAATTGCGAGAGCTTACGATTTGTTCATTTATGAAGATGATCCCTATGGTGAAATTCGATTTGCTGGCGAACGAGTTCCTACTTTCAAAGAAATGGATACGGATAATCGTGTGCTCTATGCAGGGTCCTATTCTAAAACGATTTCTGCAGGCTTACGAGTTGGATTCTTATATGGTCCGAGTGAAGTGATTCAAGCTATTCAAGTGATGAAGAATAATTGCGATGGACAAATGCCACTAGTCACACAACGTGTAGTAAGCCATTTGTTAGAACATATCGATTATGATGAGCAGATCCAAAAAGTGTGTAAGGTATATCAAGAAAAATGCCGTGTCATGCTGGATACATTCCGTGAATATGGTAGCTCCCAGGTGCATTTAACCGAACCTACTGGGGGGATGTTTGTATGGATGACTTTACCAGACCACGTAGATTGTGATGCCTTCTTTGAAGAGGCTATTGCTCGTAAAGTAGGTATCGTAAAAAGTGGAGCCTTTGCAGCAGATGGAGTACAATATGGACAACATTTCCGTTTGAGTTATACTGTGCCATCCATAGATGATATTCGTAAAGGTATGCAAATCATTGGAGAGTTGACACGTGAGTATTGTGGGGAATAGAAATAGTTCGTAATAATAACAGTAATCTATTATTCTATATTGAAAAAAATAGTTATATTTTTACAAAATTTCTGTATCCTATGTTATAATACAAATATACCTATAAACATATAGGATATAGCATGTGTTCACAGGAGTGAATAGCAGTACTTGTATTGGTAGGGAAAGTTCTTAAGACTTTCATACATATAGAAAGAAGGTTTATTATGGCATGTGGAGATAACGGCGGTTGCAGCGGATGCGCTTCCTCTGGTGGATGCGGCACACAACAACCAGTTGATTTAACAGTAAAAACAAATGATAGAAGTCATGTGAAAAAGGTGATCGGCATTGTATCCGGTAAGGGCGGTGTTGGTAAATCCTTAGTCACAAGTTTAATGGCAGTCAGCCAGTCTCGTAAGGGTAAATCTGTAGGTATTCTTGATGGAGATATTACAGGTCCATCTATTCCAAAAGTGTTTGGCTTGAAAGACAAAGTGCGCAGTGATGATGGAAAACTAATGTATCCTATCGTGTCTAAAAACGGCATAAAAGTTATGTCTGTGAATTTACTATTAGATGATGAATCGGATCCAGTCCTTTGGAGAGGCCCTGTGGTAGGTAATGTAGTAAAACAATTCTTCTCAGATACAGTGTGGGGTGATGTAGATTACTTATTCGTAGATATGCCTCCTGGAACGGGCGATGTAGCGATGACAGTGTTCCAATCTTTACCATTGGACGGTATCATTGTGGTCACATCTCCGCAAGATTTAGTGTCCATGATTGTGGAAAAAGCAGTCAAAATGGCGGATATGATGCAAGTGCCTATCATTGGTGTGGTAGAAAACTTTGCGTACTTCCATTGCCCAGATAATGGAAAAGATTATAAAATCTTTGGTGAAAGTCACATCGATGAAGTGCTGAAAAAATACAATTTATTGTTACTAGGTCGATTGCCAATCGATCCGAAAGTAGCAGAATTGTGCGACGCTGGTGAAATTGAAACGATTACAACAACAAATTTAGAATCAGTAGGCTTACCAGAGTAAGCGTGGACAATACCATAGTGTACATTGTACCTATGGTATTTTTCATAGGAGGAACTATGTGTGAACAGAATGAAGTAACAGCTATGTATGCTGACTTTTTTGAGTATATTGAAAGCTCCACATCACCGTATCATACAGTGGAGGAGTCTTATCGCCGACTAGAAGAACAAGGCTTTACGCCATTATCCATGGATGAAGAATGGGACTTAACTGCAGGAGATTATGTCATTGACGTATATGGCACAACCTTAGTAGCGTTCCATATTGGAGAGAACCCTAGAGAAACATTACGAATAGCTTCAGCCCATACCGATTTTCCAGGGTTCCGTGTGAAACCAAATGCGATGATTACGGACAAAGGGTATGGTAAGCTCAATGTAGAGAGTTATGGTGGGCTTATTCAATATACTTGGTTTGATCGCCCCTTGTCCTTAGCTGGTGTAGTCGTGACAAAAGGAGAGGGTCTAGACCTAGAGACGCACTACGTAGATATAGCAAAGCCGGTGGCTACTATTCCTAGTTTAGCGATCCATATGAATCGTACGGTCAATGAAAAGGCAACATTTAACAAGCAAAAAGAAATGTTACCACTTATTTTAATGCGTGGTCTTGGAACGGAATATGAAGACGACAAGACCGTATTAAAAGCTTTGTTAGCCGAAGATATCGGCTGTGAACCAACAGATATTCTATCCTATGAGTTGACGGTATACAACACGGATACGGTGGAAACCGTTGGATTTGATGCTGAATATATTAGTGCTCCAAGACTAGATAATCTTACGTCTTGTTATGCTTGTTTACAAGGTATTGTAAGCGCTAAAAAACAACATGCTACAGGGATTCGTATGGCATTCCTATTTGACCACGAAGAGGTAGGCAGTCGTACGAAACAAGGGGGTGCCTCCTTGCTATTACCAAATGTAGTGCGCCGAGTGTACCGTGCCTTGGGGCTTACAGAAGAAGCCTGTGAAGCAGATATTGCAAAAGGGTTCATGATTTCCTCTGATGTAGCTCATGGATATCACCCTAATTATAGTGAAAAAAATGATATTACGAATTACCCAACATTGAATGGTGGTGTAGTTTTAAAAATCGCTAGCTCTCAGTCCTATGCAGGAGATGCGGTGGCACAAGCCATTGTGACCGATTTGTGTGAAACACATGGTATTAAGCATCAAATTTATGTAAATCGATCAGATATTTCAGGTGGTTCTACAGTAGGTTCTATTTCTTCAGCACAACTGGTGATGCGCACTATGGATGTAGGCTTACCACTGTTAGCTATGCATTCTGCACGTGAACTGATGGGCACCTATGATCAAATTGAGTTAAATCGTTTGTTAACAGTATTTTTAGGGGAGGTATAACATGGTTTCTATGATGGCAATTTTTGTGGCATTAGTATTGAATCGGATTTCTACACCCTTTCAACGTATGTTTTATGAACGAACCACAGTGAAAGAACAGCAAAAAGAAGAAGTCATAAAGGCATTACAATTATTAGGCATGATTGTGGTAGCTGTATATGGGGTGACTGGAAATATTTCATTATTAGGTATTGATGGAGTCACCATTGTACAAACCGTTCTTGCCATAGCCTTAGGTATTGGGGTTGTGCAAGTATTTGAAATCCTATCAGTATCTCATTTACGCCCCGTCTTAGGAGGACAAGAAGCACCTAAGGCGGTGTATGATCGTTGGATTTGGGATACCATATTCATCGTAGGGTTACTATCTGCGCATGTACGGTATGGCTTAGAGTTTTCCTATATGGTGTTGGTATGGCTATTGTATATCCTTATTCCTTATGGAGTAACACGATATAATATGAGTCGTGGCATAGAATTTAGCATTGGGAAAAAAGCCTATAAATGGGGAGCCCTAATCTGGATTTTTGCAGGCCTTATCCACTTGTTTGTATTATGATTCTCATTGAGAACGTGATATAATGAGTTAGAATTATGACGAAATGTTATAGATATATAACAACGGTTTGAACTAGCGCGCTAGGGATGGCTGTTGTATGTTTAGTAGATAGAAAAGAGGTATTATGAAGTTAAATACAGTCTATGCAGGCTTTCGTGTGGAGCGAATCGAGCCTGTTCAAGAGGTGAATGGCACAGCCTATATGTTACAGCATGAGCAATCTGGTGCTCGTTTGTTATACATCGATACAGAAGATAGAAATAAAGTATTCCATGTAGCATTCCGCACACCCCCTCATGATAGTACAGGGGTAGCTCATATTTTGGAACATTCTGTGCTGTGTGGTTCTCGTAAATTTCCTTTAAAAGAGCCCTTTGTTGAATTAGTAAAAGGCTCTCTGAACACATTCTTAAATGCTATGACCTATTCAGATAAAACAGTATATCCAGTGGCGAGTAAGAATGATGCAGACTTTCATAATTTGATGGATGTATATTTAGATGCCGTATTCTATCCTCGTGTGGCTAAGGATCCAATGATTGTTATGCAAGAGGGATGGCATTATGAATTGGAATCTCCAGAAGATCCATTGACCTATAAAGGTGTTGTATATAACGAGATGAAAGGGGTTTACTCCTCGCCTGACTCTCAATTAGATCATCATAAAATGGCGTTGTTATATCCTGATACTACTTATGGACATGATTCTGGTGGATATCCTGAAAATATAACAGATTTGACCTATGAGAACTTTAAAGCATTCTATGAATCCTATTACCATCCATCCAATAGTTATATCTATCTATATGGGGATATGAATATTGAAGAAACCTTGGCATTTATCGATGAGGAATATTTGTCAAACTTCCATGCCATTGAAGTAAATTCTACTATTGCTATGCAATCTCCTTTATCTGAACCAGTAGTGGCATCTTTCCCATATGGTATTGGTAATGATGAAAGCGATAAGGGTAAAGCGATTCATTCTTTAACCTATGTATTCCCAGAAATGACGTTCACTCAAAGCCTAGCGTTTGAAGTGTTGAATCATGCCTTATTTACATCTGGTTCAGCTCCATTAAAAGAAGCATTAGTGAAAGCAAATATAGGTAGTGATGTAAGCGGCTCATACATGGATGGCATTCGTCAACCATTGTTTGAAATTAGTGTAACTGGTTCTGAAATCGAAAAACAAGCACAGTTGCAAGAAGTGGTGGAAACTACATTACGCCAATTAGTGGATACAGGCTTAGATAAAGAATTATTAGAGGCATCTTTGAATCGCATTGAGTTTATCTTGCGTGAAGCTGATTTTGGAGGTCGTCCAATTGGTCTTGCTTACGGTTTACGAGTGATGGATAATTGGCTATATGACAAAGATCCTATTGAGTTGTTACAATATGAGCCTGTATTGAAAGCACTTCGTGAAGGATTATCTACTGATTTCTATGAAAACTTATTGCGTACGTATATCCTAGATAACACGCATAAAGGTTTGGTTTCCTTGTACCCTGAAAAAGGATTGCAAGAAAAAAAAGAACAAGAAGATAAAGAAAAATTAGCGGCCATAAAGGCGACAATGACGAAAGAGGAGATTGCTCACATTATCGACCAAACAGCGAAATTAAAAGAAATGCAACAAGCTATTGACTCTGAAGAAGCGCTAGCGACGATTCCTTTATTAGAATTGTCTGATATTTCTCCAGTCGTAGAAGTGACACCACGTCGTGAAATTGACCATAAAGGTATTCGTGTTCACCATATTGATGTACCTGCACGGGGGATTAATTATGTTAGTTTGTACTTTAATATGGAGTCACTACAAGAAGATGAAGTATTCTATGCAGAGTTATTGTCAGATGTATTAGGCCGACTAGATACAGAAGGTTTTACTTATGCAGAGATAGCAAAAGAAATTAACCTGCATTTAGGTGGTTATACCATGGATGTATTACCAGTGTCTATCCATAATGAACGTGATGCATTTGTACCATTAGCGGTCGTTCGTAGTAAGGCTTTAGCATCCAATATTGGACATTTAACATCTATTTTAGGGGAGATTGTTGGACGTACAAAGTTTGATAGCCAAGAACGCCTTGTAGAATTGTTAAAAGAAGGAAAAGCTATCTGGGATACAGAAGCATTCCGTCGTGGTAATACAATTGTCACTAACTTGCTTATGGCAAAAGTATCGAAAGTTGGTAAATTTAGAGACCAAGATACATTAGGCTATTTCCGCCGTTTAGTAGAAGTCTTAGATAATGAAACATTATTAGCTGGTGTGACAGAACAATTGGTAAAAGTGCAACAACGTTTGTTCCGTAAAGATAATTTGGAAGTATCTTTTGTAGGTACTACGGAAGAACTAGAAACTTTCTTAGCACACTTAGACGATATTACTAATGTTTTGAGTGACGATAGTTGGGAAGCACAGCTAACTATGACTCAATCCTACGTGAATGAAGGCTTAGCTACATCTGGTAAGGTACAATATGTGGCAAAAGGTGGTAACTTCCGTGATCATGGGGGTACACATACAGGTACTATGAGCGTTCTAGAAACTATGTTGCGCTATGATTACTTATGGAATTTAATTCGTGTACAAGGTGGGGCCTATGGAGCCTTTGCTAATTTCCATAATAATGGGAATATGGTATTTTGTTCCTACCGTGATCCAAACTTAGAAAATACGCTGAAAGTGTATGATGGATTACCTACGTATTTGCGTGAATTAGATTTATCTCCTCGAGAAATGCGTAAATATATCATTGGCACAATGAGCGGATTGGATGTATCGAATACACCATTCTTACAAGGAGCTCGTGCTATGAGTTTATACTTTGGCAAGACCAATGAAGAAAATATGACAGCTTTCCGTCAACAAGTCTTGGAAACAACAGTAGAAGACTTACGTGGATTAGCAGATGTCATTGAAAAAGTATTAAAAGATAACCACATCGTCGTCATGGGTAGCGAACAGCGTATCAAAGAAGCAGGACAACTCTTTGATAAAGTTAGCAACTTAGTACAATAACTTCATAAGAACATAGTAAAAGCCATACCCTATTTGGGAAACCAGAGGGGTATGGCTTTTGTGAACTTAGTTCTTATAATGTAATTTACAAGATATAATTTCAATATAGTCGGATTGAACACGATATACTATTCTGTGCTCATCTGTGATTCTTCGACTCCAGCACCCAGATAACTCAAACTTAAGTGGTTCTGGTTTACCGATTCCGGTATAGGGGGTACGTTGAATATCACGTATTAATTGATTAATTTTCTTTAGTATCTTTTTATCTGTGTCTTGCCAATATAAATAATCTTTCCATGCTGAATCGAACCATATTAGCTTCATAGACTTATTCCTCAATTAGTGCGTGTTCAACACCTAATCCTGCATCTAATGCAGCAATTCCATCCCGAATGTGTTGAAGGTTTTCTTTAGAGTAAAATGGGTCAATACTTACTTCAAAAGGAATGCGCCGTTCACGGCTAAGTTTACGTAAATAGATATGAATAGCCGAAGAAATAGTTAACCCTAGTTCACTACATACAAAATCAACATCTTTTTTTAGTTCATCGTCAATCCTTAAGTTTAATTGTGCCATAATATACCTCCTTATAATTTTATTATACATCTATATGTAGAATATGTATATACATTGTATAGAGGCTGCAAATATAAAGTGTGTATACTTGTGTAGGAAGTAATGCTTTTATTCTAAACTCAAGTAGTAACAGATATGAATAGTATATCAAAAAAACACGTACATCAGTGATAACACTGGTATACGTGTTTTTGTCGCTTCTAAAGAGATTTCTTGCCTATTAGTTAGGAAAAATATATCCATCGATAGCATCAGCTTGTGTAATTTTGCTGTTTACGATGTATGGTTGTTCTACACCGTGGAAGTTACGAGTGCCGATAGTGCCTTCCATTGTATACCAAGTATGCTCTAACAATGGTGTGGTGGAGGAGTACTCTGTAGGTAATCCAAATGGAGACATATCTGCTACGCAGCAAATCATTAAATCACGAGCTAATACAAAGTCATTGCCTTGTAATGCTTTATCGTGATAAGAAATATAGCCTGTAGCTGTTACTGTATAGCCTTTATATTTTTCAATGTGATTAGATACTTTTAAAATGGTATCATAATAATTTCTGGACGTTAATGTAATGTGTCGATGCGTATCATCGATGCCATCACCAATGTTTTTATAATCGTTCGTTGGAACTGGCTCTTTAGTGATGGAAATGACTTGGTCCACAGGCTCTTCCGCTGGTAATGCAAAGGCTTGGGCATGGAAGATGGATGGACTTAATAATAATGTACACAATCCGTACAGGATAGCATTTCGATACGAAGAGCCATAAGATCTACGGAATATGTTTTTACTTGCTTTGATCGTGCTCCATAATAGTAATAATGTCAAAACCCATAGCAAAGCGATGATATAGGAATTAGGGGCAATTAAACGATAGATGGAGCCTGTTGTTAATAAATACAATAAGGACAGGCTGCAACTAGCAGAGGCTACGATTTCTACCGCTGCGTGGATGTTAATTGTAGGAATGTATTTCATAGTGCATAACCTCCTATGATTGAAAATAGTATACATATAATCATTGTTCCCAGAATAATGGAAATACTATATACTTTCACAAAGGAATTAGGGAACAGATTTCGTAATAAGACGTAGTTTTTAATGTCTAATAAAGGTCCAAACAGTAAGAATGCCAAGATTCCTGGTAAAGGAATGACGTTCATAAAGGACCGGGCGATAATGGCATCTGCAGTAGAGCAGATAGATACGCAAAAGGCGAGTGCCATCATGCCGAAGATGACTAAAATGGAGCCAGATAAGGATATATCTTGTAACCATTGTTTAGGTAAAAATAATTGTAATCCACTACTTAGTATAGACCCAATTATGATAAAGGGCAATAGGCGTAAGGTTTCTTCTTGTAATCTTTCGAAAAATCCTATGTCTTTTGACAGCGATTTTACTAGAGTTAATTGTTTCCATGGAGGGAATGCATCGGTATGACCGTAGATACGAGGGCCACAATATTGGCTTACAATGAAAGCTAGCAAAATTCCTAGTAAAGGTCGTCCCCAGAGTATTATAGGTTCTTTTGGGAACGCATAATAAGTGGAGAGTAGTACAATGGGATTTAGCAAAGGACTAATCATCGTAAAGAATAGACTAACTTTCGGTTCCATACCTTGCCGTGTTAGGCTGCGTAAGATAGGGATTACCGCGCAATCACAGAGTGGCATAGTACAAGCCATGATAATAGCTAGTATATAGGCGAATATAGGAGAACGATGTAGATATTTCTCAATGCGATAGGGAGAGGCATATTGTTCTACGATGACGGATATGCCAGTCCCTAAAAGTAAAAATGGTATCATCTGTAATAAGATGGCTGTGGTCATGGTTACCCAATTAGGCTGTGCATAAAACATATATCCCAAGGCTAATAGGATAGGAATGATTGCATAGTGTTTCCATCTAGGTTTAGAGATTTGTATAGGTTTTGTGATAGGCCATTGCTTCACATCTTGGCAGGCAATCCAAGTACTATTAGGAGCTAATTCAGTATACTCTTTAGCCTTTTCTTGCGTAGTATCGCTCAGTATGACTGTATCGCTATAGCGAATTTGTGAAAGGGGAATTTCCCCTAAATACGGTAATTGTGACTCCACCCATTCTGGATGGGTCACATAATAAATATGTTTAATGTCTAACATATCTCCTAAGGGAGAGTGTAGAAAAAGTTCTTCAAAACTTTCTAAGGAGCCCATACCATTCCATTCGACCCAAAGTTCACGATACTGATGCTCTTGTAATACTTGCTGACAAGTAGAGATAGTATTCTTGGGATTATCGTCGATGGAGAAAGTATGTACTCTTTCGTTGGAAAGAGCAGGACTTTGTAAGCCCTGCTCAAATTGAAAGAGAAGAACATTTGAAATTTTATGACTTTCAATACCAGCAGTGATGGCGCTTGTCTTTCCTGAGCCAAGAAAGCCCATCACTACATAGGTGGGGATAGTTTTCATAGGTGTTACATTGTTCCATTAATAAAAGACTGCAACGCATCATTGTTCAAAGAAGGACCAATGATAGTTAAATATGAATCATGTAATGTGGTAGGAGTAATCTCCAAACCACTTCCATTGTATTGTACTAAAGCTTGTCCCCCTGTGGATAGAGGGATGCAACCTTTCAAGCGTAAGATATGACCAGTTGTATTCGTTTCGATAAGGGCTTTCAAATGTTCTTGCCACTCATCGATGGTACGAGGTAAGGTGCATTCTACAGTGCATGTTAAGAAAGCATCTTTGGCCTGTGCGTGATGAGCAATGTGGTCATGGCGAGGAATCTCGGGGTGATTCCGTGCTGTATGATGACCTGTATGATTTTCAATGTTTTTGGTAGGTGATAAAGAGGAGATGACTTGCTCTCGTGGATACATGGAAATATATTTTGAAAGTGTAATCTCTTTCCAAGGCGCGATGTATATGGATGCAGCTGGATTTAAGAGACGAATAATTTCCAAGGTATTTTGTAGCAAATCTTCATCTTCTTGATGGCTAATAAAGACTTGGCTTGAGTAGGCAATTTGATCTTTAAAGAAGACACCAAAGTTTTTGTAGTACATAGGAGCTCGCATGGCATCCACAATGGACACACAACCGGTGAGCTCAATGCGTTTCGCAATAGATGAATCCTTGCAAATAGCTAGAATGTCAGATAGTTGGCTCACCCCAGATGGTTCAATGATAATATAATCCACATCTTGAGTGTCTAAAATATCTACTAAAGCTCTACGGAAATCGCCGGCTAAGCTACAACAAATGCATCCAGATGTGAGCTCGCGAACGGTATATCCTTTTTCACGGAGGATAGCTCCATCTAAATTGACTTGGCCGAAATCATTTTCTAAAATCAAAACTCTTGTTGGATCCGGTAATTCTTGTATGAGTTGCTGAATGAATGTTGTCTTTCCAGCACCTAGAAAACCAGAGACGACATACACTTTTACTTTATGGGAACTTAGATTTTGTTTTGCTCGAGTAAAAGTACGACTGATTAGATTCATCATACATCTCACCTCCAATTTGTATAATATTATATATAATAAAATGAAAGTTCTTGCATGAATAGTATACTCTCTTTTAGTCAGCTATGCATGAATGATTGAGCATTTCAGTCTGTGTAACATACAATCATTATCAAAATATAAAATAAATGATAAAAAATCGAAAAAAATAGAAAAAGAAGATTGATTTATTTCGATTTATCTGTTATAATGAAAACACGATGTGGGAACACATCAGTGTATTGTTAATTTATAAATAGTATATGAGGTATAAAAATATGAATCAAAAAGTAGCACAAGCTCTTAACGAACAAGTAATTTTCGAATTTAATGCAGCATCCACATATTTAGCTCTTTCCTTAGCTATGGCTGATGCTAACTTCAAAGGTTTCTCCGCATGGTTACGTGCACAATACCAAGAAGAAGTAACTCATGCTTTCAAATTCATTGATTACTTACAAAACAACAATGAAAAAGTAACATTAGGTGATGTAAAAAACACAGCATCTACATTGACTAATCCATTAGAAGTAGCAAAAGCTGTATTAGCTCATGAACAAATGATTACAGGCAAAATCCACGACTTATATGCATTAGCATTAGAAGAAAAAGATTATGCTACAGTATCTTTCTTGAACTGGTTCGTAGAAGAACAAGTAGAAGAAGAAGCGAATGCAACTGACTTAGTAGATCAATTCACATTTGCACAAGATAGCCGTTCTGCACAATTATTCTTGGACTCCAAATTAGGTAGCCGTCAATAATTGCTACACTCACTCTTACAGGGAAGTAAGAACTTCCTATCTAACCTAACACACAAACATAAAACACACACATAATATAAAACCTAACACACAACACATATAACTAAACACAATCATGATATTTGTAAGAGTGATGTTGTTTGCTAGAAAATACAATAGGTAGCCTTTCTAATAGAGGGGCTACTTATTTTTATTGTGCCATCGATGTGGGGCGTTACTCGTATACGAATAGGGTCCTACAATTTTTTTTAACAAAAAAAGTCAAAAAGTCAAAAAAGTATTTGACAAAGGTCAAAAAGTCAGATATACTTTATCCGTAGAAAAGAACAAAAAGTCAAAAAGTAGTTGTCTCATTCATCATAAGAAGGAACTTAATTTTTTTAAAAAGTCTAGTTGTGATGATGGTAGATCATGAATTAAAGAAATGAGGATATACTATGAGTATTTTAGCAGATAAAATTGAACAATTTATATTGACGAAATTGTTAGAGGAGCAGGAAGGTATTACGCTTAGGAGAAATGAACTAGCGGAGGCTTTGGATTGTGCACCATCGCAAATTAGTTATGTGTTGAGTACACGTTTTTCTAATGATCGAGGGTTCCTTGTTCAGTCTAGACGTGGACTAGGTGGATCGATCACAATTACTAGAGTTATGGAACCAGTGAGAAAACAAGTCTTGATTCCTTTAGAACAATCTCCACAACGTAATGAAGATGAACCTGCCATTACAATTGGTCACATTGACCAAGTATTATTTCAACATATGAAAGAAGCGCGTATTACAAAGCGTGAAGCAGCTATGTTGCATGAAGCATTTGTTAGAATTTTACAAGATGTACCAGTGGAACGTAGAAAAGAAGCAGCAGAGCGTTTTTATCAAGCCATTATGAACATCATAAATGAGGAGGTGTAGACTATGAAATGTGATTCTTGTGGTAAAGAAAATGCAAACATTCATATGACATCTATTGTGAATGGAGCAAAAGAGGAGCATCATTATTGCCAACAATGTGCGAATCAAAAAGAGCAGGGAGGTGGAACCATGTTTTCCTCTATGTTTGATGATAGCTTTTTTAATAATCAATTTTTTGCCAATGTTATGTATCCTCAAAATGCATTGGGTAATAGCAAACAGATTACTTGCCCACAATGTGGCATGACTATATCGGCGTTTAATCATCAAGGTCGATTAGGTTGTGATAGATGCTACGAAGCGTTTCGAGCGCACTTAGTTCCCTTAATTAAGCGTATTCAAGGATCTATTTCTTATGAAGGTCGCATTCCTCAACGAGGAGCGGCAGATTTGAAAGTAGAGCAAGCTATTAAGCAATTACGAAATGAGCTAATTCAGGCGGTGAAGGAAGAGCAATTTGAAAGAGCTGCACAAATTCGTGATGAAATTAAGTCGTTAGAACAGTCTAAAGAATCAAATTAAGGAGGGTCTATGTTACACACTATTTTAGATGAGGCGTTGTCGCCTTGGATGAAAGAAACCGGCTTAGATCATCGCATTGTTTTATCTAGTCGTATTCGACTAGCAAGAAACTTTAAGGGGATACCGTTTACCAATCGAGGAGATATCAATGATTTAGCTAAGGTTGATGGGTATATGCGGTCTATGATTGCCCCTTTGCAAACAGCCTATGGTAAAAGCTTTTCAAAAATTAACTTGGCATCTTTAAGTCCTATGGAACGAGATGTGCTAGTAGAAAAACACTTAATTTCTCCTAATTTGGCGACCCAGAGTCAAGAACGAAGTGTCATCATTTCTGAAGACTCTCGTATTGCCATTATGGTGAATGAAGAAGATCATTTGCGGATTCAGTCCATGGAATTAGGATTACAATTAGAAAAAGCCTATGAACCAGCGGTAGCTATTGATGATGTGATAGAAAGTAAATACGATTATGCGTTTTCAAAAGACTTTGGATACTTAACTGCCTGTCCTACCAATGTAGGAACGGGGATGAGAGCATCTGTGATGGTCCATGTTCCAGCGTTGTCAATGACGGGCAAATTACAGCGTATTATTCGTAGTATTATCCGCATGGGCTATTCTGTACGAGGTCTCTATGGTGAAGGATCTGAGGGATTAGGCCATGTATATCAAATCTCTAATCAGCAAACCATGGGAATTAGTGAGCAAGCAACGATTGAACAACTTTCACAGATTGTACAAGGTGTGGTAAAAGAAGAAGAAAAAGCACGGTCTGAATTATGGACTACAGATAAAGAAGGCGTTGAAGATAAGGTGTGGAGGTCCTATGGTATTTTGACCCATGCACGCCGTATTTCAGGAGAAGAAGCCTTGGCTTTATTGAGTGATGTGCAGTTAGGCATAGATATGAAATTAATCGATGTGACTATGAACTTTCATGAAATGCTAGTTATTACAAGACCGAATTTCCTAGCCAAGTTGGTTAGGAAAGAGTCGATGGGTACGCAGGAACGTGATAGTCAACGGGCGCAAGTGATACGAGATACCTTATTACGAGGTGTAAAAGGAGGAAGAAAATGATAGAAAGATATACAGAAGGGGCAAAACGTGCCTTAGCAATTGCCCAAGAAAA
The DNA here is from genome assembly GCA_963522415.1 of uncultured Veillonella sp. Classification (GTDB taxonomy): domain Bacteria; phylum Bacillota; class Negativicutes; order Veillonellales; family Veillonellaceae; genus F0422. Next base: position 21,036 of record CAUQZV010000005.1, on the reverse strand, counting down.
AGCAATTGAATTTAAACATAATTATGTGGGAACTGAGCATTTGTTGTTAGGTCTTGTAGAAGAAGAAAAATCGGTGTCTGCTCGTGCGTTGCTAGCCTTAGGCGTAGAAGGTAAGGTATTGGAACAAGAAGTGATTCGCGCGGTGGGTAAAGGTACGCATAGTGGTGGGCAATTGCAAATGACACCGCGTACAAAACATGTGTTGGACTTAGCCCAACAAGCGGCCAATAGTCGTGGACATAACTACATCGGTACAGAGCACATTTTATTGGGCCTATTGTACGATGGTGGTGGCGTAGCCATGCAATTATTAGCATCGAAAGGGATTCGTCCAGAAGATGTAGTAGAAAAAGTAAATGCTATCGTAGGTGGAGAAGAACAAAGTTCTAATCCAACACCAGCTAGTGATTTAGGTGAAATTTCTGACTATGCTACAGATCTTAATGAAAGTGCAAAACAAGGTAAAATTGATCCTGTCATTGGTCGTGATACAGAAATTCAACGGGTGATTCAGATTTTAAGCCGCCGCACGAAAAATAATCCAGTTCTTATCGGAGAACCTGGGGTAGGTAAAACAGCCATTGCAGAGGGGTTAGCACAACGCATTGTCAGTGGTGATGTGCCAGATGTATTACGAGATAAGCGCATTATTTCGGTAAGTTTAAGTTCCATGTTAGCAGGAGCAAAATATCGCGGTGAATTTGAAGAACGTTTGAAAAAAGTGATGGATGAAGTACAAGAGCATGATGATATGATTGTGTTTATTGATGAAATTCATACTTTGATTGGAGCTGGTGCTACAGAAGGAACTATGGATGCAGCAAATATTCTAAAACCGGCCTTAGCACGTGGTAATTTCCAAGTGATTGGCGCTACTACATTAGATGAATATAAAAAACATATTGAAAAGGATGCTGCCTTAGAACGTCGTTTCCAACCAGTACAAGTGGGAGAACCAAGTGAAGAAGATGCACTATCTATTTTGAAGGGTTTACGTGATCGCTACGAAGCATTCCATAAGGTACAAATCACAGATGAAGCCTTGGCAGCAGCTGTACATTTATCTAGTCGTTATATTGCAGATCGATTCTTGCCAGATAAAGCGATCGATGTCATGGATGAAGCAGCATCTAAAGTACGTATGGCTGTGTTTACGGCAACTCCAGATGTGAAAGCATTAGAAGATGAGTTAGTGCAAGTACAAAAAGAAAAAGAGGCAGCTGTGACAGCTCAAGACTTTGAGCGAGCAGCTACACTTCGTGATAAAGAAAAAGAATTAGAATCTGACATTGCATCAAAACAAGAAGATAGCAAAAAAGACAGCGAATCCAAGCTAGTAGTGACAGAGTCTGAAATAGCCGCTGTTGTTTCTGAATGGAGTGGTATCCCTGTTTCACGTGTGGCAGAGGAAGAATCAGAACGGTTGCTACGTTTAGAAGATGAATTACATCAACGTGTCATCGGTCAAGATGAAGCGGTGGTAGCTGTATCAAAAGCTGTTCGTCGTGCAAGAGCCGGATTGAAAGATCCAAAACGGCCAATTGGTTCATTCTTATTCTTAGGACCTACTGGGGTTGGTAAAACAGAATTAGCTAGATCCTTAGCATCCAATTTATTTGGTGATGAAAATGCTATGATTCGTATCGACATGTCAGAGTATATGGAAAAACATGCGGTGAGCCGTTTAGTGGGAGCGCCTCCAGGCTATGTAGGATATGATGAAGGAGGTCAATTAACTGAGGCTGTTCGTCGTCGCCCATATAGTGTGGTTCTCTTTGATGAAGTGGAAAAAGCGCATCCAGACTTCTTTAATATCTTATTACAAGTCTTGGATGATGGACGATTAACGGATAACCAAGGTCGTACAGTCGATTTCAGAAATACAGTGATTATTATGACAAGTAACTTAGGAGCGAAGTATCTCAAAGAAGATACGGCAGCTATGGGATTCTTAGCGGCTAAAGGAGAAGAAGAAAGTGGAAAAGATAGAGAGTCTATGAAAAAGGATGTACTCCAAGCTGTAAAATCTCATTTCCGCCCAGAGTTTTTAAATCGTATTGATGAAATGATTGTCTTCCATGCTCTAGAAACAGAACAATTGCAAAGTATTGTACGTATTTTATTGCAATCTGTGACAACACGATTACATGAACAAGGTATGGAACTAGAAGTATCTGATGAAGCTATGAATAAAATCGTGGCAGAAGGAACTGACTTTGCTATGGGGGCAAGACCTTTGAAACGAGCTATCCAACGGTTAGTAGAAGACCCAATTTCTGATGCTATCTTAGAAGGAAAAGCTGGAGAAGGTAAAACAATTCATGTAGTAGTAGAACATGATGACATTGCGATTGCCGTGAAGTAAAATATATGAAGAGCTATACTTAGTTGTTAAGTAAACAATTAGGTATAGCTCTTTTATGTTCGACTTTACCATACTACATCAGATATTGAACATAGAAATGTTAAGGCTATATTGAAGTAGCGTAATCCATTAGTGTGAGAAGAGATTGGTTGATGACTTATATTTATTTTACAGAACTCTATTTTTCTTATACACTATAGATTAGGTATATTCTTAATTTAAGTATGAGGTATAACATGAAAGAGATTATTCTAGTCACATCTTTTGGCTCTACTGTAGACAGCGCAAGAGAAAATCAAATTTTCCCAGTGGTAGATGCCATTCGTAAAGCAAATCCGAGTCATGAAGTAAGGTTGGCCTTTACTTCACGTATTGTCATTAAGCGTTTGAAAGATAGAAATATTGTATTCCAAAATGAAATTGAGACTATGGAATCGATTGTAGCAGAAGGCTATGAACGCATCATTGTGCAGCCTACACATTTAGTAGGTGGTGCAGAGTTTGATAAGCTTCGAAAAAATATTATGGAGTTCAACGGAAAAGGCTCTGTACAAGAAATCGTATTTGGTAGACCTCTTTTGTATTTCATGGGACAAGAGGAGGAAGTGCCAGATGATTATCAAATATTGATTGATCGCTTTATTAAGGCTTTACAGGTTCCTGTAACAGAAGATTTACTCTTAGTAGGTCATGGTGGATTTAATGTAGGGAATGCATCCTATGCAGTGCTACAATTGAAATTACAACATGACGGTTTACGTAATACATCCATTGCTACATTGGAAAATTTCCCAACACCTGAAGATATTTTAGAACGATGGGAACGAGAAGGTCACGAACCTAAGAAAGTACATTTACATCCTCTATTATTAGTTTGTGGTGACCATGCACTGAATGATTTATTCGGAGAGGAAGAAGATAGTTTACTTTCTGAATTAACAAAAGCAGGCTATGAAGTGGTATCCTATGAAAAAGGTCTAGGAGAATATAAAGAAATTCAAGATATTTATGTGGATCATTTGGCAGATGCTATGCAGGGGTTATATCAAAAAAGATTATAATATTATAATTCATAATAATTGATGGCTAAGGGATTTTCCAGTAGTATGTAGAAGGGTATTTCGTGTACATTCATGGATAATCATGATATACTAAACAAGTTATAGTAGATTGGAAGTAGTAAATCTTACTAGTTCAATGTTGATAGATAAAAGAGGTGTCCTGATGAAAGGTAAATTATATGGTATTGGTGTAGGTCCTGGGGACTCTGAGTTGATGACTGTAAAAGCTGCTCGTATTGTGGGAGAAGCAGATGTTATTATTACACCAAAAACAGAAAAGAAAGATGGCTCTGTAGCATTGCATATTGCAGAACCATATATTCAAGAACATACAGAAATCGTACCAGTTGTATTTCCAATGGTATTAGATGATAATGAACAATCTAAAGGTTGGGAAGAAGCACGTAAAATCATTACTGGATTACTAGAAGAAGGTAAAAAAGTTGTATTCTTAACATTGGGGGACCCAATGTTTTACAGTACATATATGTATGTGTATCGATTAGTAGAATCTGCTGGCTTTGATATTGAAACTATTCCAGGTGTTACAGCATTCTGTGCAATCGGGTCTCACTTGGGGTATCCAATTGTAGAGAAAGAAGAAGTGTTAGCGATTATTCCAGCTACAGCACCAAAAGAAAAAATTGACGCTGTACTTGCCGTAGCTGATGATGCGGTTATTATGAAAGTGTATAGAAACTTTGCAGAAGTACAAGAAACACTTCGTAAACATGATATGGCAGATGAAGCTGTGATGATTTCTCGTGTTGGACTGCCAGAGGAAGAAGTCTATCGCAATGTAGATGCTTTGCCATCTGATACAAAACTAAATTATTTATCTACAATTTTGGCGAAGCGTAAAGATCGCTAAGAGGTATGTTATGAACACTGTACAACGACCAAGAATTGTCATAGCAGGCACCAACTCAGGTGTCGGCAAAACAACTATTGTAGCAGGGCTTTTGGCAGCTTTGACAGAGCAGGGCAAAGCAGTACAGGCATTTAAAGTAGGCCCGGATTATATTGATCCGGGCTTTCATAAAATTGCTAGCCAACGAGAATGTTATAACTTAGATACCTGGCTTGTGCCACCACATAAATTAATACCTTTTTTTGCAGGACAAGCAGAAACGGCAGATATTTCCATTATAGAAGGCGTAATGGGGCTTTATGATGGGGGACGTGAAGGCGTTAGTTCCACTGCGCAAGTTGCGAAGGATTTAAAAGCTCCAGTGGTGTTGGTGATTGACTGTAAGGCTATGGGAGAAAGTGCGGCAGCCATTGCTAAAGGCTTTCGGGATTATGATCCGGATGTACAATTTGGTGGAGTTATTTTAAATCGATTAGGATCAGATAATCATGAACATATGATACGGACGGCGATGAAAAAATTAGGGGTTCCTGTACTAGGCGCCATTCGTCGTGATGAACGCATGCAATCACCAGAACGCCACTTAGGATTGACACCAGTGACAGAAATTGATCCCACAGAGGCGATTACTACCATTCGAGAAGCTGTGAAAGTCATGGTGAATTTGGAAGCCTTAGTAGAGTTAGCTCAAAGTGCGGCAGACTTATCTGTGGAAGCTGTGGAGGTAGTAGAGACCATAGAGAAACGTGCGCGCATTGGCATCGCCTTGGATGAAGCGTTCTCCTTCTATTATCCAGCTAGCCTAGCAGCTTTAGAAGCAGAAGGGGCGAAATTGCATTATTTTAGTCCGTTACAAGATGAATCCTTGCCAGATGTAGATGGTATCTTTTTTGGTGGTGGATTTCCAGAGATGTTTTTATCTCGATTGGGAAACAATGAATCTATGAAAGATAGTATACGTAAGGCTAGTGAGAAAGGGATGCCAATCTATGCAGAATGCGGCGGTCTCATGTATATGACAGAAGCAGTGACTGATTTTGAAGGGAATACCTATCCGATGGTGGGGATTGTACCAGCTACCTGTGAAATGCAGCAAAGCTTACAACGTGTAGGTTATGTCAGTGCCACTATGTTGGAGCCAAGCATTTTAGGGTCTGTGAAAGATACCTTGCGTGGACATGAGTTTCATTTTTCTACCATGACACCTACACAAAGTCCATTTCCTTGGGCCTTTGAGTTAGTGGGAGGGCGTAAGCCTAAGGCTTATCAAGGTGGATATGCACATAAAAATGTGTTAGCATCCTATTTACACATTAATTTCTCTGGCAGTGAAGAGGCAGCAAAAGCTTTTGTAGATTCTTGTGAGGATTATAGTCAAGGTAAGTAGTAAAAACGCAAAGATGTTAAAATGCAATTTTAATTTGCGTTTTAGGTATACTATAAAAGGTGAAAAAAGATTGACATTTTTTTTACCTCTGTGTATACTAATATCGTTGACGAGCCGGAGTGGCGGAATGGCAGACGCACTTGACTCAAAATCAAGCGGGTAACACCGTGTGGGTTCAAGTCCCACCTCCGGCACCAACGATTAGCAGATACTGTGCAAACAGTATCTGCTTTTTTATTGTCCTAATATATTAGAGTTGTTTATATTATAAGGTGAAACTGTATTAATAGATTAAGAGTAAGATAGGAATACTATAAGATGGTCAATATGCACGATATGGGATTAAGAAATAATATCTTCTATTATGATTAATCAATATAGCTATCATGATGAAAACTAATTGACGTTTTGTGTAAAGTCATATATGATAAAAATGAAAATAATATGATAATAATTCCCCAAAATATAATACAATGGTGAATATCACTCAAAGGTATAGATAGAGTGGTAAAATATATAATCTAGAGTCTATCAGAAAGGAGGTACCCTAGGTCGGGTGAGTGTGTAGAACTATGTATAACAGCGTATGAAAGAAATAGAAAATCAATTGAGGAGAGAACTATGAATGAATACGAATATACATTAGATAAAACGGGGTTTTACAAAATTCTTTTTAGTACATCTTTAGAGGTAGCAAAACAACAATTACAGACGGCGCTAACACCTAAAAAGTTAGAAGGGGCTGTAGACTACATGTGTATGCTTTGCACCTGTATGAATTTAGCGATTGTTGAAAATCAGTTAGAACGTGCTAACTTTAATGATGGGATAGTAGAAGAATATGTAAGTTTGGTGGATGTTATTATCCGTAATGAAGGAACCATTAATTATGTGAAAGCTGTAAAGATTGATGAGTTATATTGGAAGTCTGCAGACTTAGTTCGTTATTTACTACAAGGGAAATCTTTGAGAGAACAGTTACTGGAGTTGCAACGTTCGTATCAGTGTTGGAATATGAAACATCGAATGCAAGAAGCACAGAAACCTTTATTACATTAAAGAATATAAAACGAGGATACTAGGAAGTCATCAAAGAGGGTGACTTCCTAGTATTTTTTGTGAGCATTCCATGAAGATGGCTTAAAAAAAGCACTTCTTTTTGACTATTACTTGCTAGTAGGCTATAATAATCTAGATACATAGTCTTTAATTGAAACTTTCCACATATAAGGAGTTGAGATAGTTGTTAGGTTTTATACAAAAACTATTAGGCAATAAAAATGCAAAAGAAATTAAACGGATTCGATCCATTGTTGAAGAGATTAATGGATTGGAACCAGAATTGTTATCGTTAAGTGATACTTCTTTACGCTCAAAGACAGAAGAGTTCAAAGCAAGATTGGCAAATGGTGAAACATTAGATGATATTTTACCAGAAGCATTTGCTGTGGTTCGTGAGGCATCCAAACGTGTATTGGGCATGCGTCACTTCGACGTACAAATGATTGGTGGTATTGTATTGCACCGTGGCAATATTGCAGAAATGCGTACTGGTGAAGGTAAAACATTAGTAGCTACCTTGCCGGTATATTTGAATGCTTTATCTGGTAAAGGCGTACACGTTGTAACGGTCAATGATTACTTGGCGAAACGCGATAGCGAATGGATGGGACGTTTATATAATTTTTTAGGTTTATCTACTGGCTTAATCGTAGCTGGTTTAGATTACGACCAACGGAAACAATCCTATGGCGCAGATATTACCTATGGTACTAATAATGAGTTTGGCTTTGACTATTTGCGGGATAACATGGTTGTCCATGCGGATCAAATGGTACAACGTCCGTTGAACTATGCTATCGTCGATGAAGTGGACTCTATTTTAATTGACGAAGCACGTACACCGCTCATTATTTCTGGTCCAGGGGAACGATCTACGGAACGCTATTATGAATTAGCAAAAGTAGTGCCTCATTTGGTGAAAGATGAAGATTATACGATCGATGAAAAACAAAAAACAATTGCTCCTACAGAAGAAGGGATTGCAAAAGTTGAAAAAATGTTACACATCGAAAACTTGTATGATTCTTCTAACTTAGAATTGAATCACTTGTTAAGTGCCTCCCTTCGTGCGTACGCCATGATGGAACGTGACAAAGATTACGTCGTGAAAGATGGCGAAGTGGTTATCGTTGACGAATTTACTGGCCGGTTGATGTTCGGTCGTCGCTACTCCGATGGTTTGCACCAAGCTATTGAGGCAAAAGAAGGTCTGCGTGTAGAACGTGAAAGCCAAACCTTAGCATCCATCACATTCCAAAACTATTTCCGTATGTATGAGAAATTGTCTGGCATGACAGGTACAGCGAAAACAGAAGAACAAGAATTTAACAATATTTACGGTTTGGAAGTATACGAAATTCCACCAAATAAAGTATTGGCACGTGTGGATATGCCAGATTTAATCTTTAAAACAAAAGATGCTAAATACCGTGCTGTTGTTCGCGATGTAGTGGAACGTCATAAAACAGGGCAACCAATCTTGGTGGGTACTACCTCTATTACGCAATCTGAAATGCTGAGTGATATGCTGACAAAAGCAGGTGTACCACATAGCGTATTGAATGCAAAACATCATGAACAAGAGGCTGAAATTGTTGCGAATGCAGGTCAGCATGGCATGGTAACAATCGCCACAAATATGGCAGGCCGTGGTACAGATATCTCCTTAGGAGAAGGAGTGGCTGAATTAGGCGGTTTACATATTTTAGGTACGGAACGACATGAAAGTCGTCGTATCGACAATCAGTTGCGCGGTCGTTCTGGTCGTCAAGGGGACAATGGTTCCTCTCAATTCTTCTTATCTTTGGAAGATGATTTAATGCGTATTTTTGGCGCAGATAATATTGCTGGTATGATGGATAAATTAGGTATGGAAGAAGATGAGCCAATTGAGCATTCTTTAATTACTAAATCCATCGAACGAGCACAGAAAAAAGTAGAAAATCATAACTTTAATATTCGTAAGTATATCTTGGAATATGATGATGTTATGAATCAACAACGGGAAGTTTTATACGGGCAACGTCGTTTGATCTTGAATAACCAATCCTTACGTGAAACAATCTTGCATATGGTTGATAACTTGATTATCAATTCTATTAATCAATATGCAGATGAAAAATTATATCCAGAAGAATGGAACTATGAAGGCTTACTAAAACACTTAGAAATTTACTTCTTAGAACCAGGTATGTTAACAGTGGAGCAAATGGAAGAATATGGTCGTGCAGAATTGCAAGAACATTTAATCGACATTGCTCACAAAGAGTATGAAAAACGTGAATCCTTATTTGGGGAAGCCAATATGCGTGAGCTTGAAAAAGCCATCATGCTTAAAGTGGTAGACAGCAAATGGATGGAACATTTGGATGCTATGGATATGTTAAAAGAAGGGATTGGCCTACGTGCATATGGACAAAAAAATCCATTAGTAGAATACAAATTTGAGGCCTATGACATGTTCGAAAGTATGAAAGAAGCTATTACGGATGAAACAATTATGTATTTATACCGTATCCAAATTAATGTGGAAACAATAGCAGAAGAAGAACCGGTTGATCATCTAGCTGATGCTAAGACCCACCATGAAGACGTGTTGGAACCACAAAACGTAGACTAGACTTTCATGGCCACGCAGCGAGGTGATACATCTCCTGTGCGGCCATTTGTTGTATAGAATGAAAGAAAGAGGTGAATAAATTGTTAGAAGACTTAAAAGGTCCCATTGACAATTTAGAGGAGCGTATTTTTGGAATGAGGGATTCACTTTAACATCGCTCAAAAAGAAGAACGTATATTGACATTAGATATAAAAATGAGTGACCCTGATTTTTGGAATGATCCAGATGCAGCACGTGATATTTCCCAAGAGGCGACGCAATTAAAAGATGCCGTAGAAGGATATAAAAAGCTTGTTACAGACATTGAAGAAGCAAAGCTCATGTTAGAAATGGCCATCGATGAGGAAGATACATCTATGGAAGGGGAACTGACTGCGATGGTAGAGCAGTTGACCCATGAAGTAGAGCACCGAGAAGTATTGCTTTTATTAAGTGGTGAATACGATAAGAACAATGCCATTCTTACGTTTCATGCTGGTGCTGGTGGTACAGAGGCACAAGATTGGTGTTCTATGCTGATTCGGATGTACTTGCGTTGGGCGGAAAAACAAGGATACAGCATTTCTCTCATGGATGAACAAGTAGGCGATGAAGCGGGCATTAAAAGTGCGACCTTCCTTATCAAAGGGGAAAATGCTTTTGGGTATATGAAATCTGAAAAAGGCGTACATCGTTTAGTTCGTATTTCTCCTTTTGATTCTGCCGCACGTCGTCATACATCATTCTGTGCCGTCGATGTAATGCCGGAAATTGATGAGACCGTAGAAATCAATCTAGATATGAAAGATGTACAAGTAGATACGTATCGTGCCAGCGGTGCGGGCGGACAGCATATCAACAAAACGGACTCTGCTGTGCGTATGACACATACACCGACAGGCATTGTTGTACAGTGTCAAAGTGAGCGTTCACAAATTCAAAATAGAGAGCAATGTTTAAAATTATTGCGTGCTAAATTATTTGAACTAGAATTAGAAAAGCAAGCTGAACTGAAGGAACAATTAGGTGGTACCTATCAAGCCATTGAATGGGGGAGCCAAATTCGTTCCTATGTATTCCATCCGTACAATATGGTAAAAGATCATCGTACTAGCGTGGAAACAGGTAATGTGCAAGCTGTCATGGACGGCAACTTAGATCAATTTATGGAAGGATTCTTGAAGAAAGAAGCGAATTTAACAATATAATGGAGTGACCGTGAGAAATTTCTTTTTTAAAACAATACTATTTGTCTTGATACTAGGGGGTATCGTCATCGGAGGCTCATCCTTTTTGTTACCTACTCTTGTGAGTCATGAAGTAGAATCAAGATTAGAAAGTGCTTTGCATCCAGAAACACAGTCCATGCGCGTTGAATCTTCTCCAGGATTCAAGTTAGTATTGGGGGAGATTGATTCATTCCGAGGTTCCTTAGATGGGGTTACCTTAGGTAAACTAAAAGTACAGCGCTTAACATTTGACCTACGTCAAATTCAAATTGAGCCTAAAGAATTATTTTTCGACCAACAATTGCGTTTTACGAGTTTCGGACAAGGTCATATTGAAGGGGTTATCCATCAAGATGATTTAAAACGATATATTGAACAACATTTATCCAACTCCAGTGCGAAAGGGTTATCCATTGAAACTGTGGAGATTTCTGGTCGTGGCGTTGTCATGAGTGGTCGTATCGATGTAGGAGGATTCCTTTCTGGTAAGGTAACCATCCAAGGTCGATTGGAAATTGAAGGCAACACCTTACAGTTTGCTACAGAAAAGCTGTCCATTGGTGGAGCTAGTTTGAACCACTTATCTAGTGGTGTGGTGAAATCAATTCCTCTCTATGATTTTGGAAAGTTCCCGATTCCTGTTCAATTGGATCGTGTAGAAACTGGACGTGAAGAAATTCATGTATTTGTGCATCCTGTTGCACAATAGGAGGGCTTATGAAATTAAAGACAATATCTATTTACACATGGATTTTATTGGCCTTTCTAGGTGTGGGCATTGTGAGTGGCCTTGTATTGGTGAAAGAACGACATCATATTGAGGCACAGCAGGAGCAGATTGAAAACATCATTGACTATGATGGATTACTTCGTGCAAATGCCTATGAGAAACGTTCCTTGCCGGAGGCTGTGGCAGCGGCTAAAGAATCGGGTATTACTGCCTTAGCGATTTATGATAGAACTCTGCAAAAAGAAAAAGATGCAGGTCATATTCATATGTATAGTTCTAATGATTTGCAGCAGTTACAAGTAGAAGGTACACAGCCAGGTATGACCTATATGGGTGTAGTTCCTGGTAAGGAAGCTTACTTTCAAGAGGTACAGGAAGATTTGGTGCGCCGCTTAGGCAAAGATAAAGTCACTGTATTGCAAACATCATTAGGTCCTATTTTAGGATTAGCGTTGCCAAGTGATTCTTTAAAAGATATGAACTTAGGTATTTCTAAGTTGCAAGCTCAAGAAGTGGCGAACCTAGGATTCCATGTCATTGCACGTCCAACGAACTATAAAGGCGTTACCGTGGAAGATGTGGACCATGTGTTCCAACGCCTTGAGGGAGTTCCTAACATAACGGGGATGGTCTTTGTAGGTAAAGAAGCCTTGGGCTATCCACTGCATGTAGATCGTACGTTAGAACAATTAGAAGCACGCCATATTCCTGTAGTGGGAATTGAAGCAGTTAATCAATTGCAATACTTCTCACAAGCTGGATTCTTAGAAATGGCTAATGCGAATCACTATAAAGTAGGTAGATTGTATACTGTATCGAAAGAAGAAGTACGTAAGCTGACACCGGGTGAACTAGTACAATGGTTCTACATCAGTGATATTGAACGAAATATTCGTTACAACTTGTTCCCATTATATGAACAAGGCGTAGATAATAGGACAGCTTTAGAAACTACATTATTTGTAGCAAAACAAGTGACAGATAAATTACAAGCTCGTGGCTTTACGACCGGGGAAGCCTCTATCTATCCTGTGTATACGCCGAACACCTTGTTGCGATTATTAACGATGACAGGTGTCACAAGCTTAGCTACATTAACATTAGGACAATTTGTACGTCTTCGTAAATCCTATTTACTAGGGCTCTTTGTAGCAGGAACGATTGTTTCTGTTGGTATCTATTTGATGACCATAGGCACAAAAATTATGTCGGCTTGGGCATTGGTGGCAGCTATATCTGCTCCGGTGCTGGCGATGACTATGATCTTTGATTGTTGGTCGAAACGAAACCATACAGGCATATCCCCTTGGAGAAGTACCATCGAGTCTGTAGTATATTTGGTGGTAGCAGCCTTGATTGCAGCCATTGGTGGCATTAGTATTGCTGCTATGTTAGGTAGCACACAGTTCTTTATGGAATTTGCTTTATTCCATGGTGTAAAATTAACCTTTGTAGCGCCAGTAGTATTGACAGCGATCGCTTATTTACAACGGTTTCCAATTTGGAAAGGTAGAACTATTTCTTCGGTGAAAGATATCAAATCTTTCATTACAGAATTTGTGCAAATTGATATTAAAGTTTATAGTCTATTAATCGTGGGAGCCTTAGCGGTGGTGGCCTATGTATTTGTGGGCCGCAGTGGTCATACAGCAGGTGTACCAGTGCCGTCTTGGGAACTAGCTTTACGTAGATTTTTAGAAAATACTATGTATGCTCGACCCCGTGAAAAAGAATTTTTAATCGGCCATCCTGCATTTATGTTGGCAGCCTATGCAGTAGGGCGTAGGATTCCGATGGTATTACACTTTGCTTTATCCGTAGGGGCAGTCATAGGTATTGCATCTATGGTGGAAACATTCTGTCATTTGCGCACGCCAGTATTTATGTCTATCGCTCGTGGTTATGATGGATTGCTATTAGGTATCGTCATCGGTTTAGTAGCGATTATAGCGGTACGTTTCATCGGCTATGGCATTCGTTGGTTCCAAGGACGAGGTGAAGGCCATGTGTAAGATACTCATTTCTGGCTATTATGGATTCGGTAATGCCGGAGATGAAGCGCTATTGAGTTCTATTTTGCAAGCATTGCTGGAATTAGAACCGAAGGCCGAGATTACGGTGATTTCTGGAAATCCTAGTGAAACTATGAGCACTCATAAGGTGAAAGCTATTGGTCGATTTGATATGTGGAAGATATATCAAGCGGTGTATTCTTGCGATATGCTCATCAGTGGCGGCGGTAGTTTGTTACAGGATGTGACAAGTGCTCGCAGTTTGTATTATTACTTAAGTATTATTGCTTTAGCGAATACATTGGGAAAACGAGTAATGATTTATGCCCAAGGTATTGGGCCTTTGCGTAAATCCTTGGCACGTGCCACGGTGGGTCACGTATTGAATCAAGTGTCCCAGATAACCGTACGGGACCATGCCTCAAAAGAGGAATTACTTTCACTAGGTATTCACGATGTACCGATTACAGTGACCGCTGATGCGGTGCTTGGGATGCACCCAGTGGATACCACGGTGGGGCGTAAGATGCTAGAATCCTATGGAGTGACTGCGGATCGACCGATTGTAGGAGTATCGGTACGGTCTTGGAAAGATTGTATAGACTATCAAGAAACATTGGCAGAGGCTCTTGATAAAATTCAGATGAGTAAGGGTGCGCAGATTGTATTTATTCCCATGCAACATCGGGAAGATACGATGGAAGCAGAAACGATTGCTAACCTGATGAAAACAAAGTCCACGGTTCTAGCGGATGCGTATAGTACTACGGAGTTATTGGCGCTCAGCGGCTCTGTGGATGTCATGATAGGTGTACGGCTCCATGCATTAGTATTTAGTGCGTTAATGGAAACACCTTGTTTAGGAATCTCTTATGACCCTAAAATTTTAAACTTTCTTCATATGATTGGTGAAGTGCCAGTAGGTGATTTACATACATTAGAAGTAGAACCTATAGTAGCACGTACAGTAGAGGCTTTGGAACGAGGCACTTTCACAGAAACAGTGTTAGAAAACATCCATGAACTACGAAGAAATGCCTTAGAGAATGCCTGCATTGCCATTGGCATGCTGCATGATAAATAATTTACCTTAGAATTGTGTATAACACGGGAGGGTATAGTATGTTAACACTTGAACAAAAACAATTGATACAAGAAAAAGCAAAAGCGATTCGTGTAAACATCGTGAAAGCTGTAACAGCAGCAAAATCTGGTCATCCAGGAGGATCTTTGTCCATTGCTGATGTGATGAGCTTGTTGTACTTTCAAGAAATGAATGTAAATCCAAATGAGCCGAAAGATCCAAATCGCGATCGTTTTGTCTTATCTAAAGGACATGCTGCACCAGCTCTATATGCTACATTAGCAGAAAAAGGGTTTTTCCCAACAGAAGAATTATTAAACTTGCGCAAAATTGACCATATTTTGCAAGGTCATCCAGATATGAAATACATTCCAGGAGTAGATATGTCTACTGGTTCCTTGGGGCAAGGTATTTCTGCAGCTTGCGGTATGGCATTGGCAGGTAAAATCGATGGAGCCTCTTACCGTGTGTACTCTGTACTAGGCGATGGCGAATTAGAAGAGGGACAAGTATGGGAAGCAGCAATGTTTGCAGCGCATTATAAATTGTCCAACTTAACAGCGTTTGTAGACTTTAATGGATTGCAAATCGACGGTGATATCACAAAAGTTATGAGTCCATTGCCAATTGATGAAAAATTCAAAGCTTTCGGTTGGCATGTGATTGTGGTAGATGGTCATGACTTAGATGCCTTACATGCAGCAGTAACAGAAGCAAAAGCGATGACAGACAAACCGACTATGGTGATTATGAATACTATCAAAGGTAAAGGTGTACATGCTATGGAAGGCCAAGCAGGCTGGCATGGTAAGGCGCCATCACAAGAAGAATGTGACAAATTTGTAGCGGAATTGTTGGAGGTGTAATCATGGGAAAAGCGACTCGTGAAGCATATGGTGCAGCCTTAGTTAAAGTGGGTGCCACTCATAAAGATGTTGTTGTATTAGATGCAGATTTATCCAAATCTACAAAAACTGATGAATTTAAAAAAGTATATCCTGAACGATTCTTTAATGTAGGGATTGCAGAGCAAAACTTAATTTCTGTAGGCGCTGGTTTGGCAGCAGCAGGCAAAGTACCATTTGTGTCTTCCTTTGCTATGTTTGCCACAGGTCGTGCCTTTGAACAAGTACGCAATGCTGTATGTTATCCAAAATTAAATGTGAAAGTATGTGCTACTCATGCGGGTATCACTGTTGGTGAAGACGGTGCTACACATCAAAGTTTAGAAGATATTTCTTGCATGCGTACATTACCTAATATGATGGTCGTAGTACCAGCCGACGCAGCAGAAACAGAAGCTGTCATCTCTTGGGCAGCAGAGTATCATGGTCCTGTGTATGTGAGGTTAGGCCGTGCCGGTGTAGAAGATGTGACACCAGAAGGTTACACATTTGTGCCAGGAAAATCTCAACAGTTACGTGATGGTAAGGATGCTACGATTATCGCTTGTGGCGCTTTAGTGGGACCTGCCGTAGAAGCAGCAGCTGCGTTAGATGCAGAAGGTATTTCTGTGCGTGTTATCAACATGGCCTCCATTAAACCTATCGATGCAGAGGCGATTGTGAAAGCAGCAAAAGAAACAGGTCTATTGATCACGGCTGAAGAGCATAACGTAATTGGTGGCTTAGGCAGTGCTGCGGCAGAAGTTGTAGTTAAAGAATGTCCAGTGCCTATGGAATTTGTAGGTGTAAAGGATACCTTTGGTGAATCTGGTACACCGAAAGAATTGATGGCAAAATATGGTCTAACAGCAGCTGATATTGTGGCAGCTACCAAACGAGGTATAGCGCGAAAATAGGAAGGGAATGATAGAATGATAGAATTTAGAAATGTCCATAAAGTATATGACAATGGGTCTGTTGCTTTAGAGGATGTGTCGATTCATATTGAAAAAGGAGAATTCGTATTAGTCTGTGGGCATTCTGGAGCAGGTAAATCAACATTTATTAAATTACTTTCACATGAAGTGACACCAGATTCTGGAACGGTTATTGTGAATGATGTTGATGTAACACGTATCAAATCTAGTAAAGTACCATACTTGCGTAGAAAGTTAGGTATTGTATTCCAAGATTTCCGATTATTACCATCAAAAACAGTCTTTGAAAATATTGCTTTCGCCTTGGAGGTTATCGAGGAAAAACCGAAAGTAATTAGAGAGAAAGTTTTAAATGTATTAGAATTGGTTGGGTTGAGCGATAAAGCCAATGATTTGCCACAAGATCTTAGTGGTGGGGAGCAACAAAGGGTAGCTATCGCTAGAGCCATTGTGAATAAACCATTGGTATTGATTGCGGATGAACCAACAGGTAATCTGGATCCTCAAACAAGCCGTGATATTTCGGACCTTTTCAAAGCCATCAATAACTCAGGTACTACTGTAGTGATGGTAACACATGACATGGATATGGTGTCTTATTTAAACAAACGAGTGATTGCCTTAGAAGGTGGTCGAGTTGTGAGCGATCAAATGAGAGGAGCCGCATTCCATGAAAATTAGAACGTTTAAGTATTATATAAAAGAAGCCATTAAATCCATGCGCCGAAATGGATTGATGTCATTGGCATCTATTTCTACAGTGACATTGTCCTTATTTATCTTGGGTGTATTTGCTTGTGGTGTTGTAAATCTTAATAATTTAGCATCTCATTTAGAGAGTCAAGTTCAGATCAGTATCTACTTGAAAGATAACTTAACTACACCACAAGTGATGGAACTCGGCAAAAAATTAAAAGCTTTGCCAGAGTTGAAAGACATTGAATTTGTCACAAAAGATGAAGCTATGAAACGCTTTAAAGAACGTTTGGGGGAGCAACAGCAATTGGTAGATTCCCTGGATGGACATAATCCATTGCCGACGTCCTATGTGTTGACTTTCAATACACCAGACCAAGTAAAATCCACAGCGGAAATAGTGTCTAAGTACCCAGAAGTTGAAAGTGCTCACTATGGACAAGATGTGATTGAACAAATTTTTGAAGTTACAAAAATCATTCGTATCGGTGGTATTGTACTCATCGCTTTTCTTGCAGGGGCAACGCTCTTTATCATTTCTAATACGATCCGTTTGACAGTATTTGCCCGTCGTAAAGAGATTGGTATTATGAAATATGTAGGAGCTACAAACTGGTTTATCCGTTGGCCTTTCGTATTGGAAGGTATGTTCTTAGGTGCTATAGGTGGTGCTATTGCAGGGGTTGCTACATGGCAATTCTACCGCTATATTACTATGGAAGTGATTTCAAACTTTGCTTTTATGCCATTGGTGCCAATGATGCCATTCATCTATCAATTATCCGCAGGATTAGTTGGGATAGGTGTGATTGTGGGGGCTATAGGTAGTACCATTTCGTTAAAACAATATATGAAAGTGTAGGAATGATGAAGAAGAAAACAGTAACACTAGTAGCTAGTTTACTATGCGGTTCTATCATGATGGCTACACCGTATTGGTATCAAGCACAAGACGAAGACTTAACAAATCAATTGTCGAATATCCAACAACAAATGACAAATGAAGCAAATAAAAAGTCGGAAGCGGAAAAAACGATTGGTACCGTATATGAACAGTTACATGCAATTCAAATTGAATTAGATACAGCTACCGCTGAATTAAAGCAAGTGCAAGCAGATCGGATTCAATTAGATAAAGATATTACTAAAACAGAAGCAGAGTTAAAAGCTGCGCAAGAACGCTTGCAGTCTCGTGAAAAAGTATTCTATAAACGAGTACGAGATATTTATATCAACGGTCGTTTAAGCTACTTGGATGTGGTGGTAGGGTCTAAAGACTTTAGTGATTTTGCAAATCGTATGGAAATGTTGAAACGCATTTTGCAATCTGATATGGATTTAATCAACACCATCAAAACAGAGCGAGAAGAAATTGCTAGCAAAAAGACTAAGCTAGAGGAAGATCGAGCTAAAGTATTAGAGCTAGAAAAAGTAGCGCAAGAAAAGCAGAACTTAATTAATCAGAAAAAAGCTGAACGTCAAGCTGTGTTAGAACGAGCTATGAATGACCGAGATACAGCAGAGCGTGCTTATAATGAGTTAATGGCGTCCTCCGCAAGTATTACAGCGATGTTGCAACAACGCGCAGCAGAACGTGCGGCAGCTGCAGCAGCTGCTAGCCAAGGCGGTGGCGGTGGTGGTGCTACGTGGGTACAAGGTACTGGACAATTGGCAGCACCAGTTGTGGCTCCTATCACATCTGACTTTGGTTGGCGGATTCACCCAATTTATGGTACACGTCGTTTACATGCGGGCACCGATTTTGGGGTGGATGAAGGTACACCTGTGCATGCAGCAGATGGTGGGGTTGTCGTAGAAGCTGGTTGGGTCAGCGGATATGGATATACTGTCATCATTGACCATGGAAATGGCATGTCTACTTTGTACGCTCATAATAGTGATGTAGCGGTAAGCCCAGGCCAAACTGTATCGAAAGGTCAAGTAGTTTCTTACTCAGGTAATACCGGTGGTTCTACAGGTCCACACCTTCATTTTGAGGTGCGTATTAATGGTGAACCAACAGATCCGATGGGATACTTATAGAGGAGACTATGGAAGATAAGAAAAAAACATCTATTTGGCATAAAGCTAAGACCTACCTGTTAGGCGTAAGATATGAAGTCATTACAAAAGATGAGGCAGGGAATATTATCAGCATAGAAGATGACCTTAAACATGAGAGCATTAAAGATCTCATTAAATATTATTTGCTCATCGCATTGACTTGGATACTTACCTTTTTAATAGGCTTAACCGCTTTCTTTTGGTATATCTCAGGGTCTCCGTTGGGAATTGCTAAATTGGGGTACACCTACTTTATCACTACACAATGGGCGATGGACTCACCAGCCAAAGAAGAACTCTTTGTGAATATGTTGAAAGGCTTAGTAAAAGGCACTCATGATAAACACACTGTCTATTTGGACAAGGATGATATGAAAGAGCTGGAAATGCATACGTCCTCTACCTATAGTGGCATTGGTCTATTACTCGATTTTTCCGATAAGAAAACTCTAAAAGTAGGTGCTACAATGGAAGGACAACCGGCAGAAGCAGCAGGTCTTCAAAAAGGAGATCAAATCCTTGCCATTGATGGCACACTAGTGTCTGATATCGAAAAAGAAGATGTAGCTAATCGTATTCGAGGTGAAGAAGGCACTTTTGTTGTACTTCGTATTCTTCGCAATGGTGAAGAACAAGAGTTTTCCATTGAACGGAAAACGATTGTGATGCCCACTGTAAAAGGACAAATGCTAACAGAAGATGTGGGCTATATTCGGGTAACACAATTTGCTGAAAAAACAGTAGATGAATTTACGAAAGCCTATGAGGAACTTCAAGTTAAAGGGATGAAACGGTTAGTCTTAGACTTGCGTGATAATCCGGGTGGCTTAATTACGACAGCTCATGGTATAGGACAATATTTAGTGCCGAAAGGACCGATTGTGACGGTACAAACGAGACGGGGTAAAACAACGGCTTATATGTCTAGAGGAGAGTATCCTCTCATTCCATTAGTTGTGTTGATTAATGGCAATTCTGCAAGTGCTTCAGAAATTATTGCTGGTGCTGTGCAGGATACAAAATCAGGTACTATTGTGGGTACAAAAAGTTATGGCAAAGGTACTGTGCAGAGCGTAGTACAAGGCCTTGATGGAGAAGGTTTAAAGGTTACTATCGCTCGCTATCATACACCAAATGATAGAGTCATCGATGGTATTGGTATTGAACCAGATGAAGTTGTGGAGCCGTCCAAAACAAATCCTGAAGAGGATGTACAAATGGAACGTGCTATTGAAATTGTAAAAACTCTATGATATAGCGGCTTCGGCCGCTCTATCTATAGGGCTAGAGGAAAAAAATATGTTTATAGATCGTGCCCGTATATTAGTGAAAGCGGGAGATGGCGGTAACGGTATGAGTAGTTTCCGTCGAGAAAAATATGTACCACAAGGGGGACCGAATGGTGGCGATGGCGGTAAAGGTGCTGACATCATTTTAAAAGCTGACAGAAATATCAATACATTGGTTGATTTTAGATATAAACGTCAATTTAAAGGCGACACAGGAGGTGCTGGACAGAGTGCCAACAAGCATGGTCGTGGCGCTGAAAATTTAATCGTCTCTGTTCCTTTAGGAACAACGGTAACGGATGAAGAATCTGGTAAATTAATGGCGGACTTAGTGGAAGATGGACAAATCTACATGGTTGCCAAAGGTGGTCGAGGGGGCCGTGGTAACGCACGCTTTCAAACAAGTGCTAACCGTGTACCAACCTTTGCTGAAAAGGGGGAACCTGGTGAAGAACGTTGGTTGAACTTAGAGCTTAAAGTGTTGGCTGATGTTGGATTATTGGGTTATCCAAGCGTGGGTAAATCCTCTATTATCCGCAAAGTGTCTTCTGCAAAACCAGAAGTGGCTGCGTACCATTTCACTACATTAACTCCAGTATTAGGGGTAGTTTCTGTAGCACCAGGTAAAAGTTTCGTCATGGCAGATATTCCAGGTTTGATTGAAGGCGCTAGTGAAGGCATCGGTTTAGGACATTCCTTCTTGCGTCATGTAGAACGTAGTAATATTTTGCTCCATGTATTGGATGTATCTGGATTAGAAGGTC
>CAUQZV010000004.1:0-64136 GCA_963522415.1 uncultured Veillonella sp. | reverse complement strand
CACTACTCTTGATGAGACTTGTATCATACATATAATACTTAGTTTAAAATCACTATCAAGAATTATAGCATAAAATTATAAGTCTGCCAAGGCTTGAATGATACGTTCTGCTACATCTAGTTTTGACATATTAGGTAATGCAACTATTTGTTCGCCTGGATAAATAAAGGTCACTTCATTTGTATCTACATCAAATCCTGCATTTAACTTACTCACATCATTGGCTACCAACATATCTAAATTTTTCTTCCGCACCTTTTCTTTTCCATAGGAAATGACATCTTGGGTTTCTGCTGCGAAACCAATTAATTTTTGATGTTTTTTACGCTCTCCTAATCCAGATAATATATCCGGGTTTTTAACCAATTCTAACCTCATTGTTTCTTGTTTTTTTATTTTATTATCGGCTACTTCTGCCACACGGTAATCCGCTACAGCTGCTGCCATAATCACAGCATCTGCAGAGTCATAATGACTATCGATTGCCTCTTTCATCTCCATAGCGGACCGAACTATGATACGCTCTACCCCAATCGGTACAGCAAGATCTGTGGGGGCAGACACTAAAATTGTTTTAGCGCCCGCTTGGGCCGCTTTCGACGCCACTGCATATCCCATTTTTCCACTAGATCGATTCGTAATATATCTAACAGGATCGATAGCCTCTTGCGTACCACCAGCACTAACAATAACCGTTCTACCCTCTAATAATTTAGTTTTTCCTAAATGAAAGTCCACCCAATCCATAATTTTTTGCGGATCCGGTAATCTACCTTTTCCTTCTACCCCACATGCTAGAAGTCCACTATCTGGCTCCAACACATGGACGCCTCTATCACGTAAGGTAGTTAAATTTTCCTGCACAGTTGGATGGGCATACATGTTACTATTCATAGCTGGACATACAAATACTGGAGCCGTTGTGGCCAACAATTGTGTAGATAACATATCATCTGCAATACCATGTGCCATCTTCGCAAGCATATTAGCTGTAGCTGGTGCTACCACATAGGCATCTGCCCAAGTTGCATAGGATATGTGTTCTACATTCCAATCCTGTATATTTTCAAACATTTCTACAGCCACTTTATGCTTGCTAATTTCTCCAAACACAAGAGGACTCACAAATTTAGTAGCATTCCTCGTCATGACTACTTTCACTTCTGCCCCCGCTTTATATAAACGGCTTACTAAATCCACTGCTTTATAGGCTGCAATCCCTGCTGTTACGCCTACCACAATATGTTTACCTTTCAAAGGCCTCACCTTCCTACAGAACTAACCCTATCGATAGAAACAATCTATACTTACCCTATTATACAGTATCTTTCTAAGTAATACATCTATATTTTATCCAATAAAGTTCAAGACATGTTATCTTAAGAAAAAGCTGTAAACAAATCATAAAGCACATAATTTGTTACAGCTTTTCCTTTATATAGCAGTCATTATTCCATCAACATTGTACCTCTACAAAGGCAAAGATAAATGAACTACAGTTTTCACCAATTTTTGGGTGTCATCCAACTTTTTAAAGCCTAATGTCGTATACAGGTCTTTTGCATTTTCCATACTAGGCAATGTATCTAATAACAGCGTTTTATACCCAAATTCACGGGCATCTTCTACTACTAGCTTTGCCATATTCGTACCTAAAGAGCTATGCCTAAAAGCAGGACGCACATACAAACGTTTCATAGCAGCTGTTTTACTATCTACATAACGTAAAGCCACACAGCCAGCTGGTTTATTATCAATAAAAGCAATATACAAAGCCTCACCTTCACCTTTGTACTTCTCTTCCAGTCCATAAAACTCTCTTACACTAGCGGATACACCCAAGGATCGCACATACTCTACAAATAAATCTTTAACTTCATCAATATACTCGTGGCCATTACGAATTTCAAAATTCATAGTATACCTCCTCTTAGTATTACATGAAACTTATATTGTTAGTATTCGACTTAACATCAAAAACTCCTTTATTTTCTTCTTGAGTCTAATATTTTAAAATATACGAACAATTATACCCATCTAACACTAAACAAAAGAGACTGCCACAAATAAATCTCGCTACAGTCTCAAGTTAAATTATTTATATAATGTTTGACGATTTTCTTGCAATGCTTCTAAAGTACGCTCTAAATTTGATTCTACATATTTAAACACATCACTAGCATATTGAATAGAACTATTTTTAAGCTCTTCAGAAGATTTATTTGCTTCTGCAATAATATGATTAGCATGTTCTTGTGCTTGTTTCACTAATTCACTTTCTTCTGTTAACTTTTGAATATATTCTTTCGCTTGTTCAATCAAGGCATCTGCTTGCTTTTGACCTTCCGCCACAATACGATCACGCTCCGCTACAATGCGACGAGATTCTTCTAATTCAAGAGGTAGAGATTCTGTTAAAGCATCGACTATACGCATAATTTCTTCTTCTTCAATTAATTTTTTATTGGTCATAATCATATTATTGCTAGTAACAATCAAATTCTCTAATTCTTCTAATAACTTTTCTGTTCTCATAGTATCCTCCTATTTTTCTTCCACTGTTTTAAATTTATCTTCTAAGGCTTGTTTCACAACTGCAGGTACTAAACCTTCTAATTTACCACCGTACTTAGCTAATTCTCGTATACCTGTAGAACTTACAAAGGCATATTTATTATTGGTCATAATAAAAACAGTTTCAATATCATCATCCAAATATTTTGAAAATAAAGCTCGCTGAAACTCGTATTCAAAGTCACTTAGTGCACGTAATCCACGAATAATAATGTGGCTATCTCTTGATTTCACGTAGTCATTCAACAAACCAGTCCCAAAATCTACTTCAACATTTGAGATATGTGCTACTGATTGGCGAATTAGCTCTGCCCGTTCATCCAAGGTAAATAAATACTTCTTATTCGGATTTTCTAAAATCACTATGATTAACTTATCGACTAATTTACTAGCTCGCTCAAATATATCTATATGTCCATTTGTAACAGGATCAAAACTACCTGGACAAACTCCAATTCTCACGGCACAAGCCCCTTTCTATGGTTCTCGACATAATATGTCAACGCGAGTATACCCAAAGGATAAGGCTTTTACAACCACCCACTTGGGCAATAATTCTAATGTTTCATTCTTATGGCGTTCTATAATTAAAAAGCCATCTTCGGTAAGTAATCGAAATTCTTCCACTAAGTCTAATGTTTTTTGAACATACCCTTTTTCATAAGGAGGATCTGAAAAAATTAGCTGAAACTGCTTTCCTTGTAGTCGCGAAAGTGCAGCTTCCATCGTACATTTCAGAATCTCCAATCGTTCTTCTACCTTACAATGCTGTGCATTCTTTTTGATGTATGTATCAGTACGTATATCTACCGCAATAGCATGACTAGCCCCTCGACTTAAGGACTCTATAGCTAATGCACCGGTGCCCGAAAATAGATCTAGCACCTGAGTCTCAAAAAATCCTCTCCGACTTTGTATGACATTACAAATACTCTCACGCACACGATCTTGTGTCGGTCGCGTATCCATGCCTTTTGGAGCTTGTATGGTATGACCTTTGGCCGTCCCTGAAATAATTCTCATATGATTTACTACCTATACCTGTATATTCTACATGATTTTACTATGGGCTACAATAGATATTTTATAGAATCTTCCCCACAATCACTCACTTATTACAAACTTCTTGTTTTACGTCACGCATCATCAGTTGCATCAATACGTCAGCAGGAGGAACTTGATGATATAACACCTCATACAAAGCATTGGTGATAGGCATATCGATTCCCTTTGCTTTGGCTAGGTCATAAATGATACGAACAGCAAAAAATCCTTCCACCACCATTTGGGAATGGTTAATGATATCTTCCATCGTCTCTCCATCGGCTAACTTTTGACCTGCTCGACGATTTCGACTATGAGGGCTCATACATGTGGCGATTAAATCTCCCATACCTGAAAGTCCCGCATAGGTTTCAGCTTTTGCTCCCATGGCAACACCAAACTTCGTCATTTCATGAAGACCGCGAGTCAGTAGAGCTGCCAATAAATTATCTCCCAATTTCATACCATGAGCAATCCCAGCTGCTAAAGCGATGATATTTTTTGTAGCCCCCCCTAGTTCAACACCAATTACATCCGTATTACCATATACCCTAAAACTCGGTCCACCCAGAGCTTTTTGTAACATACAGATAGCCTGTTCATGTTGACTGGCAACCACGGTGGCAGCCGGCAAATTCCGACCGACTTCTTCTGCATGATTGGGACCAGATAAAATAGCTGTCGCTTTCACTAAACCTTGCACTTCTTCTTCAATAACCAAGGATAAACGCTTTTCACTATTTTTTTCCAACCCTTTTGAGCAGCCCACGATAATCATAGATGGTTGTAAATACCGTTTCAACTCTTGCAAAGTGCTTCGTACATAACTGGATGGCGTTACCAGTAGCACCACCTCTGCATCTTCCAAGGTATCTTTATAAGAATGTTCAAACTCTAATGAACTAGGTAATACTACTTCTGGCAAATAAGGATTAATACGATATTCACGCAAATAATTCGCTTTTTCTTCCGTTCGACAATACATACTCACTTGGTGACCTGCTTCTATACCTTTCAGAGCTAATGCCGTACCCCAACTACCAGATCCAATGACTGCAATTTTCATAATTACTCATCCTTTGTAATACGTTTCACAGCTAATTCTTTTCCTTGTAAAAGACGCATAATGTTTTCTCTATGACGGAATACGACAAACAATGCTGCTACAGCACCAAAGATAATATATGGCAAGGGCTCAGATAAACAGTACATCACAATAGGCACTAATGTAGCCGCTACAATGGACCCTAAGGATACATAGGAAGTGAACTTAACAATAATAGCCCATACAGCAAAGCAAATTAACGCTGCTATCGGAGACAATGCAATGAGCACGCCCAATCCTGTAGCAACTCCTCTACCACCAGAAAAGCCAAGAAAAATAGACCAGTTATGACCAATCATAGCACATAATCCACCTACAATCATCCATTCTGGGTTTGGCGAAAACAAGAGCACACCTATAGCACCTTTCCCAGCATCACCTAAGAACACAGGTAAGGCAGCTTTCATACCTAATACACGATAGGTATTAGTAGCACCAATATTTTTACTACCATATTGGCGCACATCAGTGTGGAAAAAGAGTTTTCCAATCAGTAAACCTGTAGGAATAGAACCTACTAGGTACGCTACCAAAATTAATACAACAATTTCCATCGTTATCATTCTTCATCAGTTCCCTTCTTACCACGAAGTACTAATCGAATTGGAGTCCCTTCGAAGCCAAATGATTCACGCAAGCGGTTCTCCAAGAAACGCATATAGGAGAAATGAATTAAGTCCGGTTCATTCACAAATAAAATGAACGTAGGAGGTTTTACGCTTGCCTGTGTCATATAGTAAATTTTAGGAATCCGACCACCACGAGATGGCACTGGGTTTACCGTTTGTGCATCTGATAACAATTGGTTCAATACACTTGTAGAAATACGCATATGTTGTTGCTCAGATACATATTTAATTAATTCTGCTAAGCGATGAACGCGTTGTTTCGTCAAAGCCGACGCAAACAAGATAGGTGCATACCGCAAGAAAGCCATTTCATCATAAATATCTTCTGTAAATCGTAGTGTAGTTTTATCATCTTTTTCAATCAAATCCCATTTGTTGACAACGATGACTAAACCTTTACCAGATTCGTGAGCATAACCAACAATTTTTTTATCTTGCTCAGTCACTCCATCTGTAGCATCTAGAACTAACACTACAATATCAGAACGATCAATAGCACGAAGAGAACGAACAATACTATAACGCTCTACAGGTGCATCAATACGAGATTTACGACGCATACCTGCTGTATCAATTAACACAAAATCCTGTCCATCATGGCTCCAATGAGTATCGATAGAATCACGTGTTGTACCAGCTACATCACTGACGATAACTCGTTCTTGACCTAACAAAGCATTTGTAAGAGATGATTTACCCACATTAGGGCGACCAATCAATGCTACATGGATTGTATCTTCATCTTCCTCGCTAGCACTTTGTGGAGGGAAATGTTTCACCACATCATCTAGCAAATCACCTAAGTTCATTAAATTTTTTGCAGAAATACCAATTGGATCGCCTATGCCTAAATTATAGAACTCATAAATATTGGCTTCTTGGTTCACACTGTCGATTTTATTAACTACAAGAATCACAGGCTTACCGCTAGCACGCAATAAATTTGCCACTTCTTCATCGGCAATCGCAATGCCTTGTTTACCATCTACAACAAAGAGGATCACATCTGCTTCTTCAATAGCTAATTGGGCTTGAAAACGCATCATCTTAGGGATTTCATGACTTTCCGCAGTGATGAACTCAATCCCTCCTGTGTCGATCATAGTAAATTCTCGTTGTAACCACTCTGCATCGAAATAAATTCTGTCTCGTGTTACACCTGGAATATCTTCTACAATAGAAATTCGTTTATTCACAATGGCATTAAATAATGTAGACTTCCCTACATTTGGTCTCCCTACGACCGCAACTAATGGTTTTGACATACTTTCACCTCATATTACAACTTCCCAATAGGGAGAGTAAGAACACATAATTTATCAACTTATATTGTATCACATAAACGAAAGCAAAAAAAGAACAGTAAGTCCATTGGACCTACTGTTCTTCTATTATATAGAAATTATTCAGCTTCTTCTTCAGTTGCTACTGGTTCCATTAATTCAGTTAATTTTAAACCTAATTTCTTTTCATCTTTGTTGAAAGAAATTACTTCTACTTCCACTTCTTGACCGCGGTTCAAGTAATCTTCTACTTTTGCATTACGTTGTTTAGTCACTTGAGAGATGTGAAGTAAACCTTGAATGTCATCGTTAATTGCAACGAATGCACCATATTGAACTGTACGAACCACTTTACCAGTTACCACATCACCTACATGGATTGTTTCTTCTGCAACGTCCCATGGGCTTTTGGATAATGCTTTTAAAGATAAAGAGATTTTGCTGTTTTCTTCATCAAAGGATTGTAATTTAACGTCGATTTCTTGACCAACTGCTAACACGTCTTCAACGCGTTTAATTTTTTGCCAAGAGATGTCGGAAATGTGAAGTAAACCTTCGATTCCCCCGATATCAACGAATGCGCCGTAAGGCATTATTTTGCGAACAGTACCTTTGTAAGTACCGCCAACTTCTACATTTGCTAACGCTTCTTTTAATTTAGCTTGGCGTTCCACTTCAAGTACTTCACGACGGGAAAGAACCAAACGGTTTTTCTTTTCTTCAACTTCAAGTACTTTAGCTTCAAATTCTGTACCTACTAAGTTATCAAGGGATTTCACGAAGTGAATGTCACCTTGGGAAAGTGGAATGAAACCACGTAAAGACTTAACAGTTACGACTAAACCTGCAGGAATTGCATCCACACCTTTACAGATGATTGGTTCATCTTTTTCTTGTGCTTCAATAACATATTGCCAATCTTCATCTTTAGCCAAACGAGTGATAGAAAGATAGATAGGGCTATCTTCTTTGATGTGGTTAAGGATAACAGCTTTGATTTTGTCGCCTTCCTTTAATACATCTTTAGCAGAAGCTGGTGTAGGGTATGCCATTTCTTTTCTTTCTAATTGTGCTTCTGTTTTGTAGCCAAAGGATACATATGCACGTTCGTCATCGATTTGTACAACTTCCCCTTCAATCACATTACCTTTCTTAAATTCTTCTGCTTGCGCTTCTGATGCTGCAAATAATTCTGCAAAATTTTCCATCGTCTGAATGACCTCCTTAATTATCCAGTCTGGTGTCGATGCACCAGCCGTGACTCCTACTGTTGTGACGTCCTTCAACCACGTCATTTGTATTTCAGTAGCAGTTTCGATGTGATATGTAGTACACCCTACATCACGACATACTTCTGCTAATCTAGTCGTGTTGCCAGAGTTTTTCCCACCTACCACGATCATAAGATCCACTTCCTTAGCCAGTGCCACTGCAGAGTTTTGACGTTCTTCTGTAGCCTGACAAATGGTTTTGAAAATCTTTTGATCCTTAGATTTTTGTTCTAATATTTTTATTATACTTTGAAACTTAAATTGTGAAAAGGTAGTTTGTACAACAACACCAATTTTTTCCACGAATTGAATATTTTTAGCATCTTCTTCTGTTTCTACGATAATACCTTTATTACCTGCCCACAGATTAATACTCTTTACCTCTGGATGCTTCTTCTCCCCAAGAATGACTAAGGTTAATCCCTCATCCACTACAGACTTTGCATCGCGCTGTGCCTTCTGTACATGTGGGCAAGTAGCATCAATCACGGGTAATCCCCGTGTTTCTGCTTCTTCATATACTTCTGGACCAACCCCATGAGAGCGAATGATAACAGTACCTTCTTGCACATCACTTAATTCATTAATAGCATACACACCATTATCTTCAAGTCGACCTACCACTTGAGGGTTATGAATAATAGGCCCCAATGTATAACTCACATCTTTTGAGTCTGCTGCTTTTTCTGCCATCGTAACAGCGCGCTTTACGCCATAACAAAAGCCACAATTTTCCGCTAATCGTATTGTAAACATAGCATTCCCCTATTTATACTTACCTGCTTTATAATCATCAATCATAGTTTGGATAGCTGTTTTTACCTTATGGTTCACATCTGCAATAGCTTCTACTGTTGCTTTTGCTTTTTCTACAGCAATCGGTTTTCCAATAATAACAGCAACCTCTCCACGAATCATCTTGTCACTACCCACAATTGCCATCGGCACTACTGAAACGCCTGTGCGCAATGCCATCGAAGCCACTCCATCGTGAAACCGCCCTAAGGCGTCACCCTTTTGTCGTGTCCCTTCTGGGAAAATACCTAGCATTAAATTATCTTTCAATAAATTCATAGCATGGCGTATAGCTAGCTTATCGACTCCACCACGGCGTACTGGAAAGGCTCCTAGCCAAGTACAAACTAATTTAGAAATTGGATTTCTAAATAATTCCTCTTTTGCCATGAAGTTCACATGACGTGGCAATGCAAAACCACACAAAGGGGGATCATTATTACTTTTATGGTTCGGTGAAATAATGACTGGTCCTTCTTTAGGCACATTTTCTTTCCCATACACCTTTGTCCTATACCACCATCCATAGACGACAGTAAATGCAGATCGCCATAAGCATTCAGAAAATTTATCCATGATGGCCTCCTAATTCCGTTTTGCGAATTAAGTCGATAAGTGTTTGTACAGTTTCTTCTATACTGAGATGATCAGTTTCTACAACCACTGCATCATCTACACATACAAGAGGAGATTCCTCCCGGTTCATATCCATAGCATCTCGCTCAGCTACAGTGCGACATACCTCTTCTAAAGAAATATGTTCGGAATCTTTCAATTCTAGCCAACGTCTATGACCACGAGTTTCCACAGATGCTGTTAAATAGACTTTCAATTCCGCATTAGGTAACACCACGGAACCAATATCCCGACCGTCTAAAATGACACCACCAGCAGCTGCCATCTGTCGTTGCATATCCACTAATTTTGTACGCACCGCTTTTTGTGCAGCTACTTGAGACACATGACTAGTTACATATTGTGTGCGGATTTCCTGAGATACATCACGACCATTTACCAATACCACAAGGCCACTTTCAGTAGCTTGTAATTCCAATTGAATATGAGGCAAAGCTTGTGCTACAGCCTCAATATCGTCAATGGAGACACCCATATCTAATAAAGCCCATGTAATACCTCGATACATGGCCCCTGTATCAATGTATAAATAGCCTAGCTGTTTGGCTACTACTTTAGAAATACTACTTTTACCTGCACCAGCAGGACCATCAATAGCTACAGAAATTCGTCGATTCATATTAGACTCCTCCTTCTGCTGCATGAGTGGCAGCTACATAGGCTGTGGAAAACGCAACTTGCAGATTATAGCCTCCTGTGAAAGCATCTACATCCAAGACTTCTCCCGCCATATATAAACCACTCACCAATTTAGATTGCATCGTTTTGGGATCTACTTCTTTTACAGAAATTCCCCCAGCAGTCACAATAGCCTCCGCTATAGGGCGAGGTTTATGAACGGTGATCCGCATATGTTGTATAGTATCCACTAACCGCAAGCGCTCCTCTTTGGTAATATCGTGAATAGCCTTGGTTCCTTCTAACTCTGCTAGTTGACAAATAACTGGAATTAATTTGGATGGCAATAAACCTTTCAATACATTTACTAATTGCTTATTTTGAGACTCACTGAAATCCCGTTGTACACGCTTATCTAAGACCTCACGAGTTAACGCTGGTTTCAAATTGATTTCAATAATGATAGGATCTACTTTTTTCTTGAGTAACTTTGTCACTGTATGAGAGGCAGATAGAATAATTGGTCCTGTCACCCCAAAATGGGCAAATAGCATTTCTCCAAATTGTTTTGTTTGCACCTTATTTTTCGCAATAATAGCGACTTCTACATTTTTTAAACTTAGCCCCATTAAGTCTTTCACCCAATGTTCTTTCGTTTCCAAAGGAATTAAGGATGGCCGCAGTTCTACGATGGAATGTCCCACAGAAGAAGCTAATTCATAGCCATCTCCAGTAGACCCAGTCAATGGATACGACATCCCTCCTGTAGCGATAATCGCTGCATCGCAAGTATAGGTTCCCTTATCTGTAATAACACCTGTAATAGCTCCATTTTTTACAATCAAATCCTTAACAACTTCTTCTAAGTGAAGCTGTCCACCTAATTTACGATATGTGTCGATAAAAGCATTGCGTACATCTGTAGCTTTATCAGATTCTGGAAATACACGACCACCTCGCTCAACCTTAGTAGAGACGCCCCAACTATTGAGCAAATGAATCATATCTTCATTGGTCCATTGTTGGTAAGCACTATATAGGAACTTACCATTCCCTGGTGTTTGTTTAATAAAATCTTCTATGGGAGCTGCATTAGTCACATTACAACGCCCTTTACCTGTAATCCCCATTTTAAGGCCTACCATCTTCATTTTTTCAATAATGTGCACAGACGCACCTAATTGTGCCGCACGAACACCCGCCATAAGACCTGCGGCGCCACCGCCGATGACAATAATTCGTTTCATATTCACCCTTATTTTATAGCCTGTAATTGTTTCACTTCTTCTCTTGTTAATTTACGGAATGCTCCACGCTTTAACCCTTTTAACATCAATCCTGCATAATTAATACGTTTCAAATTATGAATGGAATACCCAAAATGTTCAAACATACGACGTACTTGGCGATTACGACCTTCATGAATCGTAATTTCTACAGTAGTAAGACCTGTTTTTCCATTAAATCCATAATCTGTAATTTCACAAGGTGCAGTTACACCATCTTCTAATGTGACACCTACTGCTAACTGCTCCAAATGTTCATCAAAGACACGATCTTTTACTTTTACTTCGTATGTTTTTGTCACACCTTTTGATGGATGTGCTAAGTTTTGCGCCATAGTTCCATCATTCGTCAATAGCAATAATCCTTCTGTATGGTAATCTAATCGACCTACAGGATAAATACGAACTTTTACAGAGTTAATATAATCTATTACCGTTTTGCGTCCTTCAGGATCTGTGATGGATGTAATCACACCTTTTGGCTTGTTGAAAATATAATACTCCAACGCTTCTGGCTCCAATAATTGTCCGTCCACTTTGACGCGGTCTCGTGTAGGATTTACCTTGGCCCCCAATTCTTTTACATATTTACCATTCACAAGTACTTTACCGGAGGTAATTAATTCTTCTGCTTTTCGTCGTGATGCCACACCACAACGAGCAATATATTTTTGCAAACGTTCTAATTCCATATTATTCTCCTTCTATAGCTATGGATGCTCCCTCTGAAAGAGGCATAGACTGTTGCAACTCTTCAATAGAATTAGCACCTACAGTCCTTAAAAAGTTATCCGAAGTTCCATAAATCACCGGACGTCCAATGGTTTCCTTTCGTCCTAACTCCACAATCATGTCACGGGCCAATAATTGTTTTAATACTTTTTCACAGTTTACCCCACGAAACTCTTCTACTTCACCTTTTGTGATAGGCTGTTTGAAAGCAATCACTGCCAACGTTTCCATAGCCGCACCAGATAGCTTTTCATCTCGATGGCGGATTTTGGTAACAAATTCACTGCATTCTTGAGCACTCACCAGTTCTATACCTGATGCACTTTTACGAATCCGAATGCCTCGTCGTTCCTGAATCAAACTTTCTTCATAAGCTTTGATAGCTCTTTCAACTTCTGGTACATAAACCTCAAATATATCTGCTAATGTATCTACCGTTAAAGGGGTAGCCGCTGCAAATAAAACAGCCTCTAACTGCTGAAATTCAATGCTACTCACAGGGACTCTCCTTCTTCTATACCTTCTACAATCACGCTATATACATCGTGATTGCCCACAATAATCCGCAACAGTTGACGTTTCATCAACTCTAGTAAGGCCAAAAATGTAACCACGCTTTCTTTCTTCGTCTGAGCCCTCGCAAATAAATTGACACAAGGCACTTGTTGCTGTCTCGTCGCTAGTAATACATCTTCAATCCCTTGCTCTAATGTATATTCTTCTCGTTCCATCATAACTTTAGGGGCTTCTACCTCAGGTCGATGATACCGTTCCTGCACTTTCTGAAAGCACGCCACTAGAGCTTCCCATTCCACAGTGCAAACAAGATCTAATCCTACTTGGCTAAGCTCTTCTGGTCTATTGAATACATAGGAACCATCGGATACACGTTCTTCTAAGAGACCCGTCAATTCTTTGATACGTTTGAACTCCACCAATCGGTTTACCAATTCATCTCGTGGATCTTCTGCCTCACTTTCATCCTTATGAATTACTTTAGGCAACAACAGACGTGACTTAATCTGCAACAAAGTAGCTGCCATGACTAAAAACTCACTACTATAAACAATATCGAATCGATTCCAAGTTTTCAATATATCCATATATTGTGAGGTAATATGCACAATGGGAATATCATATATATCGATCTGATTCTTTTCAATCAAATGCAACAAAAGATCCAAAGGGCCTTCAAAAATATCCAGTTTAAAATCGTAGGTATTCATGAAAACTCCTTTCTACCAAAAATAAAGGTATGGCTTTCACCACACCTTGTATGAAAAAATTGCATTTCCTATTAGAAACAGTTAGAATAATACATAGACATACCAACGTATGTATCTAATAAGTATTATAAATGAAATGGGCAAAAATTGCTACACCCAGAAAGAGAGGCGACACTATGCATCGTCAAAGATGGAAACAGCTAGGACTGTATACCATCGTGTCCACTATCATCGCAGTGGCACTATTTTATATCTACGAACCTATAACTTTAGGGTTTGACATAGAAGATATACTTACCTTGTTCGTCCCTACCATAGTAGGTTTAACAATCTTACAATCGATTATTCGTAGTTCCTTCACAAAAGGATATCTCATTGGTCATGGTATCGTGGGTATCAGTTGGGCATTAACATTCCCCCTCTTATTCCATTGGTCCTATGAAAAACCATTTTACTTCTACGAATTTGCCAATGACTTCCTCTTCGGCCTCGTCATCTTTTGTTTGCTCACAGTCAGTCACTATTGGCTGTTCCAATGGGGCAAATGGAAACAACTATGGGCTGGCTTATATAGCCTTCTTGATATAGTATTACTTCTCATTCCAGCAGGTCAAATCGGATACTATCTATCCACCTGGCATTGCATTACACCAGCTACCATGATGGCTCTATACCAAACCAACCCTGAGGAAGCCTTAGGCTTTGTAAAAAACATCATCGGCGTAGGCGGTATCGGAGGCGCTATCGTTGGCATTGCAATCATACTTGGTCTTTTCTACTTCGCCAATGTGAAAGCGCAAATAAACGATGAACCTACTGTGTTCCATTTCTTTTTCTTTCAAAGGTATCGAAATGATATAAAATGGATTCTATCCATCGCACTTATCGTGTATGGTGGGTATTATTTATTCCCTCGTACTGATATCGTCAGCAACTGGTTGGAAGTAAGAGCTTATATGAAAGAGTTGCAATCATATAATGATAAGCATGTCAGTGTCTTTAATAATTTACAATTAAGCACTACAGAAACAGCGGCGCAAAAAACACCGGGCACTGTGATCTTAGTCATTGGTGAATCTTCTTCTAGAGATTACATGAAAATGTACACTCCAGACTTCCCTTACGATGATACGCCATGGCAAGGTTCCTTGTATCAAAACCCAAACTTTAATGTATTTAAGCACGCTTACTCTTCCTATGTACAAACAGTACCAACTTTAGAAAGAGCCTTAACAGAGCGAAACCAATATGATGATAAACCATTCTTTGATGCCACAACCATCATCGATGTAGCAAAAAAAGCTGGATATCATACCTCTTGGTTGTCTAACCAAGGTGTATATGGCGAATATGATACAGCTATTTCCCTTATCGCGAAAGCTAGTGACACCCCTCGATGGGCGCATGAATCCTACGCCTTCTCCGATCAATATGATGGCGCTTTGTTACCACTTTTAAAAGATGTACCAAAGAACCAAAATAATTTCATCGTCATCCATATTATGGGTAGTCATATCTACTACAACGATAGATATCCTCACGAGTTCAGCAAATGGAAACAAGGTCCAAACCCTGAAGGAATTGAAGCTTATGCCAATAGCCAACTATATACTGATTGGCTGTTACAAGAAATTTACACCTATGCTAAGGATAACTTAAACTTACAAGCCATGGTATACTTCTCTGACCATGGAGAAAATATTAAAACATCTCACAATCCAGATATCTTCAATTTTGGAATGACACGGATACCAATGTGGATTTACTTATCTCCTACATATCGTACAGCATATCCAGAAACAGCAATTACCCTACGCAATCATGAACAACAATATTTCACCAATGACTTATTGTATGATATGCTCGTAGGCATCATACATGCTCCATCTGGTAATTACGATGTTACACGAGATTTTTCTAACAAAGCATATCGCTTTAATGTTAATAACTTAACTACAATGTTAGGTACACAACCATTGTCCCTAGATCCTGAAGCCAAATAAAATAGTGCAAGTACAAAACAGGCACCAGCTTTTACAGTTGGTGCCTATTTCATATCTATTTTTTTGTATATAAAATTTACTTTGGGATAATACCTATCACTATACTCTCAAAGAGTTATACAACTGAATAACTCCACAAAAGTATGATGTTTGCTCCCCACTATATATTAGAATCCAAAAAATAGCCTGAAACCATAGCTATCCCTCCATGTAGTATAGAATAAAAATATTGGAGACACTCTTAGGAGCATCCCCAATACTGTGATCACCATTATTTCGCTTTGTAGAAGACGCCTCGAGAATCTCTTTCTACTGGCTGAACATGGTCATATACACTTGTTTCTTTAAAATATATTGCGTATTTATTGGGCACATAAATTAAAGCTCGAGATAGTTTCTCTCTATCTTTTGCCAAGTCAGTAGGTTTCACCATAGGCATAATGTTCTTCCCATCTTCCCAAACACTTTCATGTTCTTTGTAATGTATGAAGGAAGTAGTCCGTCCTAAATAATAGGACAAAGATGTACGATAATTACCATATTGATACACATCTAGTGGAGTAGTCCCCTCCAATGCCATCACTTCATTAGCTAATACTTTTCCAGATTGGTCTTCCATAACTGGCACTAAGTTTGGAACTAATGCTAAATAGAATACAATAGCACTCGTTGCCATACTACACACTAAGACATGTCCTGTTCGTCTACTAGCGGCATAGATACAACTTACCACTATTACCACTAAACTGATCAATAGATACGTACTATGTGATAAAGACATGCCCAATCCTACTATGACTAATCCTAATAAAAATGGAACTCCACCCAGTGCATATAGGGTAAACACCTTCCACGTCATCTTGCGTTCTTTGTATCCTTCTATACAAACATGAATGCCCATGCCTGCCCATAATGCCAAAGGAATCAGCATAATAAATGTGTAGGTAATATATTTAGTAGCCATACACGTGTAGAACAAAACAGTCCCTACAAACCAGAAAATAGACCAATACCAAATATAGGCATGTTTCTGTTCATTAATACCACGAACCACAAAACTAGTCCATGGCATCATGCAGATTGGTAACAAGACAAAATACAAGTACCACCAATTATGTTCTGGATGCTCTGCTACTGTGGCTCTAGTCACATTATGTAGCCCTAAAAATCCTTGGATAAAAGCATCGCCATGAGCGTAGTACATATATCCATACCAAGGTGCCACAACTAAAATAAAGGCAAGGATACCCTTCCAAGAAAAAACATACTTAAACCAATCCATACGACGATTTAAGGCCACATATAGAATTAAAATAATCCCGGGTAACACGATCCCTACAGGACCTTTGGTAAGCACCGCTAATCCAGCAAAAATATATGCATAGATCATATGGCGATGACTTTCACCAGTGATACCTCGGTATACATAATAAAAAATACCCATGGAAAAGAGAAATAAATATCCATCCGTTACGACAGCGTGACCGATGTACCAAAATTCTAACGCCGTTCCTAGGGCAATGGCACTCCACATGGCAATCCGTTCTACTTGATATATACTGAAAGCCATCCGATACATCGCTAATACTGTACACGTAGAAACGACAATGGATGGCAATCGAGCAGCCAAATCAGAGATACCAAACAAAGAGTAGGACAGTATAAGCCCCCAATATGCCATAATTGGTTTATCATACCAATACATGTCATAAATCATAGGAGACAAAAACTCTCCATGTTTCATCATGGTCACGGCAGACAAAGCATAGTTTGATTCCACTGTATCCGTCACAGGCAATGCCCATGCCATAAACAGGTAGAACAAGAACGTTCCCATCCCTAGCCATGCAAACCGTTTCCATGAAAATGTTTGTTCCATAGCAATACAACCTCTGTATTCAGATTTAAAAAAATACTTTTCCCAACAAGCGCATCACTAACCACGCTAGGATAATCACAAAAGCACCAGCAATGATGAATTTAGCTAATGCAAATAACACTACAATCACCACTGATGCAGCTACTACTAGGCCTGCTTTCCACTTCCAGTTAAGGGCATTCCACAAGAAGACCTTCATATTAGGAATAGTTTGAAAACCCTGTTGTTTCTGTTGAGAAGATTTGTGAGGAGGAGCGTCATATGTACGCCCCTCTTCATCTATTGTTGTTCCGTCAAAATCACGTACTTCTTCTTCTGAAAGAACGCGTGTTCCTTCTTCATACTTTTGTTCTTGACTCATAGTCACTCCTATAGAGCTTGTAAATATTTTTCCAACAATTCATTAACAACGCCAGGATTTGCTTTACCCTTAGAAGCACGCATCACTTGACCTACCAAGAATCCGATAGCTTTACCTTTACCAGATTTGAAATCTTCCACAGATTTAGGATTATCTGCGATGACTTGTTTTACGATTTCTTCAATAGCTCCTGTATCGGTAATTTGAACTAAACCTTCTTCTTCTACGATTTTGTCTGGATTTTTACCAGTTTCAAACATTTTTACAATGACTTGTTTAGCAATTTTACCAGAAATTGTACCTTTTTCAATTAAGCCAATCATAGCAGCTAATTGTTCTGGTTGTACCTTGCTGTCTGCATAGGAAATACCAGCATCATTCACAAGTTTTGCCAAATCGCCAATGATCCAGTTAGATGCCGTTTTTGCATCGGCTCCAGCCTCTACGACAGCATCGAAATAATCCGCTGTAGCGCGTTGACTTGTCAATGTTCGAGCATCTTCACTAGATTGTCCATAGCTTTCGATAAAACGTTGTTGTTTTGCTTCTGGCAACTCTGGTAAGGATTCACGAATCTCTTCAATATACTTAGGATCTACCACGATAGGTACCAAATCAGGTTCTGGGAAGAAACGGTAGTCATTTTCTTTCTCTTTTTTACGCATAGAAAGAGTAATCCCTTTGCTATCATCCCACGTGCGAGTTTCTTGTATAATAGTCTCTCCATCTTCCAAGGCTTCCGCTTGACGAAGTGCTTCGTATTCAATACCTTTTTGGATACCTGTTAAAGAGTTCATATTTTTGATTTCAGTTTTTGTACCTAATTTTGTTTCCCCTACAGGGCGGATGGAAATGTTCGCATCGCAACGCAAGCTACCTTCTTCCATACGGCCATCAGAAACGCCTAGGTATTGTACAATGGCACGGATTTTATCCACATATTGGCGCGCTTCTTCCCCAGAACGGAGATCTGGTTCCGATACGATTTCTAACAATGGCACACCTGTACGGTTGTAGTCTACATTGGAGCTATCAGAGCTAGAAATAGTAGCACCACTATGCACTAATTTACCAGCATCTTCTTCCATATGGATACGATTGATACGAATGCGACGAGTTTCCCCATTCACTTCTACATCAAGATGACCATTCACGCAGATAGGCAAATCAAATTGAGAGGTTTGCCAGTTTTTAGGCAAATCTGGATAATAATAGTTTTTACGGTCAAATTTATTGAATAATACAATTTCACAATTCAATGCCAAACCGACTTTAATAGCATATTCCAATACTTTTTGGTTAAACACAGGCATCGTTCCCGGCAAACCTAAGCAAGTTGGGCATACATGTGTATTGTGGTCGCCCCCGAAGGCCGTTGTACAGGAGCAGAATATTTTTGAATTTGTTTTCAGTTCAGTATGAACTTCAAGGCCTACGACTGTTTCATATTTCATAGTTTCAATTCTCCCATAGTTGGCAATTTTGTAAATTCAGGACATTCTTGTTCAAAGCTATAAGCAGCTTGTAACAATGTACTTTCACCCATAGCTGGCGCCAATAATTGCATACCGATTGGCATACCATTAGAGCCAAATCCAGCAGGAATACTGATACCTGGGATACCAGCCAAGTTAACTGGCACTGTACACACATCTTCTAAATACATTGTTAAAGGATCGTTGATTTTTTCACCAAATTTGAAAGCTGTATTCGGAGCTGTTGGTGTTAACAATACGTCACATTCTTGAAAGGCAGCATCAAATTCGTTCTTGATTAAACGACGTGCTTTTAAGGCTTTCAAATAGTACGCATCATAATAGCCAGAGCTCAATACATAGGTACCTAACAAGATACGACGTTGTACTTCTTCACCGAAACCTTGGGTACGAGTTTTAGTAGACATTTCTACTAAATTATCTGCCGGCACGCGAAGGCCATAACTAACTCCGTCATAACGAGCTAAGTTGGAGCTAGCTTCTGCCAAAGCGATGATATAGTATGCAGACAAGGCATATTTTGTAGTTGGCAAGGAAATATCCACAATAGTGGCCCCCATATTGCGATAGGTTTCAACAGCTTTCTCCAAAGCTGCACGCACTTCTGGATGTAAACCTTCACCAAAATATTCTTTAGGCACACCAATACGCAAGCCTTTTACATCTTTCACAAGAGCTTTTGTATAATCTACACGATTCCCCGGAATAGATGTAGAATCATGGAAATCATGACCAGTAATGGCATTCAGCACGATGGCTGCATCACGTACATCTCTTGTAACAGGGCCAATTTGGTCCAAAGAAGATGCATAGGCAATCAAGCCATAGCGAGATACATTGCCGTAAGTTGGTTTCAAACCAACCACGCCACAATAGGATGCTGGTTGACGAATGGATCCACCTGTATCAGAACCCAATGCCCAAATAGCGCTACCGCTGGCAACAGCCGCTGCACTACCACCGGAAGAACCGCCTGGTACGTAGTCTGGATTCCATGGATTTGTGGTTTTGCCTAAAGCAGAGTTCTCTGTGGAGCTACCCATAGCAAACTCATCCATGTTTAATTTACCCAAAATAATAGCATCTTGAGATTGTAATTTTTCAATAACAGTAGCATTGTAAGGAGGCACAAAGTTTTCCAACATGTGGGACCCGCAAGTAGTGGCTACTCCTTTCGTACAAATATTATCTTTAATAGCGCCTGGAACACCTGCTAATGGAGAAATAACTTCTCCTTTTGCAATTTTTGCATCCACAGCTTCAGCTTGTGCTAACGCCGCTTCATGAGAGTCTGATAAGTACGCATGTACTGTAGGCTCTACATTGTCTTTATGTGCCAATACAGCTTTCGTAAGCTCTACGGCAGAAATTTCTTTATTTACTAATTTTTGATGTAATTCAAAAAGAGTCATGTATCTTCTCCTAGTTTTGTACAACACGAGGTACTCTGAAATACCCATTCTCTTCTTCTGGTGCATTTTGCAATGCTTCTTCTCGTGACAATGATGGTTTCATTTCATCAGGACGATATACATTTTGTAATGGCACCGCATGAGCCATTGGCTCTACATCGGTTAAATCTAATTCTTCTAATTCCTCAACATAGGTAAGGATATTACTTAAGGCTTTTTCAGCAGCCTCTAAATCTTTAATTTCTAATCTGGATAATAAGGCAATATTCTTAATTTCCTCTTGACTAATTTTCATAGACACACATCCTTTCAATTTATATATTATACCATATTCTTTCGGGAAAAAGAAAAATACCAATATACAATAGACCTACTTTTCCATGCATATTGGTATTTACTCAGCTATTCATAATGTAAAGCATCAATAGGATTTAACTTCGCTGCTTTTCTAGCTGGATACAGGCCAAATACAAGACCTATAAACATGGAAAATCCAAATGATAATAAAATAGGGCCTGTGGTCACTACAGTTTTTAATTTAGCTACTGTGGCAATCAACTGTGAAGCACCAATTCCCACTACAATACCAATAGCACCACCTACAAGAGAGATAACAACAGCTTCAATTAAAAACTGCGTAATAATGGTTCGATACGTAGCGCCTAAAGCTTTACGAACACCAATTTCTCGAGTACGTTCCGTTACAGACACGAGCATAATATTCATAATGCCAATACCACCAACTAGTAAGGAAATCGCTGCCACAGCACCTAAGAATAAGGTCATTGTGGCTGTATTTTCTTCTACAGCTTTCATAATAGAAGCCATATTATTCACATTAAAATCATCTAGGTCAGGGTTTTTAATACCATGACGGACGCGTAAAATATTTTCTATATCAGCTTGGACACGTTCTAAATCCTGCCCTTCTTTTGCTTGAATATAGATCATACGCAAATAATCAACACCCATCACACGTTCCATCATAGTTGTATAAGGCACTACAATGACATCATCTTGATCATTCCCCATAGTGCCGGATCCCTTTTCATCAAGAACGCCTACAATTTTAAAAGAATTTTTGTGAATCCGAATATCTTTACCAATGGGATCTTCATTGCCAAACAAATTTTTTGCTACTGTGGCACCTATGACTGCCACCCGTTCACGCCGTTCAATTTGACTATCTGTAATAAAGCGACCGGATTTCATAGTCCAGTTATTCACATACTGAAAGTCCGCATTGGCACCATTCACCGTTGTGGTCCAATTCTTGCTCATATACACTGTCAAATAGGAATTAGACGCCACTGGTGAAGCTGCTTGCACGCTATCCATCTTAGAAACAGCTTCATAATCACTCAATTTTATCGTTTTATTAGCACCTGCCACAGGACGTACCCCTGGTGTTCTAGGAGCCCCTGGATAGACCATTAATAGATTACTACCCAAACTCGAAATAGATTCTGTTATTTGTTGACGAACTCCATATCCAATAGATACCAACGCAATCACAGCTGATACACCAATGATGATACCTAGCATCGTCAGTAAGGAACGCATCTTATTGGCTACTAAAGATGACCAAGCCATTAAAAAACCTTCTTTATACATGGCTTTCACCTCCCAGCTGCAATCCTTTCATGTGGGGATTTATTCTATCTTCTACAATCAGTCCATCTTTTAAAACCACATTACGACCTGCATATTCAGCAATATCTGGCTCATGAGTAACTAAAATGATAGTGCGCCCTTCTTGATATAATTCTGTGAAGATATGCATCACATCTAAACTCGCTTTTGAATCGAGGTTACCAGTAGGTTCATCGGCCATGATGATAGCTGGGTCATTGGCCAATGCCCTTGCAATGGCTACCCGTTGTCGTTGCCCCCCAGATAGTTCTGCTGGCATATGATCCAACCGAGTACCCAGCCCTAACTCTGTCAATAATTGACTCGCCCTAGCCGTACGTTCTGCTTTGGATACGCCTGCATAGACCATAGGTAATGCTACATTATCTAAGGCTGTTAACTTCGGCAATAAATTAAAACTTTGGAACACAAACCCAATTCGTTTGTTCCGCACATAGGCCAATTCATCGTCACCAAGGTGAGCTACTTCTTCTCCATCTAATCGATAGGAACCACTAGTAGGTCTATCCAAACACCCTAAGATATTCATAAACGTA
This sequence comes from uncultured Veillonella sp., assembly GCA_963522415.1. Classification (GTDB taxonomy): domain Bacteria; phylum Bacillota; class Negativicutes; order Veillonellales; family Veillonellaceae; genus F0422. The sequence goes on along the minus strand of CAUQZV010000004.1, from coordinate 41,597 downwards.
GATTTACCAGAACCAGACGGTCCCATGATAGAAGTAAACTCCCCTTCATAAATGGATAAATCAATACCATGTAATACGGGTACCGTCAACTTTCCATTCACATAGGTTTTTGTAATCCCCTCTAAGGTAATGACCGCTTTTTTAGGAGTTTCCATTAGAATGGCCCCCTCTGTTGTTGTTTTTTCGTCGCATTGACATCACCACTGATAATGATTTCATCGCCTTCTTCTACACCAGATATGATTTCAATTGTAGAGTCCCCTGTCATACCTGTTTTTACACTGGTTCGAACAGGTTTTCCATCTTTAATAACATACACAAATTCTCCCACTTTGTCAGAACGCACTGCTGCCAATGGTACTACCAACACATTTTGTCGTTCTTCGCCATGAATCGTAGCACGCGCTGTCATAGATGGGAAGAAATGACTTACATCACTTGCTGGAATTGCTACACGCACTGTATAGTACACCACGGACGAGCTGGTTGTTCCCATACTACCTTTTGTGCCTAAGGAAATACTTTTCACAGTACCTGTGAAAGTCTGGCCAGGATGCGCATCGACTGTAAAATCTACTTTGGCACCTTCTTTTACATTCCCAATATCTGTTTCATCAACTGTTAAATAGATTTCTAAATCGGATAAATCTGCAATGGTAGCAATGATCATTTGTGTAGAAATACCAGTAGCAATGGTTTGACCTGCTTTTAAAGGTTCTCCAATAATCGTGCCATCCATAGGTGCTGTAATCGTACTATCGGTCAAGTTAGCTGCCACTTGGTCGTAGGTAGCTCTTGCTTTTTCATACGCTGCTAAGGCATTGTCGTAAGTTTGCTGTGAAATAGCACCTTGTGATACTAACGTACGATAGCGATCCAAATCTGTGGCTGTTTGATTCAATGTAGCTCTTGCATTATCTACGGAAGCCTGTAGTTGACGAGAATCAATGGTAGCGATCACTTGTCCTGCTGTCACATGTTGATTCGCTTTTACTAAAACAGCTTCTAATTTACCAGGAACATTCGTAGACACATCTACATAACGAACAGGATTAATCGTTCCTGTGGCACTTATGGTAGATGAAATACTACCTTTTCCTACTTTCCCCGTTGTATAGGTAGGAGCCTCTTTCGATTGGCTACTACTATACCATTGCCATCCACCAATAGCTACCACCAAAATAGCTACGATAGCAATCCATAATTTTTTATTTTTCCACATGAAATATCTCCTTTCATCCATCGATTGTAAATAGAATATCATCAACATAGTGTTTTCTTACTCTAATAGGAGTATGCTCCAACATGTAGTATAGACTTTCATCTCCATAAACTAGTTTACACCTGACAATAACTTACTTACATGAGTAGCCCCCAACTATAATATAAAACAAAATATGTCATATACAGAGGATAAAAAGAAAAGAAAACTAAGGTTAGTTTTCTTTATCTTATACAATACAATGGTGAAACAACTATGAAATTATTGTCCTAACACACGTATTAATTGATATAAAGATGTATCTAAAGGATACTCACATGTTTGGGCTTCCTCATACGCTATAGCATCAATATGATTACAATGAACTCCTATCAAATGATGTGTACATCCCTCTAATAAAGCACGAACTCCTGCCTCTCCTAGACGAGCAGCCATTAGAGCATCATACGCAGACGGTGACCCGCCTCGTTGCAAATAACCTAACACCGTAACAGATGGTGCATAGGACGTATGTGCTTTAATATATTGAGCCACTTCAAAGGCGCTGTAGGCACCTTCCGCAACGATAATAATACTGTTCTTTTTACCATTACGAGTCGTATTTTCTAGAGAGTCTTTCACTTCTTCTAACGTCATGGGTACTTCAGGAGTCAACACAACCTCTGCACCGCACGCTACACCCGCATACACTGCAATGTGACCAGCATGCCGTCCCATTACTTCTACAATGGCTACACGATCATGAGCCGTAGAAGTGTCACGAATTTTGCTCACACCATCAATGATGGTGTTAAGAGCTGTATCAAAACCAATTGTATAATCGGTACCATTCATATCTTTATCTATAGTGCCAGGAATTGTCACCGTAGGCAATCCTAGGTTAGACAATACTTTGGCACCACACATAGAACCATCACCACCAACAACGACTAAGGCATCAATACCATGATGACGCAAATTGTCATAACCTCTTTGTTGATGCTCACTTTCTTTAAACTCAAGACAGCGCGACGATTTTAAGATTGTTCCACCTTTGTTTACAATATTCCCCACACTACGTCTTGTTAAGGGGATAAAGTCTTCTTCTAAAACGCCCAAAAAGCCTCGCTGTATTCCTACTACATCGAGGCCTTCATATATTGCACTTCTTGTTACGGAACGAATGACTGCATTCATTCCTGGTGCATCTCCACCACTCGTTAAAATACCTATTCGTTTCATATTATTCACCTTGGTGTACTTTTCGCCGTTTAAAATATATACCTTTGGACTTTACTGATGCATCAATACTAGTAACTAATTCATCAGTGTGACTGTGCGTCGTATCTAATACATGGTCACATTTACGATATAATGGTTTCCACCTACGCATCATCCACGCTACATAACCAGATACATCATCATAGTTCATCGTCGGCCGTTTACCAACCCAACGATTGACCCGATTCACAATTCTGTAATGTGAAGCACGTATGCCCACAATAAAAGAATATTTTTGCATATACCGCAATGTGCGCATATCAATAGGGAAATTCCCACCTACGGAAATCACCGCTTCATGATACATAGCCACCTTTTTAATCACTTCAAACTCAGCACGGCGAAATGCCTTTTCACCTATTGTTTTAAAAATATCAGCAATAGGCATATTGTATCGTTTCTCTAATATTCGATCCGTGTCAACAAATTGCCAACCTTTGGCATCCGCTAAATTTCGACCTAAATGACTTTTGCCACTCCCCATAGAACCAATGAGGATAATATTTCTCCTGATAGTCGTTTTCATTCTACATAATATCTCTTCTTTAATATACTAGTTAATTTTAACTTTATTTTACTATACTCGACTATACTTTGACAAACCATTCCCTCTATTTTTACTATTTTCACGAATCTTACATTGTAAAGTAGTAACACCTTGCAGATGAATTATTTTTTCTATAGTAAAACGCAAGGTAGGATGCACCTTTTGCATCCCTACCAACCACTGTACCATATCTAAGGTAGACCCTTGTACCACCACATCTACCGTTTCCTCTTCTTTGTGTGTACTGACAATTATCAAGGGTGTATCTTCTATGGATGACAACACCAAATGATACAAGCCTTCCATGTCTAATATATTATCATCTAAGTGTTTGACAAATTGATAACTTTCACTATGTAAAAATGTTGTTTCTGCCTCCTGTGAAAGTATTTCTTCATCAATCTCTGCAGAAATACGTTCTCTTTCTCCTTGAAAGTACACGGTCATGCCGATGCCCAAATCTAATACACAACAGTACACGCTAATGACTAGGAGCAGACTTTTTTTTGGAATGGGAAGGGCTTTCCACAGTCCCCGTAATACGACTGCGATATAGTGTAGTTCCGGATTCTTTTTCCACCACTTCATCATAGTGACGGCAACCTCCTAATCGACTCAAAACTGAACCAAACTGATGCAATTCATTTTCATTGGTCCCTCTAGCTTCCACATACCATTGATTCATAGTAGACCACTCCACCATTTGGATGTGATATGTATTCGATGCGTCCAGTAAGTATATACATTCCTTCAACGTTCCCTGGGATGATGGATCTCCTTTTGTATTTTCGTGAACCATAGATTCATACATACTATGAGCCTCCTTAGCATCAATATGGCGTGATATTACATCTTCTTGTCTTTCTACAATTTCTTGATACTGTATATATGCTTTTGTGCCCATCGCCACAGAACCTAGGAATACAACAATCAGTAAAGCTAATAATGCCCACCATATGTGTTTATATCGAATATACCAACATATCCACTGTATATCCGGTTCTATGAAAGTAAAATTTTCCTTATTTTCCATCAGTAAGTAACCTAATTGCTAATCCCCATGCCATTTCATGATTTATATTCTGTGGATTATAACCTTCTCCTTTATCTACTATATGAAGAGGTACCTGATCCATAGTTCCATAAGTTTCTAAAATAGGCTCAAGTGCTTTAACTCTCGTTTCATCAAACCCAACTATAATAGCCCCCTTAGGATAGGGCACTTGAAATTGTTTGCTATCTTCATAGACCGTTTTACATGCTTCCAATACTTTATTTACATCTAATGACACTAAGGTATGCGCCGTACAGAATTTATAATTCCATAACGATACTCGTACCTTATCTTCTTCTGGAGTGATACAAAGCATAGACGATTCTCGACCACGACTGAATACAAGTGGTGCTGGCCAGTAATCGATAACACGAAGATCTCCCCCTCCTTGTTGAATCCCTCGTGCCACCTGTTTGAGTTGTTTTCGTTCTAATGCCACAATAAGAATGAACATCAGTTCCTCCGTCGTACCTGGTCTAGAGGCAAAATCGATGGCATTAGGAAACTCTTCATTCTGGAAGATTCTTTTTCCTTCACGTTGAGCAAATAAATACTGATCTATTTTATGCATTATCGGTGTTTCCATATATACCGATTGTAGTGGCGCTTCAAAAACGCAACCAATGGATATGCCTGTTTCCCCATAATAGTCAAAAAACTTTTGCACATCCGTTCCCATATCAGCGTGCCGTTTTTGTACTATTATATCTTCTAGCACATTAGTACCTTCAATTTCATAGGCTTTCACCCCCACAATTTCATCATGTCCAACGGCAATAGCCAATACTGGATTTGTTTTCATATTAACCTCCTTATTCTTTCACACCTTCTATGCGTATAGCCTCTAACACATCATCCTTATACATAGTTTGAAAGTATACGTCTTGCCTCACATTTGTTTCTGTATCTACATCGATACATATGAGCCGCAAACAATACCGTTGCGAATCTCGTTCTTTATAGATAATAGCCTCTATTCGTTCTGTATCCGTTTCTTCTAATACATACTTTGGAGAACCACTACCAGTTACTTCCTTTTGATGAGCTAGAAAGAATTCTTTCTTTGTACCTAATACTATCCCTCGTTCTATGCCATATTGACAGCGAACAAATCGATATTCATCTATCATGCTTTGATAGGTAATCTGCATCGTATGTTGCCAGGCTACCCAAGTACCAATGGTCATCATAGCTATTAGCAAAATCATGTACGATACAAAACCATTTTTCTTTCGACCTTTCCAATGCAACATAAGCGCTAACCTCTCATGCATTATCCAATACAACCACTCTACAAGCGTCTATTTCTAACTATAACTGCTTTCCTTGCCCATTTTTCTAGATATACCTTTTACCTACATCTAACTACAATCATTTTTTACATATATTTAATATGTAAGTTATCTTGCTCATGACTCAATTCATACTCTTATAAATAGATTAGGCATGTTAACATCCATACTTAGCATTTCACTGATACTATTATTATTCCCTAAAATGACAAAATACCACCTTACTTTACTGTAGTATGTTGTAATCGTTGGAGATAAGTAGCATACGGCAAAATCCCAGTCTGTACATGATATCGGTTCTGTCCACCTTCCATAAGTTGAATGTGATCTCGTCTCCAATAAGGTCGTACCTCTGAGTACCAATGTAAGTCAACAAGACCATCTGATCGTTCCTGAAAAAATGTAGAACCTTCTGGAAATACATGTATTTTCCCTATCTTGGGACTGATCTCACTTTCCGTAATATCCTGTAATTGTCCATCAGATAGGATAGTCACGAACGCATCTTGATAGACCCGTATGCGCCAATTGGAAGGAGATACTAACCAGGAGCCATCTTCACTGACTCGTGGTTTTTTCTCACTATAACGAAGACGATTCATAATCTGTATGCGACTAAACCTAGCATCTAGCAGCAATTCATGACGGTGATGTAACATATGTAGCCACTTCACACTATGTGATGTGATAAGGAAAAATCCCGTTATGATAGTCACTAATAATAGGCTTCCTATTAATGCCTCCACCAGTAGAAAACCTGCTGTTCCCTGCTTACCTTTACTTCTCTTCGAAAAAGCCCTAGCTTTTTCTGAACTTAACATCATACCTTTCACCCATATATACCGACCAGGTATCTTGTCTCTCTATAACAGCTCATACATTTCATTTATTTTGCTCCATAATACTGTAATCTCATCTGATTGCATTGTCACTCTGTTCGGTGACTATCCTCAAACATATCAAACAAACTCTTCATCCAAAGTGTTATGTAATTATCTCGCAATCACAGTAGGCTATTTTGTTCAAAATCATATTAGGTAACTACTCTATAGTTTTAGTCTATCCCCTTCGTCATTCTAATAATGTATCTCATTGACTAGGTTCCAACAAGTAGGTAGTAAACCGATGTATCTCTTCTCCATGGCGATAGGCTATGACAGTCAATACGTGTACTCCTTCTGGACTTACTTCCACCCTTCGCTGAAAGCTCGTCAATCCCACATTGGGCGGTTCATCAGACTCTGAACTAGTTCCATTCGCCCAACTCGCTTTCCCCTCTTCCATATACAAAATCATAGCTTGCAAGGTTCTATCTTCCTCCATCATTTTCCCATATTGCTGGATACTGCTCATCATGAGTACAAATAAAGTGGAACATAATAAACTCATTACAAACAGCGATGCTAATACATCCATATAGAGAAACCCTTCTTGTTGTGCTTTCAATATTTTGATTCCTCCCACCGTATGCGCCCTGATTGTCGAGCAAATATAAAGGTTCGTTTATAGCGAATTACAGTATCCACTAAGGTCACGGTAAACACCTTTCCTACCCCCTTATGACCTGCAAAGCGCAACACCGGGGATGTACCTGTAAATTCAATATACATAGATGGCGGCAACTCACGATACACCATAACGCTTGACTCATTAATATATCCGTACCTAGTTCCACCTAATATTATGCGGTTACCACCACTAACACGTTGTAGGTTCCCATATAAAGTAGCCATCTGCATACGCTTCATATGAGCAAATAAAATACGTCCTTCTCTATCAAATTGGTAGTACTCTCGTTGCTCTCCATTGTTTAAGAGCAACACCATGCCTATGATAAGAGAGCAAATCGTCATATATAACAAGATTTCCACTAACAACGAGCCACCTTCTGAGTGCCTTGGTACTTTCATCATAGCCACCTCTCAACAGGGTAGATGAATAGCACCATCGTTGCCATACTGAAAGAAGGACCAAAGGGAATATAGGTATGATTCGGAGATATAACACGCCATACACAACTGTACAAGATACCAATGAGAGAGGAAACGCCGCATAATGCCAAGCATTCCACCGATGTGAGCCAACAACTGACGGCCATCAACCATTTGATGTCACCTAATCCCACACCACCACGGCTAAACCACCGCAATGACCACCACAGTCCGCCCATACAGAGGGCATTGACTACTATCATTAGTACATCACCATTACCTATCCACTGGTAAACAAATCCACATATACAAATTAGAATAGCTCCCTCATCGGGAAGAATATAATATAGCTTATCGATGGTTGATCCCCAAAAGAGCGTTACCTCCAGCATATAAAGAAGTCCCAGTTCATAGATATTCATAATGTATCCGACTTGATAGGCATAGCAAAGCCCTACTGTCCCTATGATATGAGCAAAGATGGACATAAGGCACCACATACTATGTGTTTTCATATAGGTCCAAGAAACAATGAGATAGAGGCTTGCAACTCCTGTGACACCAGCAATACCTCCTAGCACATACTCCATATTTCCCTCTTCCTTCTACTAATTAATTGTCCGCATCAGGTGCTGTGACAGCAATATGTTTACCTTTACCACCTTCATTTTGTACACTGGTGATTGTGTACTCTCCCCCTTTAGGAGTTTTCACATGTTCTGTCAAATACCCTTCTTTATATAATGTATCTACAGTCGGTACTGTATCGGTAGATTGTTCCATCATATACAGCTGTGCTGCATTGGAAATCGTTGTCACATCCGATTTAATTTTCGCATCCTTCGCCTTGTTTGAGGCATTTAAAAATTGTGGCATCGCCAAGGATGCTAAAATGGCAATGACTGCTACCACAACCATTAATTCAACTAATGTAAATCCATCTTGTTGTTTCCGTTTTCGTAAAGACAAACGTTGTCGAAATGCTTCCATACTTCCTCCTATTGAATAGCTGAAATTGAATTAAACATCGGCAGCATTACTGCTACCACAAGTAAAGCGATCATACTGCCCATAATACTGAGCATAATAGGTTCTAATAATTGTTCTCCTCGTTTCACAGTCCGTTCCAAAATTCCTTTATAGTACGTATGCCCTTGATCTAACATACTTTCTAGGTCACCCGTTTCTTCTCCAATACGAAGCAAATCCCATACAAAAGAAGTTCCTAATTGCACCTCTTCTAATGAATCCGTAAATCCATGCCCTTGAGAGATACGATTTTTCACCTCTTGTTGCAAGGTACTAGCCCAACGATTACCCCATAGCGATTCTGTCATATCCAACAGTTGTAACAAAGGTATCCCACTTTTTAAAAGTAGCTTCCAAATCTGACACATACGTACCATCGTATACGCCATAAGCCATTCTCTTCGTGCCATACATAGCCAAACCTTACGATGCACGGTGAACTTCACAGATTCTCGTTGGTACGATTTCCACAACCCCATACCCAATGCTAGTAATGCAACCAGGAGATATACTCCTTTTTGCTGTAACCAAGTGCCTCCTGTAAAAAGTGCAGCTGTAAGGGGTGGCAATTCGATTTGCATGCTTTCGAAAACAGATTTAAATTGCGGCAGAATAAAACCTACGGCAACTCCTATAAACACCATCATAAGCACCACCAAAAAAGAAGGATACGTAATGGCTGATACCAATTGTTGGCGCAATCGATGCTCCTCTTCGTACATGCTTTGAATCATCCCTAAGGACTCCACTAACGTTCCTGATGCTTCCCCTGCCTCCAGTATAGTGGTGACAATAATAGGACACTGGTACTTGGCTAAACTCTTTGACAGTGCCATGCCCCGCCCTACATCTTCACGAATATCTTCATAGGGGATAGTAGAACCTTTCGTATTGGCCATCATATCTAAGGCTTTTCGTAAGGATATACCTGCTCCCAACAGCATATGTAATCGATAGGCAAAGTGAATCATATGAGCTGTTTTCCATTGCTTCTTTTTTTCCTTTAGAACAACACATTCCAAGTGAATAGGCGTTATGGATTGATACTCTAGCTTTGCTTGCACTTCCTCTTCAGAGTCGCCCCATACTTTGCCTGACACTATCTTTTTATCTGTTGAAAATCCTTCATAGGTATACCAACTCATACATATTCTCCACTAATTTACCTGTAATACAGACTCTAACACTGGCAATGAGCCATAGATAGATCGTAACTCAGCGACTGCCATTTCCAATGTTTTCATGGGCCTTTGCGTTTCTTGCAAGGATACAATTTGCGGCTCCTTTCGTTGCCGTATCAAATTTGCCACTGCTGGGGTATTAATCAAAATATCTCGCACCGGTATAAATCTATCATCGATAACAACCAGTCGTTGGCAGATGACAGCTCGCAATATCTGTGAAAGCTGCGTCCGCACTTCTTCTTGTTGGTGTGCAGGGAACATAGAAATCATCCGATTGATGGACATAGTAGCACGTTGCGTATGCAAGGTAGCAAATACGAGATGCCCCGTTTCCGCCGCATGTAGTGCTGCTTCCAAGGTTTCCCTATCCCGTACCTCACCGATTAAAATCACATCTGGATCTTCTCGCAACGCATCTCGGATACCGTCCGCCATATGATGAAAGTGTGTATGCAATTCCCGTTGATGTATTAAGGATTGTTGATGATCCAATACATATTCGATGGGATCTTCTAACGTAATAATATGACGACGCATACTTTCATTAATATGCATTAAACAAGAGGTTAGGGTGTAAGATTTTCCTGAACCAGTAGCACCAGCGATAATAACTAGACCTTCTTTGAAAGAAGATATCCGGCGCAATAAATTCCCCTCTTCCGATGTATCAAGGCCCGTTTTAGGGGGATACAAAATGCGCAAGGTACCGCCCCAACCAGAACGCCAACGGAATAAATGCACCCGAATACGTAAGCCTTCAAAGGTCATCGCTCCATCATAGGACATCATGGTGTCCGGTATAGTGTGAACTTGATCAGTTAGAAATGTTAGCATATCTTCATCAGATAATTGGTATTCCGTAGGCAGCACATCCATACCTAATCGCCAATAGACCGTCCCACTTTGTACATGAATATCTGTTGCTCCTCGCTCTATAGCTTCGTGCAATACCTGTGACCAAATCATAATACTACCCCCACACGGCGAACTTCCTCTTCCGTAGTCAACCCTTCTTCAATAGCTTGGCGAGCCGATTCTTCCAAAGAACAAAGCAGATACGAATCTAGCTGTTCCCAATGGCAATCATAGTTAGGAATAGCTAATAACTCATACAATCCACAGCGACCACGATATGCTCCATCTACTAGAGTTCGCACTAATCGTTGCGAGATAACTCCTGTCAAAGTGGCACGCACTAGATACTCTTCCACACCCATATCCACCAATCGTTCCACCACACCTATAGCATGGTTTGTATGTATTGTGGATAGCACCCGATGCCCCGTGAGCGCTGCCTGTACCGCTAGTTGCGCCGTTTCTTGATCACGAATTTCACCGACCACGATCGTATCTGGATCATGCCGTAAAATAGCACGTAATCCCTTACTGAAGGTCATACCAATCTGTGGCTGTACACCAATTTGAACGGCTTTTTCTACAATACGCTCCACTGGATGCTCCAAGGTAATGATTTGTTCCTCATCACCATTGAGTTCTTGCAATAATGCATACAAGGTAGAACTTTTACCAGACCCTGTAGGCCCACACACAAGCAGTAGCCCATGTGGGCGTGCCAATAACCTGCGCACCTCTGCACTGATGTCAGCAGGCATACCCAATTCTTCTAAGGATTTTATCTGCTCATCATGCCAAAAGAGTCGACATACAAGACTTTCACCATACACAGAGGGCAAGGAAGACATACGTATCGTTCCTGAGTGATTTCCATGGGTCCACACATAACGCCCATCTTGAGGCAATCTTTTTTCACTAATATCTAAAGACCCTAACACTTTCAAACGATTCATCACTTGCTCACCTTCTGGCATGGGAATCCGCGCTATCTCTTGCAAACGACCATCCAAACGAAATCGAACCTGCACCTCTTTTTCTAAGGTATCAAAATGCATATCACTGGCTCCACTTTCATAGGCACGCTGAAAGAAATGATCTAGCTCAATCTCCACATGGTACATAATGTCACCTCCTTTACTTGCGTACTTAGGATTTCTCTATGCACCCTATAAAACCCTTGAAAACACTCCTACCAGTCAACCTTGACTGGTAGTGCTATTTTAGGAGATATTAATCAAATACTCTTGTCATTGACAATTGGTTTAGACTAAGTTAATATGTATATATATAGAAAAAGTAGCCGTACTTTTGCTAGAGCCGTATCGAGAGATATGGCTCTTATTTTTTATGGGAATGCTATATATTAAACTTTCGAGAATATTGAGCGTAAACTATCAATAATAAAACAAAAAGGGCTGTAACAAAATGTCAAATCTACATTTCGTTACAGCCCTTGTGTATTGGCATATCTAGCTAATCTTCTTATCTCAAGATAAGCTCTTAGCGTTTTTTCTGTTTTGTAGTCGTTTCTCCTTGTTGGAGCAATACTTTTTTCACTTCATCATGGATGAATTTAGAGTACTCTTTCACACCAGTATCATTCGGATGGATGCCATCATCTCCGAGCCAATCTCGATGTTTCGAAGCTAAACTAGCCCAGTCGATGATGTGCACATTCGGATGTTCTTTGGCAAGCTTAGTTAAGTACGCATTGTTGGCTTCAATCCACTGGATGCCTGGCGCATAATTGTTAATCCAGAAAATCTGACGATTTGAACCTAAATACTGCACCAATGCTTTTGTTTCATCTTCATAGTACCCTGTAATAGGACCATTGGTACCAAGACCGATGAGTACCGCATTACCTAGTTGTTGGTTTGCATCCATTTGTTTTGCAATTCCTAAACCTGCCGCTACATAGCGAGATACTTTGGCATCAATTTGAATGCCTGCAAAATCTTGTCGCAATGCGTGAGCAGAACCAAGCATAACGGAATCACCAATGGCTGCCATATGTACCATATCCTGTGGATCACTGACGGTAGAAAGGTCGATGACCTTCGCATTTTCTGCCGCTTGAGATTCTGCATTCTTTGCCAATCGCGTTTGTAACTCTGTCACATCTTGTTGCTTCTCTGCAGGTGCTGTACTGAAAGCATACACGCCTAAGACAATACAAACAGCCCCAACGATAGATAACACTTTCACATAATAGGAACGAATGACGTCCACAATAGCACGGACACTGTCTTGACGGACACACCAATTCGTCACCGCTTCAGACCAAATAGTAAGGCCGATGATAACCGCCACTAAAACCAAATAGTAGGCAATGGGTGATGCGAAGTAGTCCATGATACCCATATGTTCAAAGAGATAAATCATTGGATATTGCCATAAAAATAATCCATAACTATGTTTACCAAACCATGCAAGGAGTGGTATATCTACTATCTTTCCAAGTGGTGTATTAGGACGTTCTACTAACCACACCATGAAACCAAATAGGCAAGTAAATGCTACCATACCATAGGTGTAAAGAGAAGGACTTTGTCCATCTAAATAGATGTACCCCAGTACGGTGGCAATAACACCTACCAATAGGAATATACTGCTGATGACATTTCCTTTCATAGTGCCCAACGGATATAGTTTTTGTTCACTCCGATGCAATCCTAAAAAGGCGCCCAATAGCAAGGCGAATAACCGTGTGTCTGTACCGTAATAAAAACGAGATACGTCCATACCCTCTGTATATAGTAGTGGCATAATGACAGAGGAGCCTAATGCCAACACCAACATCCATACTAGACCGATGGTGTAACTCCACTGCTTTTTCAGTGCTGTATAGGTCCAATATAAGATGGGCCAAATGACAATATACTGAATTTCTACCCCTAAGAACCACATATGGGTGAATGGCGATGTGTTCACTAAACGAGTGAAATAATCTGCATTTTGTGCGATTTGCCACCAGTTATTATAGCCTAGCAAAATGGACATCACTTCTGGGCGTATGCCCGCTAATTTGTCAGGCAATAGCAAATGCCACAGCCCTAGCACTACTGCCACCATCAACACTAAGGGAATGAGAATCCGCTCCGCCCTACGTTGAAAGAATTTTGAAATGCTGTAATTTCCCAACTTCCATTGTTGATTGGTGGTGAAAGCTAATAAATACCCCGATAATACAAAGAAAAGGGAAACCCCCATGAACCCGCCACTGGCTGCATGGGGAAATAAATGAAAAATCGTGACGCCTAGAATGGCTAATCCCTTTAACCCGTCAAGGCCTTTCACAAACTGACCTGGTTTGACTCCTATAATACGTTTTTTCTGTCTTGAACCGATCCCTTGATGCGGTTCTTCTAACTCTGGTGGCATGCTGTGTCTTCCCTTCTACGTGAATAATATACAATGCATTTTTCGATACGTAATATACATTATAACATAGAGAAAGAGCACTGCGTAGAGTGAAATTTTAAAATTACGGTATCAAGTTTTTGTTGGAAAATAGTTGCCTAACTTTAAAAGAGGGTTTCTAGTTACTAAAGAATTTTGCATCCACCATGTTTAATGACTTGCAAACATCCGTTACTTTTCTCCTCTACACCCCAGATTCCAATTCTCGATATTGAAGAGTTTCTGAGCTTTCAAATACCTCTTTTCTACTTTGTTTTCCATAGATCTTTGTCATACTTTTTAAATAGATGAAATCTATCTAAAATAAACTCACTCTTAGGAAGCACATCTAGGTCTCGTTAAATCCATTTAGCATCATCGACAATGATATACAACCTTAGGGCTACTCATATACGTTTCTGACAAGTAGCTCTCTATCTGCATCCAAAATTCTCCTCGTGTTTCTAATCCCATAGTAGAATATTTTTCGACTAACTCCATACTGTTAGAATCAACATCTAACTTGTCCGTGTGCACTGTAGCCAACTTCATGTTAATCTTCTTACCAGTTTGCAAACTTACATAATCTTCATCCACTTCAATATAAACACTTTAAACAGACTTTAGTTTTAGTGCTGTTTGCAGTGTAGTCAGAGACGTAGGTAGGCTACACTAAATTCTATCGGACTGCAGTGAAAGTTTAGCTGGGGTAGAACCTTCTGCTGCGTTAGCATAACTCATAGATATAGCACGACTAATAATTTCACTGATACAATAGGGTTCGATTCGTTTATATATTGCTTTATCATTAAATATCTACTTTTCAAAAAAGTTAAAGAATCAGTACAATTATCTACTACTTGTTGTAAAATAAAATTTCATAAGAAGGTCTCCTTTCCTTTGAGTTATTTGGTAGTACATTAATTGTAACAAAAGATGACCTTCTATTTTATTTTTCCACAAAAATTTATTAAGTCAGAGTATCAAGGTACATCTTCTATTGCACAGCAAATGATTGATGCAAGTTCGTTTATAATGGTTTCACCTATATTAGTGTTAACATTATTATTAGCATTTATAGTGTCTGGATGAGCTATCTTATTGCGCAAAGCAGTAAATTGGTCTTCTTCCTCATCGGCGGGGGCCCCTGGGCGAGTTGTTGAAGTTAGGTTCAAATTAATTCCAACCCTCGAACAATTATCTGAAATATATTGTATTACTTCTTTTTGTCTCTCTTTTGGACTAGAATATATTTCCTTTACTAAGCACATCAGATACGCATACATCGCCATATACTTTTGAGCAATATTATTTTCCTGAAGTAATAAAAACAAAATATTATACTTATCATCTTTTCTAATATAGTCTGAAAGTTCAACATCTTCTATCCATTTTTTTAAATTTCATTACCATTATCAAGTATAGCACAACGAGCCACACAATCAGTAATCCGAGTACAGTCAGATAATCTAACTTTATTTTCTAATATATGTAACGCTGAAATACTAATAGAAGGTTTTAGTAAAACATTAGAATAGTATACATTATTTTTTAGAAGTGCAACCATCATCTTTCCAAGATATAGAGAAAGGTAATTAACTATTTCCAAAACATCATCTTCTAAAATCTCAAGTGAGTCATGTATATAAAAGATAGCCTTACTTATATCTGATGATATTTGTATTTTACTTATATATTTATCATTTGTAATTATGCATTCCGCATCTTTATCAAATATAAAAGAATTCTTATTGCCATTCTTCTTAACCCCTAATATTTCAAAAGCAACATATTTACTATTTTCCACTTTTCTATTCACCCTTACAACTTAAAATTTATTAGTTCCCGATTTTAACAAACTTTATTGCTTCATTAATTTCTTGAATAAACCCTATACTACAACTCCTCCACTCTAACATCCGTCACAGCATCCCCCTGGCTCCGTATCCACCGCCAAATTCCCGTTCCATACACTTCTGCACGGATATGGTAGGTGTGTGTTTCTTCTTCATACCAGGTAATGGTGGCTGTTGGCAATCGATCTAGGATGGCATCGATATCATGCCCTACATAGGTAAAGGTCACTCGTTGTAATCTACCGCCGTACATAAACTGGATTCGTTTACGAAACTCTGCCTCTTGGTACCGTGATGTATAGGATGGCACTTGGTAGTGCTCCTCTTCGACGCTCAAGCTATGGATACGATCTAAGCGATAAATAGTAGGAAAGTCCTGCAATTCTTTCGGAATTTTGCTTCGTTCTTCTCGGTCCATATAGGCAGTTAAGTAGAAATAGTACTCCGAAAAACAGATGCCCAATGGGGATAACTTCCGTGTGACCACTTCTTTGTTCGTACTTTTTTCGTAGGATACTGTTATATATCTCTGTTCTTGTATGGCTCTCGATAAGTCTTGCAATAGAGGCAACACGTTTTTCTTATGTCGTAATTCTACATAGTGGTGCAATTCATTGCGAATGAGATTTTCTACGAGCTTTACCTCTTCATGTGGTAAAAATGTTTTCAACAGTTTATTCAATATACGCCCCATATCATCTCGTAATAGGGAACGACTATCTAGCATTACCTTCGCAATGGCCACTAGTTCATTGACGGATAAGCAAGCGGACTCTCCATGGCTGAAGACATAGCCTTTCCGCTTTTGATCATAGACGATGAGCTGTTCATTTCCATAGAGAGTGCTTTCATCATGTAAATAGGCTCGCAAATCGTCTATATCTCGTTGTACGGACCGTTCATTAATGCCAAACTCTTTTGCCAGTTCTGGTTTGCACAGCACTTCCCCTTGTAATAGGCGACGTTGCATCGTCAAAATTCGCTGCGTCTTGTCTATCTTGTCCCCCATCTTATCGCTCCACAGTAGCAATAATTTTCACAATACGACCACAACCTGCCTCACAGGCTTTCACCTTGTTCGCTGCCTCGCTACGGGAATGGGCACTTTCATAGGCAGTGTGTACCGTCGTGCTATTAGGATAGTGAAATTTGACCATGTATCGTTTCATCTCTTTTGTCCTTTCTCTTATGAAAGTATTTGCTCTCGAAATACTAATTACTTTAATTATAAAAAACTCTCTCAACTAAGGCAATAGTTTTTTATGTATACATAAAGCCACCGTCTCACCATGAAATGTCATAGGCAAGATGGTGGCTTTCTCTTTCAGGTATTACCTGCTATACATTATGCTACTTGTTCTATAATAGACTGACATTTTGCATCAACTAGGGCTTTCACAGCTGCTACATATTCTTTCATCAGTAACTGCACCTGTTCTTTTACGTATAGGTTTAAATCGCTAAGTTCCACTGAAAGTGCCAAGTCCTTCGACAGTTCAAGCACCGCATCTCCCATATCACCATAGATATAACAAGTATCAAAACCAAGTAGAGATAAAAATCCTTTATCGCGTATCATATCGTGGACTTCAATATAGTCGATATATCGCTCAGGTTTATGATAGTACCCCTTTTCAAAGTCTTGCACGATGGTGTTCACCCAATAGGCATTCGTATCCAAGCCATTCAAGTTATCCAACACATCTTGTAAGGAAGGTACCACAAAGCATTGTGTAAACTGACTATCCAATGAAATAGTATCATCGCAAGTAGCCACGATGGTGTCCTGCAACTCTTGTAAAATCTGACGAATCTGTTCGTTACATTGCTGGTAGATACCATCCGATTCTAAGGAAAGATAATTACGTACAGGGAACTTTGTTTCTCGTAGGATTTCTTGATATGCTTCTGTATCATCATCCTGTCCGAACGGGTCCTCTACATATTCCACTTCATTGGTCCAGTTATATCGTTTTAGCGTCCGATCTACATAGGTAGCAATCATCTCTTTCACAGCTTCTTTTCGCTGGCTATACACTTTTTTCGTAAAATATGCTAGACCTGCTTTACGAGCCCCACTTGCAGTGCTGTGCTCATCCTCTCTGGATTCTAATGCGGCAATCACATCTACGCCGAAAAAGTACTGTAAATCCTTATTTCCCGCATCAAATTGATGGCTTTCAAAGCGGCTCACATCCTCTAGCAGTGCATTCATTTTCTCCTTTGCCTGTTCTACAGCAGACAATACTGTTTCTTTTTGTTCCATACATCCTCCTTAAATGATTAACAATATTCTAACTAGATATCACATGTTCTCTCTCTTCTATGTCCCCAAGTATTAGAACTATGTGCTCTATGCTATTAGTATGCCATATGAAAGTGACATATTTTGTCATTGGCAATACTTTTTTATATAATATTTCTATTTTTTTGTAATTCTTCTTCCACTGTTACATTTCCGAGCCACTGTCCAGCTTGTAAAGACGATACCAAGGTAGACACTGCTTCTTTCACCATATCACTAGTGATGACCAAAGTTTTATCTGCTGCATGGTTAATATTGTTGCGAAGATGGCGAATGTAATGGAATTCCACCAAGAATTGTAGCGCTTCTAATTGTGGTAAATCTGTTTTTGCACTGCCGTAGGCTAACATCGCTTGGCAATCACGGATCAACTTGATGCGTTGTTTTTGGAACGTTTCCACCGCCACGGATTCTAAGGACTCCTCATGGTCCTCCTCTTCAAAACTAACAGATTGATGCAAATCAAATTGTTCTACCAAATCTGCCGTTGGTGCTTGCAAGAATTGACGGATGAAAGCGCCGTAGTCCGATGCACTTTGTTGTAAGAATTGATAATATTGTTTATGGTAACTAATGCTAGTGCATTGGATTTCATAGTATTCACGTAAGTATCCTTCAATCTCTGGGTATTGTGCTTGAAAATACATGACATCCACAACAGAGCGTATATTTTGTTGTACATGTAAATAAGCTGGGTACAAATCGAGCATAAATGGTAGAATTTTTTCTTTGTTATAAGAGAAATTAGCAAAGGCCTTCATCACTTGATTTTTATTAGTAGCCCCGCGCAATTCATCACGGATCACAGATAGTTCTGCTCCTACTGTATCACCACCAGCTACACTGACTGCTTTATTCCCTGCATAATCACGGTACGTAATGACAAAGCACTCTTTCCAAGTCCGTTGCATCGATTCGATTTCTTTTTTAAATAGGATTTCCATATCCGTACGTTCTGTGTAGTAAACGCCTTTATTGAATAATATCGTTGGCACCCATTCTGTACTCAATGTGACCGATTGTTGGTATAAACCACATTGTAAGCACCATTGAATCATAACTAATTGTAATTCTTGACTATGAACAGTAGCATCTAATAAATCTCCTAAGCTTTCTTTTAAGGTTGGTAAGTACTGTAAGAACGCTGTATCCACTTCGTTATTAGCTGTGATGGATTCACAATCTTTAATACCTTGACGAATGGCATGAACGGCAAAATCCATATCATCCCCTTTACACAAATAGGCCGCCTCTGAGAAGTCGCCTAAGGAGCCTACTAAGTATTCAATCTCTTTATGTACTGAATGTTCCTTCACTAATTGAGCTAACATATCTGCTCGACCAAATCGTGCAAAGGCTTCCACTGCACAGTGCACCGCTCCAGATAGTACTGAAATCGTGTTGCTTTGATCTGAGTCTGATTCCACTAAGTCCTTAGTTTGTGCAGATAATTGGGGATTCTCTGCACTATCAAACTGCGCTTGAACCATCTCTTGACTTTCTACAGATACTTGCATTTGAGCCATAGTATCTCCTTGCACACCAACTTCCGTTCCAAGCTGACTAGGATGTGCCATAGCTACGACTACCTTTGATGTGTCTTGAGATACATCAAACCACTGTGTCCCCATCCGTACATTCTGTTGTTTTTGCTTCGCTGTAATTGATTCCATTAACACTTTCCAAAAATTCATAATCATTTCCTTTCCGTGGTCTTATACCACTTGTAAAACACTAAGTATGAGTACAGTATATCCATCACGAATGACATATTTTGTCATTGGCAACATAAATTTAAAATTTTTTGCCTCTCTTAGTATATAGAAAAGTGAAATTTGAAAATTATAAAAGTCTCAATAGTTACAGTTCTAGAATATATTTTGAGCCCTATTTTAAGGACAGCAAAAGCCCTGTTGCAATATGTGAACTGCAACAAGGCTTATATCTATAATGTATGTAATTCATCTTCCAAGGATCTCAACACAGCAATAATATCGTCAAACTCAGGATATTTCCCAAAAAACATTTCTTGCATCTCTTTGTAATCTAATCTGATTTCCTCAATTCTATCATTATCTGGTATTAGTTTAATTGTTTTACTAGTAGCATTTTCATAGTGTGCCCATCCTCTAGGATAAAACTTTTGTTTAAATTCGACTACTTTCGGTAAAAGTTCTATGTTTTTTAAAGCAGCATCCTTATAGATAGAGTTAGTCATACAAAATAAATCATAATAATGTCTAGCATATCGTTTTGGCATTGCTAATTCTTTAGGACGATTTGCCTCATGATGTAAGATAGTCGCTTTTTCCCAAAATGTTCTTTCTGGTAAAACCGTGCGCACCTTTATACCGCTTCCATTAAAAAGCATAGGATATATTTTTTGTAATTCGGGAACTATTGTAACAACATCTGAAGGAATCCAAGCTGCTAATGCTCCTATTTCAAGTCTCACAGATTGTGTTAAATAAGTAGATCTAAATGATTTAGGATATTCAAACAGAATAGTTTGTTTATCTATTTCATCGACTTTCAATATAAATCTATCGTCCAACAATTCACTAAAATCTTTTTGTAACTGTGGTAGAAATTCTCTCTTTAGAAACTCTTGTGTTTTTAAATTTGTTTCTTTATTGAATTTATCTTGTTTTGTATTACTTCGATTATCCCATGGTTCATTCATACCATAACCAATATATCTCCAATCGAGTATCAGATCTATATCTTCGGAAAATCTATTAATGAGATTAAAGCATTTTGATAGACTTGTTCCACCTTTAAATGTAAAAGCTTGGTTCCATTTGCAACTTGAAAATAAATAATTAAGCGCAAAACACCCCCAGTAGTCTTTTTCAAGGATAGCTTCATGAATCCCTAACTTATGAGAAGCATTACGTATAACTTGCTCTAAATCTGTTTTAGAAATCATCTTATACTCAAACATGTTCCACCTCACATATTTTCATAATAATATAGTATACCCAAACACTTGTGCTTTTTGCATTATATAGTAATTCTTCTTTTTCATTTGGTGATATTTTTGCTTTTAAAAAGTTAATCTCTTTTTCCGTTATATTATCTTTACCTATAGCTTTAATAGCTTGTATAATCATAGCCGTCATAGTTGACATCTTTGAAATATCCCCATTGGTTCTACGTTTAAATTCTATTATTGTATTACCAATGGTAAAGTTTGCATATCTTCCATCAGATATATATGACCATGTAGCTGGCACTTGTGTAGATAAACCTAATACATTTAATACTGTATTACCAGATGGTGCAATTGTCCAATTATATTTTCTAGCAATGGCGTTAGCCACTTCATCAATAGATGGCATTGTATATTCATCAATGATTTCAATATATCTTGGTTTGAAATAGATTCCCTTCATAATGCGAGTAATTTCATTATTCTCCACAAGACGATTTAAAGCACTACGAATTGTTTCATATCCAGCAATATCAAAAAAATCATTGGCTATAAAAACATGTCCATCCTTTAGAGTATTAATTCTATCTAAAATTTTCTCTTTATATGTCATTTTTCTCCCTCCTTGCACCAAATATTATATAATATTTGGTGCAAATTTACTACATTCAGTTAATCAAATAAATGTATTAACTGATAAATCTACATCCAAAATTGTACAGTTTCAGCTTCAATCCCTTAACTCAAACATCTCAACAAGCACACAAAAAAGCAACAGAACCAAATGATCCTGTTGCTCTTATCATAGTTTATTCTTTTGTTTTTCGACTGGTATCGCCCATACGGGTTAGTTTCACTTCCCCTAATGCTACCCCACGGGTATGTTGTGTATGGGACCATACTTTATCGTGGCGATTCAAATATCCAAGGAGCGTAACTGGTACCCAAGAATAAATGAATAATGGATACAATAGATAATACAACCACACTTTCGGTGGCACTTTAATTTGTGCTAACACAATGAGTGGAAATAAATATTGTCCAATACCGATAATCTGCCATACTTGCACTGGCAAGATTTGGTAGATAATATTCGTATACAACGGCACGATGCCATTGATATAGGTCATAATAATATAAAAGGCTGACAGTAACAAGAAATAGGGCTGTGTAATCTGTACAATTCCATCTAGAATCGTCCATTTCCCTTTCTTAATACCTTGCACAAAGAGTTTCGGAATATACCGTTCTCCTGTATCAAAATGCCCTTGAGCCCAACGTTTCCGCTGATTCCAAGACTGCATAAAGGTCAATGGTTTTTCATCATAGACGATGGCATTGTGCGCCCATGTTGTTTTCACGCCATGGATTAACAGTTTCAAGGAAAATTCCATATCTTCTGTCAAGCTATTACATGACCAACCATAGTCGCGAATGATATCTGTACGAATACACATACCAGTTCCACCTAAGGCTGTGGAAAGTCCCAAATTATATTTCGCCAAGTGCCACATGTGATTGACCATCCAAAAGGCAATAGCAAAGGTACCTGCTACCCATGTATCGGTTGGATTCTTCGCATTCAAGTATCCTTGAATCACTGGCTCCCCTTTTTCCAAATGACGATTCATTTCATAGAGGAAATGAGGGTGTACTAGATTATCCGCATCAAAAATGACGAAGGCATCATACTTGCGTTCCATGGCGAATACTTTGTCAAACATCCAACCCATGGCATAGCCTTTACCCACTTCTTCAGTATTAAAGCGTTCATACACTTCAGCACCAGCTTCGCGAGCAATCTTGGCCGTATCATCTTTACAATTATCTGCCACCACAAAGATGTCATATAAGTGGCGAGGATAATCTAAGACGTGTAGATTATTCACCAATTGACTTATCACGGCACTTTCATTATGGGCACAGACAATAATAGCAAAGGAATGTTTCGGCGGACATTCCTTTTTGTCACTTTTATGCCACATGCCACAGACCATCAACACAAAGTAATACAAGGTATAAAATACGATAATTACCTGTATGGGAATCATAATTAGGTCAAACCAAACGTAATTCATCCTAGTTCCTTCCTATTTACGAATGTTGTTGATGATAGTATTACTAATACCATATACAGCATATAATACAAAAATCAAAACCGGCCAAGAGCGATAATCCATCAATAGGCAAAATACGCCACAACCTACAGTAATACCTACGGCAATTGGTTGCACTGGATCGCTACCTTTCCCTTTGAAATCCGGATGATGCACATTGCTAACCATCAAGTAACCTACGAATATCATAGCTAACATCAACGCCGCATCAGGAATACGAACACCACTTAACACATAGGTAGCGGCCATACAACCTGCTGCAGGAATCGGTAACCCTTGGAAGTAACCGTGTACTTCTTCTGTCATAATATTAAATCGTGCCAATCTGAAAGCCCCTAACACAGAGAATACCAACAATGGCACATAGCCTAACCAACCATAGTGATCGAGGCTCATCATATACAGCATAAAAGCTGGAGATACACCAAAGCCAACTACATCGGCTAACGAATCTAATTCACGACCAAAATCTCCAGAAACACCCAAAGCACGAGCAATCCGTCCATCTAAGCCATCGGCTAATAAGGACAAAAGCACACATACGGCTGCCCCAGTAAAATTACCTGTAGCAGATAAACTAATGCCAATCACACCGAAGGCTAAATTTGCTGCTGTGCAAAGATTGGGAAACATAGACTTATTCATCTTTCACCCTCCCAATAATCGTTTCTCCACCAACTACATGTTGCCCTTTTGTGACGCAAATCTCTACGTCTAACGGAACAAATAGTTCTGTACAAGATCCGAATTTAATCATACCATACAAAGTACCTTGCTCCAAGGTATCTCCTACATCTGTCCAAGACACGATACGTCTAGCCAACAAGCCCGCAATCTGTGTGACCACAATTTCCATCTTGTCGTTTTTAATGCTAATCGTATGTCGTTCATTTTCGTAGCCTACAGAATCTTTGTAGGCTGGTAAAAAACGTCCTTCTGTATATTGACGGAATGTAATTTCACCTGCCATTGGCGCCCGATTCACATGGACATCAAAAACAGATAAAAAAATTGTTACTTTTTTACATTGTTGATGTAAATATGTGTCCTCAAACACCTCTACTACTTCCATCACTTTCCCATCCGCTGGTGATACTAACACCATTGGATCATGAGGAATACGGCGATTAGGATTTCTAAAAAAATAAGTAAAGAATAATGCCAGTACAAATGGTATAATTCCTAACCACCATGATAGAAAGTAGCCTACCAGTGCTGTCACAACAAGACAAGCACCGATTAAAGGATATCCTTCTTTAACAATCAAACCCATACTAAACCTCTCTTAACTAGTGATAGCTCCAACAAGATACAACTATACTGTATCAATGTTTATGGCGCCATACAGTCCACATAAATTTAGGCAATGCTAACATACGAATAATACGTTTCGGTTGCAATGCCAATCGATATAACCACTCTAAGCGGTTTTCTTGCATCCATACAGGAGCTCGTTTCAACATGCCCGCTAATACATCGAAAGAACCGCCCACTCCCATGGCGACTACACCATCTAATCGGGCTAATTTTTCTTGAATCCAAAACTCTTGTTTCGGCACCCCAAAGGCAACAAACACTAATTGAGCCCCTCTACGTTGAATCTCATCAAGAATGTCTACTTCTTCCTCCGCTGTGAAATATCCAGAATGATATCCCACTACCGGCAATTCTCCAAGTTCTGCTGTCATATTTTCTAAGGCTTTTTTGACAACTCCCTCAGCTCCACCTAAGCAGTATATCTTTATATTATGTGCTTTAGCTGCCTTCAATAAGTGTTGCAATAGGTCACAACCTGTCACTCGTTCTGGAAAACGCTGTCCCTGTTGCTCAGCTGCCCATAAAGCACCTGCTCCATCCGGTACAACAAGATCCGCTTGTTGCAGAACCTCTAACAATCTTTGATCATCCTGTGCCATCATAATCATTTCTGCATTGGCCGTTGCCACCATATGTAATTTTGGCTGTCCCACTAATGAAAGCACTCTATCTACGGCTTCCGTCATCGTTACCGCATCAATTGGGACGGATAGCACATGTATTTGATTCTGCACCATTCACCTCATCTACTCTAGTATGTAAACAAGAAGGACAGGACATATGAAAGAGCCTACACCCTATCATAGACCTATCCTTCTGGTAGGTAATTTTCCTAATTATTTCTTTTCGCAGCGCATAACGCCAGCTTCCATATAGTTGTCAGCTTTCATGTCCACGAAAATTACTTTTACCGCTTCTGCAGGTACTTTTACAGTTTCTACAGTTGCTTTTGTAATCGCTTCGCCAAGAGCTTTCTTTTGTTCAAAAGTACGACCTTCAACAAGTTCTACATGAATAATAGGCATGAGTCTTTCCTCCATCACCACTACGCATCTATAGCACTATGCTATAGATAAAATCTCATCCTATTGTATCATATTTAGCCCTCACTAAACAACTTTAACTATACAAAATACGCATATACTGTGGTCCAAAGCGTGCTTCCATTTGATGACGCAAAGTCGATTGCACTTCATCAAATCCGTGGGATTGTAAATATGCTTTAGCATCTTCCCGGGCTTCCACAAGAATAGGAATATCTTTGATGATGTTCGCCACTTTCAAATCTGGCAATCCCGACTGCGCCAAGCCAAATAATTCCCCTGTGCCACGGATGAGCAAGTCTTGTTCTGCCAGTTCAAATCCGTCTTGCGTTTGTTCCATCAGTGAAAGTCGAGTTTTGCTATCAGGGTTTTTACTATCACTAATCAGAATACAATAGGCCTGTGCCGATCCACGACCTACACGACCACGCAATTGATGCAACTGGGATAAACCAAAACGTTCTGCATTATGGATACACATAATCGTCGCATTCGGCACATTCACGCCTACTTCAATCACCGTAGTCGATACTAACAAATGAATCTCTCGACGATAGAACGCATCCATAATGTCTTCTTTTTCCTTTGGACGCATGCGACCATGCACCAAACCTACACGATAGTGTGGCTCAAAATATTCTTTATATTCGTAATAAATTTGCTCTGCTGCTTGCAAATCCATTTTTTCAGACTCTTCCACTAATGGGCACACTGCATAGACCTGATGACCCGCTTGCATTTCTTTTTCAAAAAAATGCAACAATCGCTCTTTATAGGACGAATCCACAGCGTAGGTTTTCACTGGTTTACGACCTGGAGGCATTTCCTTAATCAAAGAAACTTCTAGATCTCCATAAATGGATAAGGTCATAGTCCGTGGTATAGGGGTTGCCGTCATGATTAGCACATGAGGATGGTCTCCTTTTCGTTGTAGTTTCGCCCGCTGCTCTACACCAAATCGATGTTGTTCATCCACTACAATCAAACCTAATTGATGAAACATCACTTTGTCTTGAATCAATGCATGAGTGCCTACTAAGACATCGATGTCCCCTCGTTCTAAGGCATCATAAAGATCTTGCTTTTTCTTCGTGGAGCCCGTCAACAATGCCATTCGTATCGGTGCATCTTGAAAGAGCTCCTGGAAGCTTTCAAAATGTTGTGTGGCCAAAATTTCTGTAGGTGCCATAATAGCGCCTTGAAACCCATTTTCTACTACTTTAGCTAAAGCCAACGCCGCTACCACCGTTTTACCAGAACCTACATCACCTTGTACTAACCGCTGCATAGCTTGGGGCTGTTCCATATCCTTGGCAATCTCTTCTAATGCTTTCTCTTGATCTCCGGTCAAAGTAAATGGTAAACCTTTTCTAATTCGCTCCACCAAAGATCCATTCTCTGTCATAGGGAATCCCCCTTGCCCCTGTTCATGGGCACGAAGGAGTAATAGCCCCATTTGCATAATCCATAGTTCTTCATAAGCTAATTGTTTGCGTGCCTCTTGATACCGTTCCCACGATGTAGGAAAATGCATCTCCCGAAAGGCATCATAACGGCTCATAGTAAACTTATTCCCCATCACATCTTGAGGGACCACATCTTCTAACGTGGAGTTATGGTCAAACCAGTTTTTTATGGCCAATCTGATTCCCCATTGTTTCATGCCTTCCGTCAAACCATAGACAGGTACAATACCACGCTCCATAACTTGTCCTTCTTCTATCAGTTCCACTTGTGGTGTATTCATTTGGAAGGCTCCATAGGCATGTTCTATCTTTCCATAGGCATAGATATGTTGACCTGGTTTATAAAAGTTTTTCTTATAGGCTTGGTTAAAAAAGGTTAAGTTTAATTGACGTATCCCATCAGATAGAGTAACCGTTAGAATATGCATACGTGGTCTTGGTCGTTTTTCACTGACCCGTACTACCTGCCCTGTCACACCTACCATCTCTCCTATAGGGGCTTCACAGATCGTATACACTTGCCGTCTATCTTCAAAAGTGCGTGGAAAATAATGCAACAAACCTGTTACCGTATAAATTCCTAATTTATTCAATTGTTTCACTCGTTGCGGTCCCACGCTCTTTATGGATTGCAATTGTTCGTTCATATTCTATCCGTACTCTTTCCTTCATTATGTCGTTATTTATGAATGTACCCTCTACTCTATTAATTCTGAAAGTATACTACATGACTAATTTATATTGATTAATACAAGACAACAGCCATACGATAAGCACTCACTAATACTCGGTCATAACCACCATCACTGCATCTAACTATCTATGTGTGTGTATCTATATATGTTTCTATCCTATGACACACTGCCACACATAGTAATTACTAGATGCTTTATATTATACCATAGAGAACCTATCCAATATGAACCTCACTTAAAAATAGGCGCAAAAAAAGAAGGACACTTTGTATAAAAGAGTTACGTGAGTTAGGTTATATAACAAAGTGTCCTTCCATACCAAAATTATACATCTTGTTTAAAATTAACGCAAGTCATATTTTGAAAATTTGACAGATTTTACTATTTTAGTATATAGTTAATAAGCAAGTATAATATTATCTAAAGGAAATGTACTTGCATTGCTATACTCTTTTATGATAAAATACATATGTTATATTAGTAGTAAACACTTTGGAGGTGGAAACAAATGGCAAACCTTTGCGAAGTATGTGGTAAATCCACTACTACGGGTATGAATGTTTCTCATTCCCATATCCGTTCCAAACGAACTTGGAAACCAAACATCCAAAGAGTACGAGCAATTGTAGACGGCGAAACTAAACGAGTTAACGTTTGCACACGCTGCCTTCGTTCTGATAAAATTACACGCGCGTAAGATTTTGAAGGTACATGTACTCAAAAAAGAGGCTATCAGTCAGGAAGAATATTCTTCAGTACTGATAGCCTCTTTTGCTATGTCTAATTTTATTATAGTACTGTATACTTAGACCCACAAAACGCAGGGTTCATTATCCCCTAATAATAGTTCATCGTGTGTACTCCTTAAATACTTCTTGAATCGCTTCATCGTCCGCATGAATATTCTCTGGAGCCTTAAACAATCCATTTCCTAATCCAAACTGTATCGGTTGTAGTACATCTTTTATTAGTTTTATTTCTGCTACTGTATCCTCATCTTGTAAAAAAATAGAATCTGCTGCTCCATCGGTTAGCAATTTTACAAGGGCTTTTAGCTCTTCATTTTTACTTATATTTATAGTACACATTTTATCACCTCCTCATTTTCACATGTATCTTATTTTCATTATACGCCTAACTCTACAATAAAGTAAGTAAAACCACTAGTTTCCTAGTTCACATAAGAAACTTTCCCCCACAAAGGATTCAGTAACTCCAAAGTTTTCCAATATGGTTTGTCCAATGTCCGCAAAACTCCTTCTATCTCCAAGATCAATAGCCCCTGTGAAAGATGGTGAATACGCCAAGAGGGGCACGAGTTCCCGCGTATGGTCTGTTCCCTTCCAAGTCGGATCATTACCATGGTCTGCCGTAATGAGTAACAAATCACCTTCTGTTAATAATTCTAGCAATCCCCCTAATTGATAGTCGAACATTTCTAGCTCACGGCCATAGCCTTGTACATCACGACGATGTCCATACAAGCTATCGAACTCTACTAGATTGACCATCATATAGCCATGAGTAAATCTACCTTCTAACGTAGTATCCGATGTATCATGCATAGTATGTGTATTATGTGTACTACATGTACCATGTGTATCATCCGCACTATGCCCTAACAAGGCAGCTACTAGATTCATGCCATGAGAATTAGATTTTGTTGGATAGGATTGATCCAAACCGATATGAGCGTAAATATCCCCAATCTTACCTACTCCTATGGTCGGTACTTTCGCATCTTGTAGAGCTTGTAATACAAATCGACCTTCCGGTAAACGACTATAATCATGACGATTTGAGGTACGCACAAAATGACCTGGCTCCCCCACAAAGGGACGAGCAATGATACGTCCTACATAGTAGTCTCCAATACATACTCGTTCCCGCGTAATTTGGCACATCTTGTATAGGTCCTCTAAAGGTATGATGCTTTCATGAGCGGCGATTTGAAACACTGAGTCGGCAGACGTATACACAATAGGTTTCCCCGTTCTCATATGCTCTTCCCCCAGGCGCTCAATGATTTCCGTCCCCGATGCCGCTTCATTGCCTAGGAATCCATAGCCAGTTTCCTTCGTAAAAGTATCCATCAACTCCTGTGGAAACCCATCATAAAAGGTTGGGAAAGGAACTTTCACAGGGTGCCCCATCATTTCCCAATGACCACTGGTGGTGTCTTTTCCTGTACTTTGTTCATGCATGCGACCAAAGGCACCCACTACTGTATCTTGTTGCGGTGTGATATCTGCAATCTTACCGATGCCTAATTTTCGTAAATTCGGAATTTGTAAAGGCCCTACCGCCTCTTCAATATGGCCCAATGTATTAGCACCCAAATCTCCAAAACGTTCTGCTTCCGGACTATGTCCAATCCCTACACTATCTGTGACAATCGTAATAATTCGTTTAAACATAGAGACCTCCTCTTTGTTAAACACTCGTAAACAATCTATGCCTAGGAAGTTAGACTCCTAGGCATTCTTTCATTATTTTAAATACGGCATAGCTAATAACAACGCGGATAAAGATTTACTATCTTTGATTTTCTCTTCCTTAATACGTTGTAGCAATTCGTCAAACGTATAGCGCTCTACTTCCACATATTCATCTTCATCCCAATGGATTTCCCCTTTGGAAAGTCCTTTTGCTACATACAAATGAATGACTTCATTACAAAAACCAGGAGATGTTGCAATAGTTCCAAGACTAATCCATTCCGAAGCTACAATACCTGTTTCTTCTTCTAGCTCACGTTTAGCACATACCAAAGGATCTTCACCAGCATCTAATTTACCCGCAGGGATTTCCAATAAATAATCGTTCAATGCATAGCGGAACTGTTTTTCCATAATAATACGATTTTCCTCATCAATGGCTACCACTGCACTTGCCCCTGGATGATGTACCACCTCACGCCAAGCTTCCTTACCATTGACCTCTGCTACATCATAAGTTACCTTAATCAATTTACCATCGAATTTCATTTCCGATGAAAGTTTACGTTCTTGCATGGGGCCTCCTTAATCTTCATATATAATAAGTCCCTCATAGGAATCTTCTGTTAATCTAATGATTTCTTTCTGTCTACGACTAATACTCATATTCCAAGCTACCGTTTTATCAATCGCTGCAAAATATTCCTGTTTAGGGTAATTTTCATCAAAGTTTACTGCCCAATTATCCACTAAGTCCTGCAACTGTAATAATACAGCATATTCATGTTTGCAATGGCCCTCACAATAGCAATTACATACAATCATTTTTATTTCCTCATCTTCATAGATGAAAGTAACCTCATAGTACTCAGAACCTTGTACAATGGCATACCCTTCTCCCTTATCGATAGAGAGATAAACCACACGATGGTCTTCATAATAGCCTTCCCCACGCTCTGCACGAATAGAAGATATAGGGAAAGCATCTAACTTGAACAATGAAAATGGAACCACATCATTATTACTAACACAAGGCCCATCAAATAAGGGTGATAGAAACCAAAGGCGCATTTTATCCTTTTCAATACTGTTACGTTGAAAAGTCACCCATAAGTGTTCTATAGGAGAAAATTCACCATATAGGGATGTATCAACTTTTGCTATCACCCGTTCATATTTAGAAGGTCGGATCTTACAAAAATAGTCCACATCTCGCACTGTTCCAATTTTGTCTTGCATAGGGCCTGTTACATAGACAAAGTCTCCATACCATATGTCTATATCTTCGCAAATGAAAGTACCTATTTCTCTGGAATTACCAAATTCAACCTCTGCTAGATATATCTCTGGACGTGGAAACATTATATCATCATTTTTGCCCGTAATAGTAGGATGAGGAGTGTGAATTACATCTTGATATGTATCAGTGTTTTGTTTGTTATGTTGATTAGGAGAAAGTTGTTCCATAGTGGTCCTTTCTGTAGGGGAAAGAAGGATATACTCCTAATATATTAAATAATATTTTTTAATACCCCATTTGATAGATCATTAATATTATATAAGTTAGGCAATACCTCAAATGTTTCCCGTAAGTTATTTTTAGCTTTATGCCAACCTTTTCCATCGGTAAACCACATAAACTCTACATTAGGAATATTCTTAGTTTCTTCTGTAATCATTTTGTACGATCTTGCTGTTTCGTTTAACTTAGACCCGCCCGTAGCATAAAAGTTAACTTCAATTAAATATATTGTTGTATTACATTTAATTACATAATCAAATCGTTTCTGAGTTGTTCCTTCATTAGTAATAGCGGATAAGTCAACGTTAAAGCGTTCTTCAATTTCATTTTGATAGATTTCTTTAAACATAGTCTCTCCCATAACATATCCTTCTTGCTCTAGGTATTGCTGAACAATAGCTTCCATTGAGTGACCAGTTCTGTTTTTACGTCCATTCGTATCCATACCTACTTCTACACCAGTTACATAGTCCAATAGACTTGCAACTAAATGATGTTCTAGTAAATCATATATTCCCGTTTTCTCCATAAATAAAGAATATTCCTCAGGTGTATAATCATGTTTTCTAAAGTCAAAATAGAAATCTTTTTCTGGATCTTTTACAACAACGATGTCTTTAAGTCTTTTAGCAATAATAATAGGCACAGCACGCAATACTTCTGGATACTCATTATATAACTTTAAAAAATCTTGTTTTATATTCTTACTTCCTATTAAGCTATTCAAAAGGCATAATGGAATTTTAATATCATTGACATTTTCATACACTTTTTCAAAATCTGTATAATATGTCCAACTTGCTACTGAATCCGTCATGGTATTTAACCATTCATCAAAGTTTCTTAAGACCACGTTTTCTCTCCTTCATGCTCAATTCTTCTTATTGCTATATCTAAGTACTCTTTTTCTGCATCTATTCCAATGAATCGACGACCTAAACGCTTTGCTACTACTCCAGTAGTGCCACTACCCACAAAAGGATCTAAAATATAGTCCCCCTCTTTTGTGCTCGCCAAAATAATTCTTTCCAATAAATACTCTGGTTTTTGCGTTGGATGTTTTCCTGCCCATTTTTCAGCTAGTTTTGTCAATGGCCCTGTCCATACATCTTTCATTTGTTTACCTGAATTAATTGACTTCATCAGCTCATAATTATAGTAATGTCTTGCTCTTTTATCATTTTTACGTGCCCATAATAAAGTTTCAGTAGAATGTGTAAAATATCGACAGGATAGGTTAGGAGCTGGATTTGTTTTTTGCCAAGTAATGTTATTTAAAATTTTATAACCTTCTTGCTCTAAGGCCATACCTACAGAATAGATATTATGATACGTTCCAGAAATCCATATGGTACCATTAGGCTTTAGGATTCTTTTACACATTCTAATCCAAGTACGATTAAAATGATGCTTATCTTCTAAAGAGTTGATTTTATCCCAATCACCTTTATTAACTGATATAACATGTCCACCAGAATTTGAAATACCATCATTACTTAAAAAATATGGTGGATCCGCAAAAATCATATCGATACTATTATCTTTCATTTTTTCTAAAAAAGAAAATGTGTTTTCACAAATTAATATAGAGCTTTCTTTATGATAATACGGTGTTATCATATTTTCCTCCTTGAATATATCATGGTTCATAATTTGTTACTAAAATCTCCTTTATCTTTCCTCGGCTCTTTTGTGTAGCTCCATTAGTTCTCACTACATCGATTAAGTGTACATTAAAATCAGAATATAGCTCTTGTGTTAGCTCACTTGCGGAATTTGAAAGCATAACATAAGCGCCTCTATGAGTTAATTCTTTTACCGTATCTCTTAATCTAACTTGGTCTTCATAAGAAAAACCCTCATGTGTATAAGATGTAAATGAGCTTGTTTCATTTAATGGAATATATGGAGGGTCAAAATACACAAAATCGTCTTCTTTTACTAATTCTACGGCTTTATAGAAATCTCCTTCTAGAATTGTAATATTATTACTATTTAAGTAAGAGCTTATATCACAAATTAAATCCTCATCAACAATTTTAGGATTCTTATAACTTCCGTAAGGCACATTAAATTGATTTTTGCTATTAACCCGGTACAATCCATTAAAATCAACTCTTAGCATATACATAATCCTTGCAGCCCGATCTACATCACTTAGGTTAGCATATGTACTATCTCTATCCCAAGATCTTACTTCTAAATAGTAATCTTTGCTGTTATTATCCCTATGTTCAGATAATAACGCGATTAACTCTTTAGGATTATTTTTTATCACTTGATAGCAATTAATTAACTCTGTATTAAAATCGTTGATAATAGCAGTAGTTGGTTGTAACTCAAATAAAACAGCTCCACCACCAATAAATGGCTCAAAATACGTATTAAATTGTTTTGGTTTTTTTTCTAATATAACTGGTAAAAGCTGGCGCTTACCACCAGTCCATTTTGTAAAAGGTTTTAAATTTATCATAATTTATATTTTAACTTTCAGTCTTAAAATCTGATCGTATCCTTTGATAGCTAGTTAAGGTTTATCATTTCTTCCACACTAATCTATTATCTTAATTAACAGCACATAATTCGTTTTTCACTTTTCCCCTGCCGATATTTTATCATATTAACATTAGCTAATGCACTAGCTACACGTTTCTTTTGCTCATTATCTAGCAGTGGATATTTTTGTTCCCAAACAGTAGCAAGCTCTTCAATTTCAGGTACCTTTAATATATATTTTTTAATACTATCTATTGGTACTCTATGCAAAATCTTATTTATAATTAAGTCTACCTTTATATCCACATCAATATCCTCTAACTTCAAAATATATATTAATATATTTTCACTAATAACATCTTTATAACTATCAAGTTTTTTCGAATCTACCAAATATTGAATAAAATCTCTTTTCAAATTAATATGATCAAAAATATCTATTATATATTTGATATTTTCATCTGATAAGCCTTGATCAATAATAATCTTTAATATATCAGATCTACAAACCCTTATTTTTTTTACTAAAACTCGATCTCCTAAAAAATCTATTAAAATCTTTATGCTCTCTTGTGAAAGGTTACTATTAATTATCCTATATACTAACTCATCAGATATATCCATATCTACTAACATAGATATAAAGTTTTTTTCATATGTTTTTGATGTTATTTCTAGAAGTTTAATAATTTGATCTTCATACTTACGATCCACGAAACTTTTTATATTATGTTCAGTTATTTCTATCAAACTATTCTCTATAAGTAAATTAAGTGACTCCACACTTAAGTTTCTATTAATTTTTTTAATTTTATAGTTAACAAATTTAATTACAACTTTAAACAATTCAAAATCGAGAATTGATGAGTTAATCAATTGATTACAAATATCTATATTATTATGAAGAATTCCTTCTGCATTCTCAGTATTTAAATTCCTGTTAATATAAGTAATTAGGTCATACCGCATTCGATTCATTGAGTTCCATAAAATTAATAGGTTTTCTGTGGAAAATCTTATTGTATTATTGATTAATAGACTATGGAGAATACTTATATTTTTTAAACATTTTTTTAGATTTGCTAAGTTTGAAATAGTTATTTGATTATGACTTATATAAAATATTTTTTCACGTTCTAGTATATCTGAATTTAAAATTTCTAAAACTATATTCTCATTATTTATAAATTGTTCTCCATCAGAGCACTCTAAAATATATTGTTGAATAAAATTGGTAAAGTTATCTTTTATATATTTCTTGGTAGAAACTAATTCTATAGAGGTAAACACTTCATTTAATAAATTACCATATTCTATAGATTTCCCCAAAAGGCTCTTTACTAGTTCAATAACGTTAGTCACACTTAGTTGATACGCATTGATTTTTTCTAACTGAATCATTATTTCTTTAGCATGAGATATCTCCTTAAGGCTATTAAACTTAATATTTACTTTTTGTAAGTTTATAATAACAATCTCAGTATACCCTTTAGGAATTTCGAAGATTAGCTCATTATATCTTTCTATATAAGTTTTAAAGCTATCTAGTAATCCCTTTTTTATATTTTCCTTTGATAATATTGTTACTAATATAATATGTAAAATAGTGACATCACACTCTATACAAGCATTTAAAATTCTGATAATCCAACTATCATATTTCTCTATTAATATATTAATATACTTCTCAACATGATTTCTTTTAATATTTTTTAATGCAACAATTAACGTTTTATAATCGTCTCTTTCATCTACGGATGCTGTCATTGATATGATATGCTTATTTTTATTATCAATCAAACATGCCTCAAAGATATACTTGTTTAAAAAATTACCACGCTTAAAATCATCTTCATGCAATCTAGCTATTACTTCTCTAGGATTGTCAATTTTAAATAAGACATCTATTTTTTTATCTTCAAATAATCCTTTCATGTATATAATATCATTTACGCTTATGATACCTGTATTATTGACGTTATAATACCCTTTATAGTAGTAATAACTTTCATTTATATAATTATTAAGAATTAAAAATCTAATCAAAGGAAAATAATAATTTTCCTTTATATCTGATTTTATTTCTGAAAACAAAGTATCTACTTCTTCCGAAGTTAATGATGCTATTATTTTTTTTATATTATATTGGTACACCTGCTCCCTCTCTTTTAAAGTTTTTTGTATCTGTAACTCTAACTTTTGTATTTGACTTTTAATATCTAAATTTGTAGGTAATTTATTTAATCTTTCAGTGTTTTCAGTATTACTAAAAATATAACGTTCTAAAAATAGTTTATAATTATAGTTATGAATACTACTATTATATTCGTTAATATTATAATATTTTTCAGGTTCCTTATTCCATTCTGTCAAAAATTGAGCCCAACTTTGTTTATTACTTCCAGAAATTACTGCAATATGTGTTGGAATTAACAAACTTAACTCATCAATCTCGTTCTTAATAATAGTGCTTTTTAAACATTCTATTTCTTTTCCTAAGCTATCTATTTTCTCTTTGAATTTATATATTAATAAATTCTTGACAGATTTTAGTTGTGTCAAAACATCTACGATATATCCTTTATCTTCTTGCAATAATTCAAATTCTTTCGGAAATATATTTTTTATTGCCATTAAAGAAAATAATATATCTTTATCTAAATTTAGTTCACTTAATGGTATAATTTTCGAATATATTATATATTCATTTACTATATTTTTTAAAAGTCGCATATCATCAATATATAAAGAAATCTTGAATAGAAATTCTTTATTAGGTGCATCTTCTATTTTTTTAAATAGATTAAATAAATGACTTTCTGATGTTTTAGAGTCAACGATAGGAACAATAGGAATTATAAAATCAAAAAATTTTGTTCTATTTTTAGAAATAAATAGGCTATCCTTTATCATATATACAAACTTAACAATTCTATCTTCCTTATTATTGATAATAAAAGAATTGAGTAAATAGTTTAGTTCTCTTAGTCTAGTAAATAAATCAAGGTTATCATATCTATCTAAATCTTCAAAAACTACAACTTCAACTTTTGAACTATACAGAAGGAGTACTATTTCTTTTATATCTCTTTCTAAAATAGTTTCATCTAGGTTATTATTATCAAATTTTGCCTCAACCCCCTGAAAATTTATACTAGAAAAGGTAATATTTCTATTTTTTAAAAGCTCATATATAAGAAGTACTACCCCAAATAAAAAACACATAAAACATATTAAATACGATATCAATTTCGCAGTGGTTGTTAAGTAGAGAAATATATCCTCTTTAATAATAAAAAAATAAATCACTGAAACAATAATAGATAAAGAAATTATTGTTTTATATATCTCACTCAACTCCCGAGTAACTTTAAATCTGTATTTACATTGATTACTACTTTTATCATCTATTTGAGCTAATATCTGATTTATTATTTGTCTTTCAACTCTGCTTTCTAATATGATATCACTATTATCAGACTTTTCTGTTGTATCTACATACTTTCCTAAAGAAATAGTTATAATATTATTAAGTTTACTTTTTATTTTTCCTGAAATTTTATTATTTTGTAATCGTTCTTTTTTATAGCTATTCCATATTGTACTCTTACCTGCACCATATTTGCCAGCTATAGCAAAATTCTTAATATCATCCTCTAAAAGTGCATAATCTAGTGATTCTATATATACAGAATTAATTTCATCAAGTATTATAGAATTTAATGTATTAAATTTATTAATATCAGCCATCTAATCCTCTCATCTAATTCTATCAAATTACATAGTATAAGACTTACCTTACATAAAAGAAAATACTTCAATGTTTTTTATCTTACAATCACTCAAACTCAATCTCTTCATTCATCTTCTGATGGATACTAACTCGATTCTTCACATCTATTTTATTCACATTCCACCCGTTTAATGTACAGTTACGAATGAACTCATCAATGCGATTAACTCCATTTATTTCTTTTAATGTCACTACAACACCAAATCGTACTCCAATTCCATCTTTAGGATCTAATCGATTGTTCGTCTTAATTTCCATACCCCAGTTTTTATACTCATAGGAAGTCTTTGCTCTCATGCGTTTTGTGATGCTTTCAGAAATATATTTAACATTATCCCATTTTCTAAACTGTTTTCTAGCTTCTTTCTCATTCAGATAGGATATACCCTCATCAAATACAGTATCTGAGTTTTGTTTATCACCTTTTATATCTATAATTTTTTTATTATTGCCTATTCTTCCAAAATGTAAGTTAAGCTCTGTATTAGTATAATCAACACCCTGCAATCTATCACATAGTGGGAAATAGCACATAGTCGCTTTCGCAATGTACGGATATTTATCATCTTCAAGAGGTACTGGAAAGTGATAATTATAGGTATTCCACTTTTCACTAATGTCCGATACCAAAAATTTAATCTCATCGTCTTTAGTTTGAATAATATCGTTAATATGAATTGGTACAATCCCATGTCCATAAGTAGCTAATAAATTAGGATCGAGATTTTCGTTCCACCCACGCGCAGAATCGATAAGTAATGCTTTCGCTACTTCTTTCTGTAACCCTAGTATATCGATTAAATAAGAAAGTTTTCTAGCTATCCAAGGCGATGCATACGATGTACCCGCAACTCCATGAACTCCATTTGGTTCACATACTTGGATATAATCACCTTTACTACCACCATAGTAACTTACATCAGGTTTAGCAAAAAAAGACAATACAGGCCCTCTTCTTGTATAGGCTGTAGATAGTCCCTCCTTAGTAACTGCATTTACAACAACACTATTAATTGAGTCAGCTGGAGCACCTATTTTCATAACATCCGTGCTAGACTTATTTGTGCCCGCTACCACAAAGATGACATCTTCTTCAAACTGAATCCTATCTAATGTAGCAGCTTCCACTGATATAAAGTTGTCATTAATTTCATAACTACTCCCTAAAGAGATATTCCATACCTTTATATCTCTATTGTTAGCTATTATTTTCTTTATATTTTTAATGATAGTATATGATGAAAAACTTTTCCCTACAGCCACGCCAAAATGACAAACTCTAAACCGACCACAACCATCATCTAACCACGGATTTAATCTGGGCCCATCTACAATAATAGATGATACCGCTGTTCCATGATTATAGTCATGTGATGATTTCTCTATATCGCTAGAAACCATATCATGATATTCTACCCACTCAGAAAAATATACCCTTTCATCAAATAATGTATCGATGACTCCTATTGTTGGCTCAATTGTTGGTTCTGGAATAGTAACCCTATAACTTTCATATGTATCTATAAATTCATCTGGTGGCAATTGAGATATATCAACAGTAGCCATTGCAACTAAATACGCTGCATTTTCAAATAAAACTTGCACTTGCGTATCCGTTAAATATATAGTTTGATCATCTAACATAGTCACATGTAAAGGGTCTATTCCTATTTCATCTAACAATACATTGATATCTTTTTTTACATCATATAAAGTAACAATACTTTGACTTTTGACTAACTTTGGTTGGTCGACTTCAAACGATTCAATATAGGAAACATCAGAAATCACGCTTTTAAATACAGACATACTAATCGGATAATTTTTAAAAATATTTGAATGCACTTTTTCGGCATTCTCTAATATATTTTTATTCATTCTTCCAGTATATACTTCATTTAAAATTACTTTTACTTGTAAAAGTAATTCGATACTTTTAGTAAGATCCTTATCTTCTAAAAAATACGTGATGATATGTTTAGACTTATCATCACTAAACTTAGCTCCTACTACGGCATTATTAGAATCTGTACCTTTAAATAATCCAGAAATACGATTACTTTTTGCCGCAATTTTATTATAATGAACACTTACCAAAAGACCTGCAAATAGTTTATGTTCTCTCTTCCAAAATTCTTGAATAGAACTTAATTGCTTTATCAAAGTATCTAACTGTGTGACGGTAACATCTACTTTACTATTCATAGTAATTCCGCCACCTATATTTTTCTTATCTGCTTGTATAAATCGTTTATTCTTTAACTCCAGAACATAATTCACACTATACTACCTCCTTTTGTAGTTTCCTAGATACAGTGCTTTTAGACTCTCCTTTCAGTTTTTCAATTTCACGTACAGTAAATCCTTCCAGATATAAGTCTGAGACATCTTTATAATCTAGTTTTCCGATTAAGGCATTATATAATCGCTTTAAATAATCATATTCTGATGATACATCACTAAATGCAATAGATGTTTTTATAATATTTTTAAGTTCACCCGGATATGGTAATGTTTCACTTACTTTTAAAATTTTACGTAATAGTCGAATATCTTTAGTGATCCCTTTAAAATTTTTAATAAAAGAGGAGAAATAAAATTCACTTATTTCAATTAAATCTTCCTTTGTATATCGATTAAAGTTTATAGTAGCATCAAAGCGTCTAAGTAAAGCTTTATCAAAATTATTAAATAGATTTGTTGTGGCAATTAAAATAATATCCTTATTATTTTCGGATAATCTATCTAATTCTCGTAATATAGTTGACGTAACTCGCCCCATTTCTCTAACATCGTTAGAGTTTACTCGATCAAGTGCAATGATATCAATTTCATCAAATAGTATCACAGCTTGACTAGCATTAGGAAGAGCATGAATTTCATCAAAAACTTGAATAATATTTTTATTTGTTTTACCTAATTTACTATCAATCAGACTTTCCAAATCTACTCTATATAAGTTTCGATTTAATAATCTTGCTACTTGTTTGGCTGCCTCAGTTTTACCACTACCTGGATACCCTTCAAAAAGAAATTTATTTATCCCTACATTATGCCCTACTGCATTAATGATACCTTTTACATCATTCATAATCTCTATTGGTAAATGTAAGGCCTCCAATTTCGTCGTATCTAATTGTTCTAAAAATTCACTATTAACTTCTATACTCTGAGGGCTAAATTGAGGTAATTCAGATAGTAAACCTAAGATATATTCAGCTAAATCCTGATCCCCAATACTATCAAAATATCTAGCAATAGAAATACTCTCATTTCTAAATGCACTATCATTCTTCTCTACATGGTATTTTATTAAATTAAGTATATTCTTTTTCTTCATTACCGGTCCCTCCTATTATTTATATTATTTATATTGTTTATATTGTTTATATTATACTACAATGTGGGACATTTTTGTATATAATGGGACAAAAAATATAAAAAACTATCTCATAAAGAGATAGTATATATATGTTATACAATTATAGAGTTTAGGTATATTAAGATAAAAAGATTACAGATATAGTCATATTAGTTACGACATCCTATTTGTTCCTAGCTGTGGATTTTGAGCGCCCCTTTGGGGCTCCAAAATCTTACGCCAGGAA
Source organism: uncultured Veillonella sp. (assembly GCA_963522415.1). Classification (GTDB taxonomy): domain Bacteria; phylum Bacillota; class Negativicutes; order Veillonellales; family Veillonellaceae; genus F0422. The sequence continues at coordinate 233 of CAUQZV010000004.1, read as the reverse complement.
CTCCCCGATTCACACACTTTCATGCGTCGCTTCGCTCCTATGAAAGTGGTTCACTGGGGATCCCAGGCCTATAGCATTCTTCCATAGATTCTACTTGAGTCATGTTGGCTGGAAACGGCTTTAGTGGATTTAAGATAATTGATTAATAAAAAAATAGCACCCTTTTGGGTGCTATTTCTTTATTAATCAGCGACTTCCTATCCTCCCAGGCCGTTTCCAGCCAAGTACTTTCG